>NZ_JCAFRX010000003.1:0-534128 GCF_059368615.1 Stenotrophomonas sp. YJH_SMC_40 | reverse complement strand
CCGCCGGTAGAGTCGACTGTTAGTCGACTGCCCTTCGTCCAGATCGAGAAAATCCCGCGCTGCGCGCGATAGTCGACCAACGGTCGACTCTACCAAGCGGATTCCGTCGAACCGGTTGGTCGACTCCCGGCACGTGAAACGCCCGGCGGTAGAGTCGACTGTTAGTCGACTGCTCTTCGGATCGAGAAAATCCCGCGCTGCGCGCGATAGTCGACTGACACTCGACTCTACCCGTCCGCTCATCGCTATCGGCCTGGAAAACAAAAGGCCCGGCGTTCGCCGGGCCTTTCGCACGCATCACGGGTGATCGATTACCAGATCACCACGCGCTTGTCGTCGGCACGCACCATCGCGTCGCCGGCCTTGCACTGGAACGCCGCAGAGAAGGACGGCATGTTCGACGGTGCACCGTTGGCTCGGAAGTTGGCCGGCGCATGCGGGTCGGTGTTCAGGCGTACGCGCAGCTCACCGTCGGTGAAGTTGCGGCGCCACACGGTGGCCCAGTTCATGAAGAAGCGCTGGTCCTGGCTGTGGCCATCCACTTCCACATTCGCCTTCGGGTCTTCCTTCAGCGCCATCTGCAGTGCGTCGTAGGCCACGGTCAGGCCACCCAGATCGCCGATGTTCTCGCCCAGGGTCAGCTTGCCCTTCACGAACACGCCCGGCACCGACTCGTAGCCATCGAACTGTGCAACCAGCTGGTCGGTACGCTCGGTGAAGGCCTTGCGGTCGGCGTCGGTCCACCAGTTGTCGAAGTTGCCGTTGGCGGCGAACTGGCTGCCCGAGTCGTCGTAGCCGTGCATCATTTCGTGGCCGATGACCGCACCGATGCCGCCGTAGTTCAGCGCCGGATCGGCCTTGGCGTCGAAGAACGGCCCCTGCAGGATCGCCGCCGGGAACACGATCTCGTTCTTGGTGGCGTTGTAGTAGGCGTTGACCGTCTGCGGGGTCATGCCCCACTCGGTCTTGTCCACCGGCTTGCCGATCTTGTCCAGCATGTAGCGGTAGTTGAACGCACGCGCTGCCTGCATGTTGCCGAGGTAGCTGTCGCCGTTGGTCTGCAGGCCCGCCCAGTCACGCCACTTGTCCGGGTAGCCGATCTTCGGGGTGAAGCTGGCCCACTTTTCCAGTGCCTTCTTCTTCGTTTCCTCGCCCATCCACGGCAGCTGCTCCAGACGCGCCTTCAATGCCTGCGACAGGTTCTCCACCAGGTGCTGCATGGCCACCTTCGACTCGGCCGGGAACACGGCGTCGACGTACAGCTGGCCAAGGGCTTCACCCATGCCACCGTTGACCGACTCCAGCACGCGCTTCCAGCGCGGCTGCATTTCCTGCTGGCCGCGCAGGGTCTTGCCATAGAACTCGAAGTTGGCCTTCTCGAACTGGCTGCTCAGGTACGGCGAGGCGTCGTCGATGGTGTGGAAGCGCAGGTAGGCCTGCCAGGTGCTGGCCGGCACATCGGCCAGCATCTTGTCCATTTCACCGAAGAAGCCCGGCTGGGCCAGCGAGAACTTCTGTGCGGCCGGCACCTTCAGGGTGTCGAACAGCGCGGTCCAGCTGAAGTTCGGGGTCAGCTTGTCGGCGTCTGCGGCGCTGAGCGGGTTGTAGCGCTTGGCCGGGTCACGCATTTCGATGCGCGACATCGAGGCCTTGGCCAGGCGGGTTTCAAAGGCCATCACGGCCTTGGCCTGCTCGGCGGCCTGCGCGGCGTCCACGCCGGACAGGGTCAGCACCTGCGCGATGTAGGCCACGTAGGCGTCGCGGATCTTGGCCTGCGCATCGTCGAAGTAGTAGCCCTTCTCCGGCAGGCCCAGGCCGCCCTGGCCGACGTAGGCGATGACGTTGGCCGAATCCTTGTAATCAGCATTGGCAAACAGCGAGAACAGCACGCCCTTGCCCTCGGCCTGGCTGTCGCGCAGGTACTGGGTGATGGCGGCGGTATCGTTCAGCGCGGTGATCTTGTCCAGCTGCGGCTGCAGCGGCGCGAGGCCGGCGGCTTCGATCTTGGCTTCGTCATTGCCGGTCTTCCAGATGTCACCGATCTTGGCTTCCACCGAGCCGGCCTTGGCCTGGCTGGCGGCGGCCTGCTGCACCAGCGCGTGCTGCACTTCCAGCGAGCGCTCGCGCAGGATCTCGAAGCTGCCCCAGGTGGTCTGGTCACCCGGCACCGGGTTGGCCTTCAGCCACTTGCTGTTGACGAAGCCATTGAGGTCGGTACAGGCCGAGATGGCCGGATCGAGGTCGGCGCTGTTGAGCGAGATCAGCGGCGTCTTGATCTGCGACAGGTCGAAGGCCGGTTTGGCGTCGGCACCGGCCGCCGGTGCGGTTTCGTTCTTGCCACAGGCCGCCAGCGAGGCAGCGATGGCGATGGTCAGGCCCAGCGGGACCAGGTTGCGGACGTTCATGAGGCTCTCCTGCGGGTAATTTCACAGGGTAGCCGGGGAGGCCCACGACAGGGACCGGCCAAAGGTCACAGGGGGAACGCCCGTGGTCGCAAGCGGGTGTGTGCAGACCGTTGGTCCGCACACACCCAGCAGAAGAATACCCACCAACGGTGGGTATCTACTTATTTCGCCTTGCCCTGGTTGGCCACGGCTTCAGCAGCCTTGCGCGCCGCTTCCGGGTCGCCCAGGTAGCGGAACGACTGCACCGTCAGGTCGTCGTTCAGTTCGAACAGCAGCGGGATGCCGGTCGGGATGTTCAGCTCGAGGATTTCCTCGCGCGAGACATTGTTGAGGTACTTGTACAGCGCGCGCAGCGAGTTGCCGTGGGCGGTGACCAGCACGGTCTTGCCGTCCTTCAGCTGCGGCGCGATCGCGTCGTGCCAGTACGGCAGCACGCGATCCAGGGTGGTGGCCAGCGATTCGGTGCCCGGCAGCGCGTTGCGGTCCAGGCCGGCGTAGCGGCGGTCATGGATCGGGTGGCCCGGATCTTCCAGCTCCATCGGCGGCGGCGGGATGTCGTACGAACGGCGCCACACCTTGACCTGCTCCTCGCCGTGCTTGGCGGCGGTCTCGGCCTTGTCCAGGCCCTGCAGGCCGCCGTAGTGACGCTCGTTGAGGCGCCAGGACTTGTTCACCGGCAGCCAGTCCTGCTCCAGCTCGGCCAGCGCACCCTGAAGGGTGTGGATGGCGCGCTTCAGTACGGAGGTATGGGCGACGTCGAACTGCAGGCCTTCCTCGCGCATCAGGCGACCGGCGGCGGCCGCTTCCCGGCGCCCCTGCTCGGTCAGGTCGACGTCGACCCAGCCGGTGAAGCGGTTGTCCAGGTTCCACTGGCTCTGGCCATGGCGCAACAGTACGAGTTTACGGGTCACTGCAGGGTCTCCAACGCGAGGAAAGGCAGGCCGCCATTGTAGCCCCGGCTGCCGCTCACCGGGCCGTGGCGCCGCGCATGCGATGCTCCAGCCAATGAATACGGTGATCGACCCCGGGCGCTGGGAAGGCAGCGTCGCCGCTGCCCGCGCGCAGCAGACCCAGCTTGCCAGCCGCGTGGAGCGCCAGGACCGCCTGCCACGCAACGTGCGCTGGCTGGCCGGGCTGGATGTGGGCTTTGAGGACAACGGTGCCACCACCCGCGCCGCAGCGGTCCTGCTGGATGCGAAGACATTGCAGCCCGTGGCGCAGGAAATAGCGCGCATTCCCACGGTGATGCCGTACATTCCCGGCCTGCTCAGCTTCCGGGAGTTGCCAGCTCTGCTGGCCGCACTGGCGCTGCTGCCACGCACGCCGGAACTGGTGTTCGTCGATGGCCACGGCATCAGCCATCCGCGCCGGCTGGGCGTGGCCGCGCATCTGGGCGTGGTCACCGACCTGCCCAGCATCGGTGTGGCCAAGTCGAAACTGGTCGGCCGCTTCGTCGAACCGGGCGCCGAGGCCGGCGCGCATACGCCGCTGCTCGATGGCGATGAGCAATTGGGTTGGGTGCTGCGCAGCAAGCTGCGCTGCAAGCCGCTGTTCGTGGCCGGTGGCCATCGGGTCAGTGCCGATACCGCGCTGGACTGGGTGCAGCGCACCCTGCGCGGTTACCGGCTGCCGGAGCCGACCCGGCTGGCGGATCGGCTGGCCTCGCGACGGGACGAATGACCGCACCGGGCATTCCCCGGTGCGGCTTTCATTTTCATTCAACGATGCACGTGGCCGCGATGGCCCTGCGCGTCCTCGTCGTGGTCATGACCTTCATGGCCCTCATGCTCGCCGCCCTTCACCGGCGCCGGCTCACCACAGGCTTCGCCGCAGTGGTCCGCTTCAAGCTGCAGTGTCACGTGCTCGATGCCGAAGTCATCGTGCAGGCGCCCGCTCAGCTCACGGCGCAGCGCATCGGCATCGGTGCCGTCGCGCGTAACGACATGCGCGGTCAGCGCCGGCGTGCTGGAGGCCAGCGCCCACACGTGCAGGTCATGCACGTCCATTACCGCGGCGTGGCTGGACAGGCTGTCGCGCACCTTGGCCACGTCCATGCCCTTGGGCACGCCTTCCAGCAGCACGTTGATCGCCTCGCGCATCAGCACCCAGGTGCGCGGCAACACCCACAGGCCGATCAGCACCGCCAGGATCGGATCGATCGGCTTCCAGCCGGTGAACTGGATCAGCACCGCACCCGCAATCACCGCCACCGAGCCGAGCATGTCCGCCCACACTTCCAGGTAGGCGCCCTTCACGTTGAGACTCTCGCCGCTGCCGGCCTGCAGCAGGCGCATCGAGATCAGGTTGATGACCAGGCCGGCCGAGGCGATCACCAGCATGCCGGTGGAGGCGATCTCCTGCGGCTTGCTGAAGCGCCCGACGGCTTCCCACAGGATGTAGCCGGCAACCACGAACAGCATCGCGCCGTTGATCATTGCGCCCAGCGCTTCCAGGCGCGCATAGCCGTAGGTGCGACGCGCATCCGGCGGGCGCCGGCTCAGCCGCACCGCGACCAGCGCGATCATCAGGGCCAGCGCGTCGGTGGCCATGTGTGCCGCGTCGGACAACAGCGCCAGGCTGTTGGTCCAGAACGCGCCCACCACTTCGACGACGAGGAAGGTGGAGGTCAGGCCGAGCGCCCACCACAAGGGTTTCTCGTGGCGGATCTCGGATGGCAGGTGATCGTGGTCGTGGCCCATGGCAACAGCTCCTTTGCGATGGAGGCAGGCTACGCCGACGGCCGTGGGGAAACTATCACGGTGTTTATAACATTGCAGACTGCACGTCGCGGCTCGCCGCAGCTTGCGCCCGTGCCAGGCCACACTATGATGACCACATCCCCTCTGGACGGGGAACGGGCAGCCAGACCGCTTCGGCGTTGCGGCCCGCAATGGACACCCAAGCACAAGGAATCCGGAACATGTGGACTACCAAGACCCCCTGGGTCGCCGTCGCCGTGGCCTTCACGCTGGGCGTGGCCGCAAGCGCCTCGGCCAAGACCTGCCAGCAGAACTTCCAGGCGGTAGGCGACCCCCGCAATGGCCAGTTTTTCACCTCCGAGGTCACCCTTCCCGGCCTGAAGCCCCGCAGTGCGCTGGGCCAGCTGCGCAAGGCGGCACTCGACGAAGGCAACAACTTCGTCAGCGGAGATGTCATCACGGAGACCGAAGGCCAGATGTACGTGCTGCAGACCGACACCAAGATGCCGCTGGTCAGCATCATCACCGCCTCCAATGGCGGCAACGTGGTGGTCGGCACCAAGCTGTCACGCGGGCAGACCGCCAAGGAAGAGGACGCACGCAGCGCGCTGTGTGGCTGGCTGGACAAGCTCAAGACCGGCCCCGAAGGCGAGGCGATCGCAGAAGCCGTGCGTGTCTCCAGCGGTTTCGACAAGCCGATCCAGGCCACTGCGGTCGGCATGTCCACCGAAATGGGCAAGGACGCCAAGCGGCTGCAGCGGGAAATCAACACCGCACCGCTCAGGGCGCTGTTCTCCGGCACCAGCACCCCGCCGGATACCGATGCGATGTACCAGCCGTTGCTCGTCAAGTATTTCGGCCGTCGTTTCATCATCGATGGCCAGGTCTACACCGCCCAGCCCAACCGCTTTGCCAAGACCTTCGAGGTGGGCTATCTGGTCACCAAGATGAAGGGCATCGGTGGCATCGGCGGACGCCAGTCGAACGACGACAACAATGCCAACTTCACCGTGCACTGTGCGCTTGCGCCGGATCAGATGGCGCTGGGCGCCACCCTGCGCGAGAACGACTGGGTGAAACTGGAAGGCGTGGTCGACAAGATGGACACCGGTGGCGTCCACCTGCGCGATTGCCGGCAGGTGAAGTAGCCTTCAGGCTGCGCCGGGGAACGCCCCGGCGCAGGCCTCATCGGGTCAGAACCCGAAGCGCAGGCTGGCCCAGTACGCGCGGCCCGGCTCGTTGTAGGTCGCCGCGCCGGCATCGCTGCTGTTGGCCTCGCGGAACAGGCGCTTGTCGGCCAGGTTGTTCACGCCGAAGCCGAAGCTGACCGTCTCGGTCACCCTGTAGCGCGCGCTCACGCCCCAGATATTGTACGCACCGCGATCCTGCAGTGCGATCGATGGGTCGCAGGTGCCGGTGCAGCGCGGATCATTGTTGATGTTGGTGGTGGCCGGCTTCTGCTTGCCGTAGAACGTGCCGGTCAGCAGCAGCGACAGCTTGTCGGTGGCCTGCCAGTCCAGCATCGTGTTGACGGTGTACTTCGGAATCACCGACAGCGGCTGGCCGGTGCGCTTGTTCTCGTTCTCCACCATGTAGGTGAAGTTGTTGCTCCACTTCAGGCGGTTGCCCTGCTCGCCCAGCAGCGGGATCACCAGGTTGCCTTCCAGCCCCTGCACGATCGCCTTCGGCGCGTTCTCCCAGCGGAAGATGCGGCCCCTGGTGTCGGCAGTCAGGCCGATCTGGGTGTAGCCGGCCTGGATCTTGTCCTTGTAGTCGTTATGGAAGTAAGTCAACGAGGCCTGCCAGCCGCTCTGCGGTGCCCACTCGATGCCGAGTTCCTTGTTCAGGCTGGTTTCCGCCTTCAGGTCCGCATTGCCGCGCATATAGCAGCCGGCGCCCAGGCTCGGCAGTGCATTCGGGCAGCCATTGCCACGGGTGTAATACAGATAGTCCGGATTCGACTGGTACAGGTTCGGCGCCTTGAACGCCCGGGCGATGCCGCCCTTCACCACCCAGTCGCCGTTGATGCGGAACTGCGCGTTGAGGCTGGGGCTGGTGTTGTTGCCGAACTGGCTGTGGTGGTCGAAGCGCAGGCCCGGGGTAACGATCCAGCGCTCACCCAGGTAGATGTTGTCTTCGACGAACACGGCGGTGGTCTGCGCATCGGCCTTGCCCCGCGCACGATCGGCCGACAGCCCCGGGATGCCGCCGCCGCTGCTGCTGGACTGGCTCATCGAGTACGGGTCGGTCAGGCGGCTGTCCAGGTATTCAAAGCCAAGCGTCCAGATGTTCTCGGCACCACCCAGCGTGGTCGGGAAGCTCACTTCGCCGTCCAGCTGGTAGTTGCGCAGTCGCGAGGTCGACCAGTCGCTGCCGTTGAAGCTGCCTTCCGGGCCACCGGCCAGGCCTTCGTTGATGCGTGAGTTGTTCACCGCCTCCACCGCGGCCGTCACCCGCGAGGTCACGTCGCCCCAGCGGCCACGATGGGTGATCGCGCCGGTGTTGCGGTACATGCGGTTGGTCTCCGCTTCGCCCTCGGCCAGTGCCGCCAGGTCAACACCGGTCGATGTACCGGTGGTGCTGACCGCGCGATCACCAGCGTAGATGTTGCCCTGGCGGCTGGTGCCGGCTTCGAACTCCACCACCTGGTTGGCGGTCACGTCCCAGCGCAGCAGCGCGTTGACATCGCGGTTCTTGACGCCCTCGCGGCCGGCCGGCGGCACCGCGTTGGGGTTGGTAGCGTACTGGCGGTTGAGCTCCAGCGAGTCCGCGTCGGTCTTGTTGAGATTGCCGTACAGGCGGAACGACAGGGTGTCGGTCATCGGCCCACTCAGCTACAGGCCGACGCGTTCGCTGCCACCTTCGGCGCTGTGTTCGGGCACCAGCCCATACAGGTCCACCGCACCGGTCAGGTCGCCGGTCGGGCGCTTGGTGATGATGTTGACCACGCCGCCGGAGGCACCGGAGCCATAGCGTGCCGCCGCCGGGCCGCGCAGCACTTCGATGCGCTCGATCATTTCCGCCGGCACCCAGTTGGTGTCACCGCGGGTATTGCGCTCGCCGCTGCGTCCCATGCGCACGGCATCGCGTGCGCCGATGCGCTTGCCATCGACCAGGATCAGGGTGTTTTCCGGGCCCATGCCACGCAGGTCGATCTGGCGGTTGTTGCCGTACTGCCCCGAGGCGCTGTTGCCGGTCAGGTTGACGCCCGGCATGGTCCGCAACAGCTCGGCGATGTCGTTGGCTGGCGGGCGCCGGGCGATATCCTCGGCGGTGATGGTCGAGGTACCCAGTGCCTGGCGCGCGATCTGCGAGGCGGTGACGTGCACCGTGTCGATATCGGTGGCGTCGGTTTTGGCCTGGGCGGTCAGGGCGCTGCCCGCCAGCAGGGCGGCGACGGCAAGCGCCAGCGGGCGCGGTGAATGGACAACGGCAGGAGACATGATCAGGACCTTCTGGCAGGGCTGCGGGGCCTCTGGCAAAGGGCTTGAGGCAACGACGAGGGGGGAGGCGGAGCCGTCCTGCAGGCACCTGCAGCCCGCTCCGTGCGCGCATTCTCCCATCAATGCGAGTGATTCTCAAATGCGTTCACTCATTGCCGCAGCGGCGTCGATGTGCTTTGCGCACCGTGCAAGCCTGCACCGCGCGTAAACTGGCCGGCTACCCCGCCATCAACCGTATGCCACCGCGGCCGATACCCGTGGTTTGCCGTACGCAGTCAGAGATCGACGTGGAACCACCCCAACTGGACGATGCCAGCCAGCCGCTGGCCGAGGCCTGGCAGCAATGCCTGCTACAGGCCGGCCCTGCCGCCACCGCGCTGCTCAAGGCCGCTGCCACCGATGCCCCACCCGCGCTGGCCCAGCGCTTTTACGAAGTGCTGCTGCAGGACGGGCGCGCACGCCGCTTCCTGTCCCACGACCAGGTCAAGCAGCGCCTGCAGCCGGCCATGCAGCGCTGGCTGGTACAGCTGCTGACCACCGACGCCGCTGGCATCGCCACCACGGTCGCCTCGCAGCGGGTGATCGGCGACGTACACGCACGGGTCGGCATCCCGGTCGACCTGGTCACCCGCGGTGCGCGCGTGCTCAAGCACGAGCTGTTCGTGCGCCTGCGCGCCGACGCGCCCGACAGCGCGACCGCGTTCGCCGCCATCGCCTGCCTCAGCGCGATCATGGACATCGCCATGGAAGGCATGACCCTGGCCTACACCCATGCGCGCGAGCGCTCCACCCGTGCCGACGCCGCCTACCGGCTGTTCTCGCTGGTACAGAACGTCGGTACCGAACGCGAGCGCCAGCGCGCATTGCTGCTGGACTGGGAGAACGCCCTGCTCTACGCCCTCGCCGGCCACGTGCAGGCCAGCGACAACGCCAGCCTGGCCACCTCGGAGTTCGGCCTGTGGTTCACCCACAAGGGCATCCCCAGCTTCGGCGAAAGCAGCGAAACGCAGCAGGTGGGCCAGTTGATGGCCCGCATTGACGGCCACCTGCAGCGCGCGAGTGGCGATGCTCCGGCGCAGCGACTGGCGGTGCTGCCGGCCATCCGCGAGGACCTGGCCGCCATCCGCACCCTGATGACGCTGCTGTTCGAGCGCATCGGCGAACTGGATGCCGGCAGCGACGCGCTGACCAACCTGCTCAACCGTCGCTTCCTGCCCACCGTGCTGCGCCGGGAAATCGAGCTGGCCACGCGCAACCGCACACCGTTCTCGCTGCTGCTGCTCGACCTGGATCATTTCAAGGCAATCAACGACGGCCATGGCCACGATGCCGGCGACCGTGCGTTGCAGCACGTGGCCGGCCTGCTCGGCCAGCTCACGCGTGGCAGCGACTACCTGTTCCGCTATGGCGGCGAAGAATTCGTGGTGGTGCTGGTGGCCGCCAGCGAGTCGCAGGCGACCGTGATCGCCGAGAGCCTGCGCCGACAGATCGCACAATCACCGGTAGCACTGGCCAATGGCCAGGTGCTGGAGCTGACCGCCAGCATCGGCGTGGCCGGTCACGATGGTCATCCGGACTACGAGCGGTTGATGGCACGTGCCGACGCCGCGATGTACGAGGCCAAGCGCAGCGGCCGCAACCGCGTGGTGGTCGCCAGCGCGGACCTGCAGGAAGCCCCGGGGCGGCGTGCACTGCAGCGATGACGGCAGGACAGGTAGAGTCGACCGCTGGTCGACTATCGCGCGCAGCGCGGGATTTTTCGCCGTCGGAACGAAGAGCAGTCGACTAAAAGTCGACTCTACCGGTTCGCGCGCCAGCCCCTGCTTTCACCGCCCCCACCCGCCATGCTGCCCACCACAGCAGCGCCAGCAACGCGATGCCTGCCCCCAGCAGGCACACGGCAGGCCAGCCATGCCGCACCTGCATCCAGGGCCCCGCCGCCGCGCCTGCACCACTGCCCAGTGCATAGAACAGCATGTACAACGCCACCAGGCGCCCATGCTGTTCTGCCGGTGCACGCAGCAACAATGCCTGGTTCGAGACATGCAGTGCCTGGCCGCCGAGGTCGAGCACGACCACCCCCAGCAGCAGCAAGGACAGCGAATGCGGGAGGCCCAGCAGCGGCCACCACGCGACCAGCATCAACAACAGCGCGCCGAGGCTGACCCGATGCGCGAAACCACGGTCCATCCAGTGTCCGACCCGCGCCGCCATCAGCGCACCGACCACGCCGGCCAGGCCGAGCGCGCCGATGGTTGCGGTCGACCAGTGCAGCGGCGGTGCCGACAGCGGCAAGGGTGCCGCCGCCCAGAACACATTGAGGCCGGCAAACAGCAGCAATGCCAGCGGCCCGCGCTCGCGCAGCGTTCGATCGCGGCGCAGCATGCCCAGCATCGAGCCCAGCAGCTCGCGCCAGCGTGGAGGGACCGACGGCACCGGTACTGCGGGCAGGCGCCGCCACAGCAGCGCCGCCAACGCTGCCATCACCACCGCTGACAGCAGGTAGACCCTCTGCCAGCCAAAGGCCGCCGCCACCGTACCGGACACCACGCGCGCCAGCAGCAGGCCGATGAACACGCCGCCCTGCACCACACCAACCACGCGACCGCGCTGCTCGGGCGGTGCCAGCATGGCGGTATAGGCAATCAGGCCCTGGGTCAGCGCGGTGCCCAGCAGGCCTGCCAGCAGCATGCCCGACAACAGCCAGCTCGCCGTGCGTGACGCCGCCAGCCATAACAGGGCCAGCACCAGCGCGATCAACTGCAGCCGCAGCAGGCGTCGCCGGTCGCCGCGGTCTGCCAGCGGCAGCAGGCCAAGCAATGCCAGCACGCTGCCGGCCTGGGTGGCAGCCAGCACTGCGCCGGCCACCGCCCGGTCCAGCGCAAAGGCGCGTGCAAGCTGATCCAGCAGCGGCTGCGCGTAGTAGACGTTGGCGACGCTGGCGCCGGCGGCAGCCGCAAGCAGGACCAGCAGCGGGCGGGGAAGCGATGTCGCACTCATCATATGGTTGCAATTTGAAACCAGATGCAGGCTATCGCCATTGGTTTTAAACTGCAACCACATTCGGAGATACCCAGCATGCACGCCGACAGCCCCTGCCCTGTAGCCCGCAGTGCCGACCTGCTCGGTGACCGCTGGGCATTGCTGGTGATCCGCGACGCGTTCGACGGCATCACCCGCTTCGGTGATTTCCAGCGCAGCCTCGGCGCGGCGCGCAACATCCTCAGCGACCGCCTGCGCCGGCTGGTCGAGGCCGGCATCCTGCAGCTGCAGCCAGCCTCCGATGGATCGGCCTACCAGGAGTACGTGCTCACCGCCGAAGGCCTGGAACTGTTCCCGCTGCTGGTCGCACTGCGCCAGTGGGGAGAGCGCCATCGCTTCGGTGCAGGCGAAGGCCATTCGCAGCTGATCGAATTGGCGACGCGGCGGCCGCTGCCCTACATGCAGCCGCGCGGGCGCGATGGCCAGCCGCTTCAGCCCACTGCCACCCGCGTGCGCAAGCTCAAGGACGACGGGCGCGACACCTGATCCGCCCATTCGCGCACACCGACGGACGCCCGCGCCGGTTAGCATCGGATCTTTCCGCCGCTGGATGCCGCCGATGTCGCGCTGTCGCCCTTCCCTGCTGACCGCCCTGCTGTTGCCGCTGCTGGCCTGCGCCACAGCAACCACGCAGGCCCGCGAGGTTGCCGCGCCCGCCGACCACGTACAGGCCGATGGACCCTATGTGTTCCGCCAGGGCAACCAGCTGCAGGCCAGATGGATCTGCGACGACAAGGTCGAGTCGCACACACTTGCCACGCAGGCCGCAGGCACCGACATCACCCCGCGTTGCGGCTACGAACACAGCGTGCACGTGGCCGCCCCGAATGCTCCGTCGGTCTCCGTGCTGCCGGCCGTGCCGCGCATCGTGGCGCTGTCCGACATCCACGGCCAGTACGGGCTGCTGGTGCGCCTGCTGCGTGCCCACAAGGTCATCGACGCACAGGACCGCTGGGCGCTGGGCAAGGACACCCTGGTCATCGCCGGCGATGTGTTCGACCGCGGCCCGCAGGTAACCGAAGCCTTCTGGCTGCTGTATGGCCTGCAGCAGCAGGCGGCCGCCGCCGGCGGCGCGGTGCACTTCGTGCTCGGCAACCACGAGACCATGGTGCTGTACGACGACCTGCGCTACGTCAACCCGAAATACCTGCGCAGCGCCCAGCTGCTCGGCCGCAGCTACCCGCAGCTGTATGGCGCCGACTCGGTGATCGGCCAGTGGCTGCGCACCCGCCCGGTGCTGCTGAAGATCGGCGATACCCTGTTCCTGCACGGCGGCATCTCGCCCGAGGCGGTGCAGCTGGCGCTGGACCCGGCACGCACCAACGCGGCCTATCAGGCCTCGCTGGGCCTGCCCAAGGCCGAAGTGAAGGCCGACCCGGCCACCGCACCGCTGTATGACGGCAAGACCAGCCCGATCTGGTACCGCGGCTATTTCGATGGCCGCCTCGACACCGCGGGTGTGCAGGCTGTGCTCGACCGCCTGCAGCTCAAGCGCATCGTGGTTGGCCATACCTCGATGCCGCACGTCAGCAGCTTCCACGGCGACCGCGTGATCGCCATCGACAGCAGCATCAAGAACGGCGAGAACGGCGAACTGCTGTTCATCGAGGGTGGCAAGCTCAGCCGTGGCCTGCTGGATGGTTCGCGGGTGCCGCTGGCGCTCGGTGAGCCGGGCCTGCAGGACTGAATGGAGGGACAGCGCGACGGTGCCGGGAGGTGCCGACGCGCTCCACCTGCAGTCGGTTTGCGGCTACCCTCGGCAGCCGAGAGGCCCACCCCCGTCCATCCGGTGGGCCTGACCGTTACAGGAGCCCCGCGCATGCGCGTTCTGATTGCTGAAGACGACCCGGATATCGCCTCCGGCCTGTGCGCCTCGCTGCGCCGGCAGGGGCACGTGGTCGACCACGTCGACAACGGTGCGCACGCCGATGCTGCACTGGGCTCGACGCAGTACGCGCTGCTGGTACTGGACCTGGGGCTGCCGCAGCTGGATGGCCGCGACGTGCTGCAGCGCCTGCGCCAGCGCGGTGATGGCCTCGCAGTGCTGGTGGTGACCGCCCGTGACGGCCTGGCCGAGCGCGTGCGTGTGCTCGACCTGGGTGCCGATGACTACCTGGTCAAGCCGTTCGCGCTGGACGAGTTCGAAGCGCGCGTGCGCGCCCAGCTGCGCCGGGTCACCAGCAATGGCAACCCGGACCTGCGCATCGGCCGCCTTCGCATCGACCTGGCCGGGCATCGGGTGTGGATCGACGACCAGTCGCTGGAACTGACCGCACGCGAGTTCGGCCTGCTGTCGGCACTGGCAGTGCGCGCCGAGCGCATCGTGTCACGCGCGCAGTTGGTGGAAGCGCTGTGCGACTGGGGCCAGGACCTGACCGACAACGGCCTGGACATCGCCCTGCACCGCCTGCGCCGCAAGCTGCAGCCCGGCGGCATGGGCATCCGCACCGTGCGCGGGCTGGGCTACATGCTGGAAGACGCGCAGGACGACAGCACCCCGTGATCAGTGGACCGCCCAGCCTGCGCCGGCGCCTGCTCGCCTTCCTGGCGCTGCCGATGCTGGGTCTGCTCACCTTCAACACGATCCTGGCCTACTACGTTGCGCTGGACTATTCCAACCGCATCCACGACCGCAACCTGATCGACGACACGCATTCGTTCGCGCAGATGCTGAGCACCATGCCGGTGACCAGCGACCTGTCGCCGCAGGCGCGCTTCCTGATCGAGTACGACCCCGACGGCCATCGCTACTTCAACGTCGACAGCAGCCGCATGGGTACGCTCAGCGGCAATGCCGACTTCAGCCCGTATGCCCCTTCTCAGGACTGCACCGGCGTGCATCCGGCGCTGTACGACGGCAACCTCAATGGCCAGCAGGTGCGCATGGCCACGGTCTGCACGCAGGCGATGAACGATCCGCAGGACCAGCTGGCGGTGACCGTGGCCGAGAGCATGGCCGACCGCCGACAGCGCGCGCGCGAGATCCTGATGATCATCATCCCGCTGATGACCATGCTGGCGCTGGGCACCGCAGCACTGGTCTGGTTCGGCGTGACCTACGGCCTGCGCATCCTCACGCCGCTGAGGACCCGCCTGGCGCAGCGCCGTGGCGAACTGGCACCGATCTCCGACGCCGACGTACCGGAGGAGATCCAGCCACTGATCAGCACCATCGACGATCTGTTTGCCCGCCAGGCGGAAATGATCACCCTGCAGAACCGCTTCATTGCCGATGCCGCGCACCAGCTGCGTTCGCCGCTGGCGGGCATGGCCCTGCACGTGGACCAGGCGCTGGCACACGGTGACCCCGATACGGTGCGCGAGGCGCTGCAGCACATCCGCCGGCTCAACCAGCGCACTGCCCGGGTCAGCACCCAGCTGCTGGCGCTGAGCCGGGCGCAGACCGTGCCCGATACCGTGGAAGCACTGGACCTGTGCGAGCTGGTGCCGCAGTGGGTTGGCATGCGCGTGCCGGAGGCGATCCGCGATGGCATCGACCTCGGCTACCGCGGCAGCCCCCATCCGCTGCGTGTGCTCGGCAACGGCGCCATGCTGCAGGAGGCGCTGGACAACCTGATCGACAACGCCCTGCGTTATGCCGGCCGCAATGCCACCGTCACGGTGGGCGTGCACGCGCTGGACGACAATGATGTCGAACTCTATGTGGAAGACAACGGCCCCGGCGTGCCCGACGACGTGATGCCACGGCTGGGCGAGCGCTTCTTCCGGGCGCCGGGCACCGCTGCCAGCGGCACCGGCCTCGGCCTGGCCATCGCGCACGAGGCGGTAGAGCACTTCGGCGGCCGCCTGAGCTTCCTCAACCGCCCGGGCGGGGGGCTCAAGGTCGCCATCACGCTGCCGCTGCTGAAGGCCCCCTGACCCGGCCCGGCGCGCTGAAAGGCTGGTGAAAATCGCGCTTGCGATCCTGCCATCCCCACTGCCGTCCCGGAGCCGCCAGGTGACCGAATCGCACGACTTCTTCCTCCCCGGTGGCCCCCAGGGCGTGCTGCTGGTCCATGGCCTGACCGGCACCCCGGCGGAAATGCGCATGCTTGGCAAGGGCTTGAACAATGCCGGCTTCACGGTGCACGGCGTGCAGCTGCCCGGCCATTGCGGCACCGTGGATGACCTGCTGGCGACCACCTGGGAACAGTGGTACCAGGGCGTGGAAGATGCGGCGGCCGCCCTGCGCGGCAAGGTCGACCAGCTGTTCGTGGGTGGCCTGTCGATGGGCGCGGTACTCTCGCTGGCGTTGGCGGCACGTCGCCCGGAGTGGGTATCCGGCGTGGGCGTGTACGGCGCCACTTTCCGTTACGACGGCTGGAACATTCCCGCCGTGGCCCGCTTCTCGTTCCTGCTGCCGTGGTTCAAGCGCTTCAACATCGGCCGCGACCGCATGTTCATGGAAGAACCGCCGTACGGCCTGCGCGACGAGCGCCTGCGCGCGCAGGTCAGCGCCGCAATGCTGTCCGGCGACAGCGCCGCCGCCGGCCTGCCGGGCAACCCCTGGCATGCGCTGGCCGAGATGCGTGCGCTGAGCCAGTGGACCCGCCGCCACCTGCACCAGGTCACCGCACCGTGCCTGGTGATGCACGCCCGCGAAGACGATGTGGCCAGCATGGGCAACGCCGAGCTGGTGATGTCGCGGGTCAGCGGCCCGAAGGAACTGGTGGTGCTGGAAGACAGCTACCACATGATCACCATCGATCGCGAACGCCGCGATGTGATCCGTCGCAGCGCGCGCTTTTTCACCGAGATCGGTGAACGCACGGGCGTGCTCAAGGCGGTGGCCTGAGATGGGGGCACTCGCCACCCTGCTGTGGCTGGCCAATGTGGTACTCGATACCGGTGGCCAGCTCGCCTTCAAGGCCGCCGCCAGCGACCCGCAGGAAGGCGAAGGACTGCAACGCTGGAAACACATGCTCAGCCGCCCCTGGCTGTGGATCGGCATCGCCTGCTACGTGCTCGAGTTCGTGGCCTGGATTGCGTTCCTGTCGCTGGTGCCGCTGTCCAAGGGCGTGCTGCTGGGCTCGATCAACATCGTTGCGTTGATGATCGCCGGTCGTTTCCTGTTCCGCGAGAAGCTCACGCCGCTGCGGGTGACCGGCATGCTGCTGGTCACCGCGGGCGTGGCGGTGGTGGGGGCCGGCTCATGAGGCGCCTGTATGTGATCGGTTTCCCGCTGCTGATGGCCTTCGACACGCTGGCCCAGCTGTGCTTCAAGTACGCCGGTGACGCCGCGCTGCCGGTCGAGGCCAACACCGCCTGGCTGCTGCGCGTGCTGTCGCAGCCGTGGGTGTATGGCGCCATCCTCGGCTACGTGGGTGCGTTCTTCACCTGGATGAGCCTGCTGCGCCATGCGCCGATCGGCCCGGCGTTCGCGGCCTCGCACCTGGAAGTGATCAGCGTGCTGCTGCTGTCGGCGTGGCTGTTGAACGAGCCACTGACCCTGCACCATCTGCTCGGTGCGGTACTGATCGTGGCCGGCATCGTCTGCCTCGGCCGCGCTGAAGCGGACGACCCGCACAGTCCCGCCGAAAGCGCGTCGTGAGTGGGCTGCGATGAGCCTGTTCGCGCGCGAACTGCCACCTACCGCTGGCCTGCCGATTCAGGCCAGCGATTTCCTGCCCGGTGGTGGCGACCTGCGCGAAGTCCTGGCCAGCCAGCTCGGCACACCGCCACTGCAGCTGACCTGTTCCGGCACGCACGCACTGCTGATCGCGCTGCGTACGCTGCGCAAGCGCGCGCCAAGGCGCGACACCGTGATCATGCCGGCCTATACCTGCCCGCTGGTGCCGATCGCGGTGCACAGCCTGGGCCTGCGCGCGCAATTGTGCGACACCCGTCATGGCCACTTCGATTTCGACCCTGGCCAGCTCAAGCGCCTGGCCGATGCACGCACGCTGGCGATCCTGCCCACTCACCTGGGCGGGCGCATCGCCGATGTCGAGCTGGCCTGCGAGGTTGCGCGCGGCGCCGGCGCCTGGGTGATCGAGGATGCCGCGCAGGCGCTCGGCGCACGCGTTGGCAACACCAGTGTCGGCCTGCGTGGCGATATCGGATTCTTCAGCCTGGCTGCCGGCAAGGGCCTGAGCCTGCATGAAGGCGGCCTGCTGGTCAGCCGTGACGACGAACTGCGTGCTGCGCTGGCCGAACATGCCGTCCAGCACGTTCGCTCCAGCCTGCGCTGGGAGCTGCTGCGCAGCGTGCAGTTGATCGGCCTTGCTGCCTGCTATCGCCCTTCGCTGCTGTCGCTGGTGTATGGCAATCCATTGCGCAGTGCGCTTCAACGCGACGATCTGGAAGAAGCGGTCGGCGACATTTTCCCGCTTGATATACCGCAGCACCGGGTCAGCCACTGGCGGCAGAACATCGGCGCGCATGCCGCGCGGCGCTTGCCGGCGTTCCTGCAGGCCGGTCGCCTGCGTGCGTTGCAGCTGCGCGTGCAGCTGGCACAGCTGCCAGCCGTTGAGGTGGTCGACGGCCTCGCCGGTAGCGGTGGCACCTGGCCATTGCTGATGCTGCTGCTGCCCAGCCAGCGCGCCCGCGATGCCGTGCTGAAAGACCTGTGGCCACGTGGTCTCGGCGCCAGCCGCATGTTCATCCATGCCCTGCCCGGCTACGCGTACCTGCGCGGCATCGTGCCGCAGGACGACATGCCCAATGCACGCGACTTCGCCGCACGCATGCTGACCCTTGGCAACAGCGCCTGGCAGACCCGCGAAGAGACTGCCGAAATACTGCAGGTCCTGGCCCGCGCCTGACCCGAACGTGCACGCGTGGCCTGCCCTCCGCGCATTCATCCATGCACCTTCCTGAACGTTTTCCCAGCCTGTCAGAAGAGCCTTTCAACAGGAAAGGAACGAGAAAGGCGGCCTGCCTACATTGAGCCTGCCCCGGCATCGGGCCGGGCGTTTCTTTCATCGACGGACCTGCCCATGCACTGGAGCATCCTGTGTGACTTCGACGGCACCATCAGCCTCGAAGATGTCATCGACTCGCTGCTGGAAAAGTACGGCCAGCCGGGCTGGCAGGAACTGGAAGATCAGTGGAAAGCGGGAAAGATCGGCTCGCGTGAATGCATGCAGGGCCAGGTGCGGCTGCTGAAGCTGGACCCGGCCACGCTCGACGCCCATCTGGACCAGGTACAGATCGATCCGGGCTTCGCCGCCTTTGTCAGCCGTGCCGAACAGCTGGGCCTGCCGCTGCGCATCGTCAGTGACGGCCTGGACTATGCGATCCACCGCATCCTGGCCAACCACGGCCTGTCGCAGCTGCCGGTGGTGGCCAACCACCTGCGCTGGTGCGAAGACCATTGGGAACTGGAGTCGCCCTACCAGGCCGAAGGCTGCCGCAGTGGCACCTGCAAGTGCACCTGCGCCGCGCAGGCGCGCGCCAACGAAGCACCGCGCGTGCTGATGATCGGTGACGGCAGCTCGGATTTCTGTGTGTCAGAAGACGCCGACTTCGTGTTCGCCAAGCGCAGCCTGATTACCCATTGCACGAATGCCGGCATCGAGCATGCCGCCATCGACACCTTCCACGATGCAGTCGCACTGTTGCCGCGCCTGCTCGATGGCAGCCTGCTGCAGCCACGTCGCATCGACGCCCGTCCGCAGCCCGCCGCACTGCCCCCGCTGCTGGCCACCGCCTGAGCACTCCCTCCAAGCACGCTCCCCCGTCGCCCCTTTCGAACGTCCTTCACGGAACCGAACTGCATGAACATTTTTGACAAGAACGCCGACGCCGCTGCCTCCGACGCGCAGCTGCTGGCCGACGAAGCCCGCTACAGCTCCTTCGGCGATACCGTCCACTACGTCGACCCGCCGAAGATCTTCCAGCGCGGCGAAGGCAGCTACATGTTCGACGGTGCGGGCGTGCCCTACCTCGATCTGCAGATGTGGTACTCGGCCTGCAACTTCGGCTACAGCAACAAGCGCCTGAATGACGCGCTGAAGGACCAGATCGACACCCTGCCGCAGGTCGCCAGCCAGTACCTGCATCCGACCCGCGTGCAGCTGGCCAAGACCATTGCCGTGGACATGCACGAGAAATTCGGCCTCGACGGTCGCGTGCATTTCAATGTCGGCGGCGCGCAGGCCATTGAAGACTCGCTGAAGATCGTGCGCAACGCGCGCGGCGGCAAGAGCCTGATGTTCGCCTTCGAAGGCGGCTACCACGGCCGCACCCTGGGTGCCTCGTCGATCACCTCCAGCTACCGCTACCGCCGCCGCTACGGCCACTTCGGCGAGCGCGCGATGTTCATCCCGTTCCCGTACCCCTTCCGTCGCCCGAAGGGCATGACCCCGGACGAGTATTCCGACCACTGCGTGTGGCAGTTCGAGCGCCTTTTCGAAAGCGAGTACAACGGCGTGTGGGACCCCAAGGTCGGCCAGGCCGAGTACGCCGCGTTCTACGTCGAGCCGATCCAGGGCACCGGCGGCTACGTCATTCCGCCGCGCAACTTCTTCACCGGCCTCAAGCGCGTGCTGGACAAGTACGGCATCCTGATGGTGGTCGATGAGATCCAGATGGGCTTCTGGCGTACCGGCAAGCTGTGGTCGATCGAGCACTTCGGCGTGACCCCGGACGTGCTGGTGTTCGGCAAGGCGCTGACCAACGGCCTGAACCCGCTGTCCGGCCTGTGGGCACGCGAAGAGCTGATCAACCCGACCGTGTTCCCGCCGGGTTCCACCCACTCCACCTTCAACTCCAACCCGCTGGGCACCCGCCTGGGCCTGGAAGTGTTGAAGCTGGGCAAGGAAATGGACTACGAGCGCACCGTGCCGGAAAAGGGCGCGTACTTCCTGGACGGCCTGCGTGGCCTGCAGAAGCGCCACCCGGAAATCGGCGACGTCGACGGCCTGGGCCTGGCCCTGCGCGCCGAAATCTGCCAGGCCGACGGCTACACCCCGAACAAGGAACTGCTGGACCGCATGGTCGACATCGGCCTGGCCGGTGACCTCCTGCACGACGGCAAGCGCATGGGCCTCGTGCTCGACGTGGGTGGCTGGTACAAGAACGTGATCACCTTCGCGCCGTCGCTGGACATCAGCTACGAAGAGATCGACCTGGCGATCACCCTGCTCAACCAGGCGCTGACCAAGGCCAAGGGCTGAGGTTGGATGGGCTGCCGGTTCCCGTGCCGATGGAAATGACGTCACGCGCATCCAGCACCGCGCTGGAACCGGCCGCGCTGCTGGAGGGCTTCCTGGCCCACCCGCCGCTCGGATTCGAGGCAGGCCGCCTTCCCAGCGGCCTGCCGACCTTCCGTGCGCCGCTGGACCTGACCACTACAATGGACGACGAACTGCGCGGCAGGCTGCTCGGCCTGCCGCTGTCGCGCCTGTGGCGGCCATGGATCACCTGGAAGACCCGTTTCGTCGGTGCCACCAGCACCGAGTACACCCCGTTGCCGGCACACATCGCGCCTGAGGCGCTGGCCGAGGACGTGACGCGTCACGCGATCGGCGATACCCGGCTGCTGGTGGTCAAGGACCTGGCCATCGATTCACCGCTGCTGGACGACGCGGCCAATGCGCACAGCGCGGCGTTCCTGCAGGCCTTGCTGGCGCGCGGCTTCGTTGAACTGGAAGGCATGCCGCTTGCCTGGGTGGCGATCGATTTCGATTCGCTCGATGGCTACCTCGGCCGCCTGTCGCCCTCGCGCCGCAAGAACATCCGGCGCAAGCTCCGTTCGCGTGATGACCTGCAGGTCGACTGCATCGCCACCGGTGATCCCGCCTTGGCCGACCCACGGCTGCAGGCCGAGTTGTATGCGCTGTACCTGGGCGTGTATGCGCAGAGCGCGGTGCATTTCGACCAGCTCGACCTGACCTATTTCCAGTACCTGCTGGCCGACAGCCAGGGCCAGGGACGAATGTTCCTGTACCGCCACCAAGGTCAGCTGATCGGCTGGAACCTGTGCTACATCCACGCCGGAAAGCTGGTGGACAAGTACATCGGTCTGGCCTACCCGCAGTCACGCGAGCACAACCTGTACGCGGTGAGCTGGATGCACAACCTCGAGTACGCGCTGCTGCATGGCCTGAGCCACTACGTGGCCGGCTGGACCGACTCGCGGATCAAGGCCGAACTGGGCGCCCGCTTCACCTCCACCCGGCACGCGATCCACGCCCGTTCCCCGCTGCTGCGCACTGCCCTGCGCAAGCTGGCGCCGCATCTGCAGGGCGAACCTGATGGAGGCGGTTGAACGATGCCGTTGCGTTCTCCGTTGATCCTCGACCTGGACGGTGGCGTGCTGCCGCTGCCCCAGGCGCAGACCCTGGCCCTGCCGCAGTGGCACGACCCGCTGCGCTTCGCCTGCAGCACTGCCACCCTGCACCGTTTCGCCGCCGAAGTGCTGGCGCCGCTGCCCGCGCAGCTCGGCACCGTGATGCTGGGCAGTGGCGACTTCCATCATCTCAGCCTGCCGCTGTTGTGCCGCATGCGCACACAGGCGCCGTTCCAGCTGGTAGTGCTGGACAACCATCCGGACAACATGCGTTTTCCGTTCGGCATGCATTGTGGCTCATGGGTGAATGCAGCCAGCAAGCTGCCGCAGATCTCGCACATCCATGTGCTCGGCATTACCTCCAGCGACATCGGCCTCGGCCATGCCTGGGAGAACCACTGGCGCCCGCTGCTGGGCGGTCGCTTGACGTACTGGTGCATGGACGTGGATGTCAGCTGGGGCCATCGCCTCGGCATGGGCCGTGCATTCCGACGCTTCGAGCATCCGGAGGGACTGGTCGCCGCGTTCGCTGCCGAACAGGCCAAGTCGCCGCAGCCGACCTACCTGTCGATCGACAAGGACGTGTTCGCCGAGGACGTCGCGCGCAGCAACTGGGACCAGGGCCGATTCCAGCTGGAAGACGCACTGGTGGTGATCGAGGCGCTGCGTGCCGGCGGCCTGGTCGGCAGTGACATCACCGGGGAAGTGTCGCTGGCCAACTACCAGAGTCGCTTCAAGCGCTGGTTGTCGTCGCTGGATGGCCAACCGGACATCAGCGCCGAAGATCTTCCTGCCTGGCAGGCGCGTCACCAGCAGGTGAACCGCGAACTGCTGGCGGCAATCGCTGCCGTACCGACGGCCTGCTGACCGCGTCGGTAATGCCGGCCAGCGGCCGGCACTACACTGGACTCCCGTCCCGGAGCCCTCGCCATGCCCCAGACCGTCATCCCGCAACTGCGCATGCGCCACGCCGACACCACCCTGCCGTTCTACGTGCAGGGGCTGGGTTTCGTGGTCGACTGGGAACACCGCTTCGAACCCGGCTTCCCACTGTTCGCCCAGCTCACCCGCGACGGCCAGACGATCTTCCTCACCGAACACAGCGGCGACTGCGAGGTCGGCGGCGCGGTGTACTTCATCGTCGACGACGTCGACAACCTACACCGCGCCTTCAGTGCCGCCAACATGCCGATCGAGCAGCCCCCGCATGACACCGAATGGGGCACCCGCGAAATGCTGCTGCGCGACCCCGATGGCAACCGGCTGCGCTTCGCCACCCACACCGACTGAATGACGTTGGCTTGAGATGGATATACGAAACATATACGCTTCGTATATTCATACTTCGAGGCCATCCATGGGCATCGTCAACATCGATGACACCCTGCACGACCAGCTGCGCCGTGCCTGTACCGTCTCCAGCCGCTCGATCAACGCCCAGGCCAACTTCTGGATCCGGGTCGGCATGCTCTGCGAGCTGAACCCGACGCTGAGCTTCCAGGACATCGTCGCCAGCGAGCTGCGCGCGGCCGGCGTGCAGCCGCCGCTGCTGCCCCCGGGCCAGGTCTGAGCCGATGGGCATCATCAAGCGCCCCGACGAAATCGCGTTGATGGCCGAATCCGGGCGCCTGCTGGCGCAGGTGTTCGCCGCGCTCGACCAGCTGCCGCTGCAGGGCCGCAGCACGATGGAGATCAACGAATTCGTCGAGCGCATGATCGTCGATGAGCTGCAGGCACGGCCGGCCAGCAAGGGCCAGTACGGCTTCCCGTATGTGCTCAATACCTCGATCGACAACGTCATCTGCCACGGCGTGCCCAGCACCACCGACGTGCTGCGCAACGGCCAGATCGTCAACCTCGACATCACCCTGGAAAAGAACGGCTACATCGCCGACTCCAGCACCACCTACCTGGTCGGTGAGGTCGACTACGCCGCGCGCCGGCTGGTGCAGACCGCCTACCAGGCGATGTGGAAAGGCATCGCCGCGGTGCGCCCCGGCGCACGCCTGGGCGATATCGGCCACGCCATCGCCCGCCACGCACGCAGCCACGGCTACAGCGTGGTGAAGGAGTACTGCGGCCACGGCATCGGCCAGGAGATGCATGAGGAACCGCAGATCCTGCACTACGGGCATCCCAACACCGGCATGGTGCTGGAAGAAGGGATGGTGTTCACCATCGAGCCGATGCTCAACCAGGGCAAGCCGGCCATCCGCCAGCAGCCGGACGAATGGCCGGTCTACACCCGCGACGGCAAGCTGTCGGCGCAGTTCGAGCATACCGTCGCGGTCACCGGCAGCGGCGTGCGCGTGCTGACCCTGCGCCCCGGCGAGACACCGTTGTGCGCCATCGACCGGATGGCGACCGGCTGACCTCAGCACCTCCGCGCCTTGATGTGCCTCTTGCATGGCGTGCGACATCTGTCGCACACTCACGACATCAATCGCACGCACAGGTCTGACCATGCCCCGCGTCCCAACACCTTCGAACGCCGAACTGGAGTTGTTGAAGTGCCTGTGGCGCGACGGCGCCTGCAGCGCGCGTGAATTGCACAACGCGGCAGCTGCCGCACTGGACTGGTCGTACTCGTCCACGCGCAAGACGCTGGAACGGATGGTCGACAAGGGCCTGGTGAAAGAGGGCAGCCAGCACGGTCTGAATGTCTACAGTGCCAAGGTCGGCAAGGTGGCCACCCTGGCCGCACTCAGTGCCGACTTCGCTCGTCGCGTACTGGAGATCGACGGGCCGCTGCCGACCCAGGCATTCGCCGAAAGCCGCCTGCTGAGCGACAAGGAAATCGAGCAACTGCAGGCGCTGCTGCTCCAGGATGACGAGGACCAGCCATGAGCCTGTCATCAACCGCGCCGTGGATGATCAGCCTCGCTGCGAGCCTGCTGGGGGCTGGCCTGGCCTGGTACGGCGCGCAATCGCTGCAGCGGCTGCTCAGGCTTTCACATGCGTCGACACGCTTTTGGCTGGGGGCGTGGTTGTGTGCCGTGCTGCCCCCCTTGCTTGCGCTGTTGCTGCCGGTGCAGGCGGCACCGTTGCAGAAGCTGGCCAGCGCATTGCCCGTTGCGCTGGACAGCGGCACCGCCGTACTGCGGCCAGTGCAACAACTGCCTGCACTCGCGGCGACCGAGCCATTGATGGCTTGGCTGACGCCACTGCTGCTGACCGTCTATATCGCGGGGGTCATGCTGACCCTCGTTCGTTGGGCATTGGCCAGCGGCCGGCTGCGGGCCCTGCTACGCCGCAGCCACCCGCTGCAGACTGCGCAGTTGCCTGGCCCGCAATCGCACCACGCTGTGCAGGGGCTTCAGCAGGAAGGCGTCGCGTTGCGCATTGTAGAAGGCAGCGGCACGCCGTTCGCCCTGTGCAGGCCGCAGCCGCAGATCATCCTGCCCACGGCATGCCTGGCCCTGCCTGATCGTACGCTTCGCCTGGTCATCGGCCACGAGGCGGCCCACCTGCAGCGCCGCGACCCCCAGCGCGCTGCGCTGATGCGGTTTGTTGGTGCGCTGTACTGGTTCAATCCCTTCGTTCGACGCATTGCCGCGCGCATGCAACTGGCCGCCGAACTGCAATGCGATGCGCGAGCACTGGCCGAGGGTGGCGCCGCCAACGACGGCCTTCTGTTGGCCCACGCCTATGTCCAGACCCTTCGCTACGCGACGGCCGTGCAGCCGACCAGCGCCCTCACCCATCGCGATCTCGGCGGCCACCAGGTGCGCCTGCAGCACATGCTGAAGGGTGACAACGGTCGCCGCCCAGGCCTCACCAGCGTCCTGCTGCTGCTCGCACTGGGCTCTGCCTGCACAGTCGGCGTGGCCACCGTACAGGCGACCGTGGTGGCAGGACCGACGCCCGTGACGCTGCCACTCCCCATCGCATCGGTAACACTGGTGGAAGCCACGCTGCCACCTCCGTCATTCTTCATGCCACTGTCCAATGCGCGGGTCACCAGCGTGTTCGGGCACGTCGCCGACTTCCGCCAGAGCGCCCACCACGGCACCGACTTCGCCGCGCGCCGTGGCACCGCCGTGCTCGCCCCCGCCGACGGCACCGTGATCGCTGCCACGCACGCCTATCCCGATGGTGCGAACTACGGCACGGTTGTCGTGATCGATCACGGCGGTGGCTGGCAGTCGCTGTTTGCACACCTGCAGGACTTCGCGGTACAGCCAGGCCAGCAGGTGCGCAGGGGCGATCCCATCGCCCGCAGCGGCAACACCGGGCGCACTACCGGCCCACACCTGCACATGGAACTGCTGCGCAACGGAACACGAGTGGACCCGCAGCACTGGTTGCAGTAATGCACTGACCGGCGCCCTGCCGCCGCCCTCCATGCATCGTTTCGATACCCGGCCGCGGGAGGACCTGCTGCGGCCCGCTGTCCCGCCGTGACAAAGGAACCGCACGACCATGCGTCGATCTTCGCCCTCCCCGACAACACTGCGGCCACACGCGGGCGTGTGGCTCACCATTGGCTGCCTGATGGGACCAGCGAATGCCATGGCCCTTCCACCAACGACACCCTCCCCTTCAAACACGACCGATCTGGATGCAGTGCACGTCCAGTCCGAGCGCTACGACGCTCGCCGTGACGACACTGCGAGCCGCATCGTGGTGGACCGCGAGGCGCTGCAACGGCATGGCGATACCGACCTGCTGGAGGCACTCAAGCGCTTGCCCGGTGTCAGCGTTTCGAACGGCGCACCGGGCCGTCCAGGCACCGTGTCACTACGCGGCCTGGGCGCGGGCTACACGCAGATCCTGTTGAACGGCCAGCGCACACCCGCCGGTTTCAGCCTGGACTCACTGGCCACCGATCTGATCGAGCGCATCGAAATCCTGCGCGCGCCCTCCGCTGATCAGGGCATGGGTGCCATCGCCGGCACACTCAACATCGTCACCCGTGCACCGGTTGCAAAAGACAGTCAACGGCTGACGGTTTCATGGACGGATACCCAAGGGCGCATGACCCCGTCAGCGAGCTGGCGGCAGGCCCGTTCCAATCTCGACCGTGATGTTTCACTGACCGCCACGGCAACCGCCCGCGCATTCCTGGCGGAGGAACGCAACAGAGAGGACGCCTGGGATGGTGTTGGTACGCCGTTGCTGCATCGACAATCGCGCCTGCGTGCCACCGGCCAACGCAACAGCGTTTCGCTCTCGCCCTCACTGACGTTCAGAACCAGCGATGACATCACCCTTTCGCTGCAGGCCCTGGTGGACGCGTCCGACTTCCGTCGCGACATGACCATTGATTGGGACACGCTGCTGGGCCCGGCACTACGCACTCCCCATTACCGGCAACGCACGCACCTGCGCCTTGACCAGGGCCAGGTCAGTGCAGAGTGGAAGAAAGAACTGTCGGATGGAGGCAGCCTGAACCTGCGCCTGGCAATGGACGGAAACCGGGAGGACTACCGCTTTCGCGAACAAGGACAGGATGAGGCACAGCAGGATAATCTTTTCGATCGCACCGATGCGAAGCTGCACGTGCTGGGTGGCACCACCCGCGTGAAGTGGACCCTGCCGGCGTGGGGCCGCCATACACTGCAGGTCGGTGCCGAAAGCAGCATGGACTCGCGGCGTGAATCCCGAGTGCAGCAATTGCATTCTTCCCCCAGCGAACCATCGACGGTCAGCGACCTCTCCTTCGATGCGCGGCTGAATCGCGTGGCGCTGTACGCGCAGGATGAGTTTCCTTGGGGCGCGCGCAGTGCCTTCTACGTCGGCGGTCGCTGGGAACAGCTGCAGACCCGCAGCGAAGGTCGGAATTTCGCCACCACGCGTCACCGTGCCAGCGTGTTCACGCCGGTCCTGCAGGGCCTGTGGAAGCGTGCAAAGGGCAAGGACCAGCTACGGGTCTCATTGAGCCGCAGCTTCCGCGCACCAGCGCTGCGCTCGCTGGTCCCGCGTCCGTACACCTCTACCAACAACCGTCCACTGAACCCCGACGAGATCGGGAATCCATCGCTGCGTCCGGAACTGGCGTGGGGTCTGGATGCGGCTTGGGAAATGCACGGCGGTGAAGGTACTCAAGGAAGCATCGGCGGCTACCTGCGTCGCATCGATGCACCGATCCGCAATGAAACGGTGCTACGTGACGGGCGCTGGGTATCGACGCCGGTCAACGGTACCCGCGCCATGGCCTGGGGAATCGAGATGGATGGCAGGATGCCGCTGGCACGCCTGTACCGCAGAGGGCCGGATATCGAGCTGCGCGGCAACGCCACCTGGAACCACTCCCGGGTCAGGGATCTTCCCGGGCCTGACAATCGGATTGAAGACCAGGTGCCATTCACCGCCAATGCGTCGCTCGATTACCGCATCTCATCGCGCTGGAGCAGCGGCCTGGCCTACACCCATCGCAGCGGAGGCAGAATACGCTACAGCCTGAGCGAGCTGGACATCACGTCCTATCGACGCGAACTGGAAGCCTGGGCACAGTACGCGACCGAGCGGCACGGCAAGCTGCGCTTGACCGCCTCGAACCTGTTGGCGCAGGACATCGAGACCGGCCAGTGGCGTTTCGACGAAGGCGGGTCGCAGGTACTTCGCAACACCCGACGTTCCGTACCCAGCCTTCGCCTGCAATGGGAGCTCCCGCTGTGATCGATGTATGCACGAAGTACGACTCAAGCGCGCGGTACCCGACCGCGCACTCATGGCGATAGAGGACGCAACAGCAACAACGTCGCAAGGCAGAACATGAACATCGCCACGCCAGCATCCAGCACCCGCCACGCAGACGGCCTGCGGAACACCGGCTGCAACAGGCGCGCGCCATAGCCCAGCGTGCAGAACCAGGCCACGCTGGCGAGGCAGGCACCCGCGGCGAAGGCCCAGCGCAGATCGCCCGGATAGCGCGTGGACAGGCTGCCCAGCAACACCACCGTATCCAGATAGACGTGCGGGTTGAGCAGGGTGAAAGCCAGGCAGGTCAGCAGCACCTGGCGCCCACTGCCGCCCTGCGCCTCGGCGGCGGCCAGCGCGCTGCCACCTCGCCACGCGCGTAACCCTGCCTGCAGGCCATACCAGAGCAGGAAGGCCGCGCCACCGAAACGCAGCACCTGCAGCAGCAACGGCCACTGCAGCACCAGCGCGCCCATGCCGCCCCCGCCGGCCAGGATCAACGCGATATCCGCGCCGGCGCAGGCCAGCACCACCCTGCCCACATGACGTTGTTGCAGGCCTTGGCGCAGCACGAAGGCATTCTGTGCGCCGATGGCGATGATCAGGCCGGCGCCCGCGAAGAGGCCGGCGACGGTAGCGGCAATCCACATCGGGACAGGCCAGGCAGCGAGGGGACGCGCAGGGTGCGGCCAACAGCCTTGTTTAGACAAACTGATTTTTCTTTATCCTGTGCAGGAAAACTGAAGAGGCACCGGCATGGACCTGGTACACCCGCAACTGGCCGCGTTTGCCGCGGTGCTGGAGGAAGGCAGCTTCGAGGCTGCGGCACGCCGCCTGTCGATCAGCCCATCAGCACTGTCGCAGCGGATCAAGGCTCTGGAAGACCGGCTCGGGCAGGTGCTGGTGGTGCGCCAGGCGCCATGCCGCCCCACCGCCGCCGGTGAGGCGCTGCTGCGCCGGGTGCGACCGATGCAGGCGCTGGAGGCCGAGGCATTGGCCGAGCTGCTACCCGAGCGTGGCAGCAGCGACGCTGCGCGCACCCCGATCCCGCTGGCGGTCAATGATGATTCGCTCGATACGTGGTTCGTGCCGGCCATCGCCGACCTGCACCAGCGCCATGGCTACCTGTTCGACCTGCGCATGGACGACCAGGACCACACCCTGCGGTTGCTGCGCGACGGCAGCGTGCTGGGTGCGGTCACCGCCGAAAGCCAGCCGGTGAAGGGCTGCAACGTACACCCGCTCGGCGCCATGCGCTACCAAGCGATTGCTTCGCCCGGCTTCGCCCGCCAGTACTTCAGCGATGGCATGGACGCCACGGCGCTGGCACGCGCGCCGATGCTGGTGTTCAACCGCAAAGATGAACTGCAGTGGCGCTTCGTGCGTCGCCTGACCCGCGCGCGGCTGCAGCCGCCGCTACACTACCTGCCCTCCTCCACCGGTTTCGTCGAAGCCGCCGCGTGCGGACTCGGCTGGGGCCTGGCCCCGGAAACCCTGGCCGCGCCCGCTGTGCGCGCCGGCCGCGTGGTGGTACTGGAACCCCGCCGCTGGTTCGATGTGCCGTTGTACTGGCAGCATGCCGCCGTGCGCTCAAGCACGCTGCAGCACATCACCCAGGCGCTGCGTACTGCGGCCAGCGGCACCCTTCGTTGAGGAAAGACCGATGACCGCAGACCCGGGCTTCACACGATGCGCACTACCGTTTGCGCACTTCTTTACCACTGGGACGGCATGGGCGTGATCGGCCGACGTACAAGGATGCACCGCGCGAAAGTCGCGTTGACCCTGGCAGCCTGCCTGCCGCTTGCGGCGGCAGCGCAGAGCAGTGCCGATGCACCCGCACTGGACTGGGAACAGGCGCGGCAACGCCTGGAGCAGGTCTCCGATGCGCTGGCCGCTGCCGATGCAGCCGTTCGCAACAAGCAGGACCTGCAGGACGCCACCCGGCTGCTGCGCCTGCCGGAGATCACCGGCGAAGTGCGCCGCCTGCAGTTCCAGAAGACGCTCACTCTGCCGCTGGGCTCACTGGCGCCGGTGGCTGAAGCCTTCGGCATCGATTCGCCGCTGTCGTTCACCGAGCGCGACTGGCGCACCCGTCCAGTGGTCACTGCGGTGCTGCCGCTGTACACCGGCGGCGTGATTCCGGCCGCGCAGCGTGCGGCCAGTGCCGCCCACGAACAGGCCAGCGCCGAGCGCGAAGCACAACGTCAATCGCTGACCGTGCAGCTGGCCCAGGCCTACTTCGGGCAGCGCCTGGCCGAGCAGGCGGTGGACGTGCGCCGTGACGTGCGCGATGGCCTCAACCGCCACCTGTCCGATGCAGAGAAGCTGGAACGCGAGGGTTTCGCCACCCGCGCCCAGCGCCTGCAGGCCACCGTGGCCCGCGACAAGGCCGAGCGCGAATACCAGAAGACAGTGAACGACCTGGCCACGCTGAAGGCCGCACTGGCCACGCTGCTGCGCAGTGGTGGCGAGGTGCAGCCGGTTTCGCCGCTGTTCGTGCAGCGCGTGCCGCTGGAACCGGTGGCCAGCTTCGAGCGTACTGCGCAGGCGCGCCAGCCGCAGATCGCACGCCTGCGGGCCATGGTGGCGCAGGCCGAACAGGGCGTGCGCGTGCAGCAGGCCAAGCTGAAACCGCAGATCTTTGCCTTCGGCCAGTACGACTTCCGCCGCCGCGACGAAATGCTGACCGATCCGGACTGGGCGTTTGGCATCGGCCTGAAGTACACCTTCCTGTCGCCGAACTCGCGGCCGGCGCAGATCAGCGCCGCGCGTGCGCAGCAGGACCAGGCCGAAGCGGGCCTGCGCGAGGCCGAGAACCAGGTCGCGCTGGGCGTGCGCAAGGCCTGGAACGAACTGGAAACCGCGCGCCAGCAGTACGTGCTGCTCGACAGCAGCATCACCCAGGCACAGGAAAACCTGCGCCTGCAGGAGCTGGCGTTCCGCGAGGGCCAGGCCACCTCGCTGGATGTGATCGACGCGCGGCTCGGCCTCGGCGGTGCCCGTGTAGAGCGCGCACAGGCCGCCTACCAATACGATATTGCGCTGGCGCAGTTGCTGGAGGTCAGTGGACAGATGGACCGTTTTGAAGAATTCCGGCGCCGTGCGGACGAGGTGATCGACCATGAGTGATGTGCTGCACGACGATGCGACAACACCCCCGGCCAAGCGCCGCCTGGGCCCGATCCTGGTAGTGGTGCTGCTGGTCGCGGTGGTGCTCGGCCTGTGGCTGGCCTGGCGCAGCCCGGCCGACCAGATCCAGGGCATGGCCGACGCGGACACCATCAACGTGGCCGCCAAGATCACCGCGCGCGTGGCGGAGTTGAAGGTGCGCGAGGGCGACCGCGTGCAGCCCGGGCAGGTGCTGTTCCTGCTCGACAGCCCCGAAGTGGCCGCCAAGGAACAGCAGGCCCACGGCGCATTGGCCGCCGCACAGGCGGTGGCCGACAAGGCCGACGAAGGCGCGCGCAGCGAAGACATCCGCGCCGCCGAAGCGAACTGGAAGCGCGCCGAAGCCGGTGCAACGCTGGCCGAAGCCACCTACCAGCGCGTGCAGAACCTGTTCAACGAAGGGGTGATGACCCGGCAGAAGCGCGATGAAGCGCATGCCCAGGCCACCAGTTCGCGCGAACTGGCCCGTGCCGCGCGCGCGCAGTACGACATGGCGTTGGCCGGCGCACGCGAGCAGGACAAGCGTGCCGCTCAGGGCCAGGTGCAGCAGGCGCAGGGCGCGGTGGCCGAAGTCAACGCTGCGCGTGCCGAAGTAGAAGGGCGCGCGCCGGTGGCCGGCGAGATCAACAAGCGCATGGCCGACCCGGGCGAACTGGTGCCGGCCGGCTACCCGGTATTCACCCTGGTCGACATCGATCGCATGTGGGTGGCGATGAACCTGCGCGAATCACAGATGCAGGGCCTGAAGATCGGCAGCAAGCTGCAGGGCAACGTGCCGGCACTCGGCCTGGACGGCGAGTTCGAGGTCTACTTCATCAACCCTGCCGGCGACTATGCGACCTGGCGTACCACCCGCCAGTCGTCCGGCTACGACGTCCGCAGTTTCGAGGTGCGGGTGCGCCCGGTACGCCGCATCGAGGGCTTCCGCCCCGGCATGAGCGTGCTGTTCGCATGGCCCCAGCACTGAGCCCGGACCGCAACGGCTTCGCTGCTTCGTGGCGGCGCGAGCTGCAGTCGCTGCGCGGCAACCGTGCCGACCTGCTGCTGGTCACCGTGCTGCCCCTGCTGATGCTGGCGGTGATGGCGTGGATGTTCTCGCCATCGGTGATGCGCGACATCCCCATTGCCGTGGTCGACCTCGACCACAGCAGTGACAGCCGCCTGCTGCTGCGCATGCTCGATGCCAGCCCCGGCGTACGCATCGCCAGCCAGCCGGCGGACCTGGAGGACGCGCGTTCGCAGCTGCGCAGGCTGGACGTGTTTGCCATCGTACTGGTGCCGCGCGATGTCACCCGGCAGGCGCTGCGTGGACGCCAGGGCACGGTGTTCGCCTATTACAACGCCACCTACATGACCACCGGCCAATCTGCGTCGCGCGATATCGGCGACGCAGTCTCGGCCTGGAACGCACGCCTGCTGCGCGAACGCATCGGCCTGCAGGTCGGCCCAGGCAAACTGCGTGCGGCACCGATCGCGGTGCAGTCGGACATCCTGTACAACCCTGCGCGCAGCTACGAGTTGTTCCTGCTGCCGCTGATCTTCCCTGCCGTGCTGTCGCTGGTACTGGCACTTGCGGTGGCCAGCAGCCTCGGCCGCGAGATCCGCGACGGCACCCTGCCCGCCTGGCTGGGTCGAACGCCGTGGTCGGTGATTGCGGGCAAGGTCACGCCGTACATCCTGCTGTTTTCGCTGTATGGCGCGCTCGGCATCGGTTACCTGGCCTGGCTGCGCGGCGATGGTGTGGCCGGCAGCGTGCTCCTGCTGCTGCTCGCACAGCCACTGTTCTACCTGGCCACGGCCGCCTACGCGTTGTTCTTCGTCGGCGTCACCCGCGACATGGGTACCGCGCTGTCCGCGGTCGGCCTCAGCATCGGCACCGCACTGGCGTTCTCCAGCGCTACCTTCCCGGTGCTGGATGGCCCCCTGTTCACCCGCATCTGGCATCAGCTGCTGCCACTCAGCGCCTACATCAAACTGCAGACCCAGCAGCAGTTCATCGGTTCGCCGCTGCAGGTTTCGGTGTGGCCGTTGGCCACATTGCTGCTGATGGCGGTGGTGGCAGGAGGCATTGGCGGCCTGCGCCTGATCGCCTTCGCGCGTACGCCGGAAGCCGCGCAGCCTGCGGGAGCCGACGCATGAGCGCAATCTGGCGCAGCCTGCGGCAGACCCTGATGGCGGTGCTCTGCGACCGCTACGCGATCGTGGTGATGGTCGGCGCGGTGATCCTGTATTCCTTCTTCTACCCGGCCGCGTACCGTCACCAGGTGGCCGGCAACCTGCCGGTGCTGGTAGTGGACCAGGACCACAGCGCGACCAGCCGCGAGCTGCTGCGCAAGCTCGATGCACTCCGCGTTGCACGCGTGGTCGGGCAACCGGCGGACATCGACAGTGCGCGCCAGCAACTGGAAGCCGGCCACGCCGAAGGCATCGTGCTGATCCCGGCCAACCTGGAGCGCGACATCCTGCGCGGCCACCCGGCCAAGCTGGTGCTGCTCGGCAACGGCGCCTACCTGGGCCGTGCCAGCTGGGTGCTGGGCAGCGTGGCCGACGCACTGGGCGCGTTCGGGCGTGACGCCGTGGTCGGCCAGGCCGCCTTCATGGGCGCGCCACAGGCGCCGCCGGTCACCCTGGTGCAGCGCCCGCTGTACAACACCCAGGAAGGCTATGGCAGCGCCATCGTGCCCGGCGTGGCCGAGCTGATCGTGCACCAGACCCTGCTGATGGGCATCGGCGTGCTGCTCGGTGGTCGTCGTCTGGCACTCGGCCGGCGCCTGCGCTTCGACCTGCCGACCCTGGCCGGCATGGCGATGGGCTTCGGCCTGATCGGCCTGTTCGGCCTGTTCTGGTACGCCGGGTTCACCGCCTGGGTGCAGGACTATCCGCGCGGCGGGAACCCACTGGGCCAGCTGCTGGGCGGCACCCTGTTCATCGCCGCTACCGTGGTTTTCGGTCTGTTCGTCGGCAGCTTCTTCCGCACCCGCGAACGCGCCTTCCAGTACATCATCGCCACCTCGATCCCGCTGTTCTTCCTGGCCAACCTGTCGTGGCCGGCAGTGATGACGCCGCAACCGCTGGTCTGGCTGGCGCAGCTGCTGCCTACCACCTCCGGCATCAACCTGATGGTGCGGCTGAACCAGATGGACGCCAGCCTGGCCGACGTCAGCCACGAACTGATCACCCTCACCGTCCTGCTGCTGCTCTACGGCAGCCTCGCCACCTGGCGCCTCCTCGCAAAAAAGGGGACGGAGGGGATTAAGTCGTAAACGGCCGGCTTGGGGGATTGCGACTTAATTCCCTCCGTCCCCTTTTTCCTGCAACGAAGAACGCCGGCGTGGGGCCGGCGTTCGGGTACTGCGGTGTGGAAGGGGAAACGAGGTCTGGCTGTGACCGATCAGCGGTAGACGCGTTCGCAGCGACGTTCAACCACGCGGTCACCGTTCTTCTGCTGCTGGTTGCCTTGGATCTGGCGGCCGGCCGCACCACCGGCCACGGCGCCGGCCACGGTTGCAAGCTTCTTGCCGTTACCGCCGCCCACCTGGTTGCCCAGCAGGCCGCCGATCACTGCGCCGGTAGCGGTACCCGTGATGCGGTTCGGATCGCGCGAGTTGCGCTGCACTTCCACGTTCTTGCAGACCACGCGGCTGCCGTCATTGAACTTGCGTCCCTCATCGCGCGGCCCATACGTCTGCGCACCGGCCACCGACGAAGCCGCCAGCAGCGTGCCCAGCACAAGCAATCGGGTCGAGGTCTTCATGGCCATCTCCTGAGTTCCGGTATGGCGCAAGTGTCCTCCTGCGGTTGGCAACCGGAAGTGAAATGCGCGTATCCGCCGCCTCATCGGCCATCGCGCGTTCAGGAAGAAATCCGCGCCCATCACGATCAGCCATCGTGATGGGCGCTGTCTTCCTACCGGCATTGCCCTCTGCTAGAACTCTTCCCAACCGCCCGCATTGGCGGCCAGCGTCGGTTCCATCCGCGGCGGCAGCACCGCCGGCCGGCGTACCGGTGCAACCGATGCCGCCACGGCTGCCAACGCCGGGCGGACCGCTGCGGCGGCGGTCACCGCCCCCGTGCGGAACACCGAAACTGCCTCGGCCAGCAGGTTGGCCTGCTCTTCCATGGAGCGTGCCGCCGCGCTGGCTTCTTCCACCAGCGCCGCATTCTGCTGCGTGGTCTCGTCCATCTGCACCACCGCCTGGTTCACCTGTTCGATACCCGAGCTCTGCTCCTGCGAGGCGGCAGAGATATCGGCCATGATGTCGGTCACGCGCTGCACCGAGGCCACGATCTCGCCCATCGTGGTGCCGGCCTGACGAACCAGCGCCGATCCATCGGCGACCTTGCCGACCGAATCCTCGATCAGGCCCTTGATCTCCTTGGCCGCACCGGCCGAGCGCTGCGCCAGCGTGCGCACCTCACTGGCCACCACCGCAAAGCCCCTCCCCTGCTCGCCGGCACGCGCAGCTTCCACCGCCGCGTTCAAGGCCAGGATGTTGGTCTGGAACGCGATGCCGTCGATGACACTGATGATCTCGGCGATCTTCTTCGACGAGGCTTCGATAGCCGACATCGTGGTGACCACCTGGCCGACCACCTCGCCGCCCTGCGAGGCGACGCCATGCGCACCGATGGCAAGCTGGTTGGCCTGTCGTGCGTGCTCGGCGTTCTGTTTCACGATGGAGGTTAGCTCCTCCATCGACGCCGCCGTCTCTTCCAGGTTCGCCGCCTGCTGCTCGGTGCGACGCGACAGATCGGTGTTGCCCGACGCGATCTCGCCTGCCGCCAGGTTGATGCTGGACGCGCTGGACTGGATACGGCCGACAATCTGCTTGAGCTGATCGACGGTGGCATTGCAGTCATCGCGCATGCGGGCAAACACGCCGTGGAAGTCGCCCTGCATGCGCACGGTGAGGTCACCGCGCGAGATCGCCTGCAGCAGGGTCGACACCTGCACCAGGTTCTCGTCGGTGGTCTGCATCAGGCGATTGAGCCCGGCCACCATGTCGCGAAACTCATAGGCGAAGCGATCTTCATCGCCGCGCAGGCTGAAGTCGCCTGCGGCTGCAGCCGTCGCCAGGCGGCGGATCTCACTGTTGATCGCCGACAGGCTGGTCTTGGTTTCGTCCATGGCCTGGGTGATTGCGGCCTTCTCGCCCGGCAACGGATCCATGTCCACTGACAGATCACCGCGGGCGTAATGCTTCATTACTTCGATCAGCCGGTTCTGCACCTGCACATGCGAGCCGACCAGCGCATTGGTCTCGTGCACCATGCGCCCGTAGTCGCCAGGAAAAGCACTCTCGTCCATGCGATAGCTGAGGCTGCCCGCGTCGTGCTGGCGGGCCAGTTCACCCTGCGCCGCCATCACCGACTGCAACTGCGCCTGCATGCGCTGCATTGATCGGAGCAGCTGGGTCACCTCATCGTTGCCGGACGCGTCGATGCTGCTGTCCAGGCGGCCACCGGCAATACCGTCGGCCAGCTTCACCGCCCCTGCCAGCGGACGGGTCAGGCTGCGGGTAATCGCCCATGCCGCCAGCGAGCCCAGCAGCAGACTCATCACACCGAACACGATCGACAACGTACCGGTCCATGATTCGGTCGCGCGGTACTCCTCGCGGCTGCGCGCTGTCAGCGCCTCCTGATGCCGCAGCAGGGTCGAGATGGCTTCATTCCAGGCCGTCGCCAGGCCATGTTCGGCCAGCAGTTCCTTGGCCGCGCCGTCGAAATCGCCGGCCTTCATGCGCTCGTGCAGATGCTGGGTGGAGGCGTCGGTGGCCTTGCGTGCCGCGTCGATTTTCGCCACCAGGGCATCACCAGTGGCGTCGCGTGGAATCTTGATGTACTTGGCCCAGATACCGTCGTAGGTCTGCGACAGCTCCTGCGCCTTCTGATAATCCTTGTCGAAATCCTCACCCCGCTTGATCACCATCAGGCGGCGATGCATCAGCACCGCGTTGTTGGTATCAAGCATGTCATTCAACAAACGCATCTTGACCATGTTGACGTCCACCACTTTCTCGAACTGGGCGGATTTCAGCTGATTCCCATACAGCACCAGGCCAACGATGGCCATGATGAACAGCAGCAGCAGACCGAAGCCGGCGCCAAGCCGGGATCCCACACGGAGATTACGTAAGGCAAGCATCTCAATTCCCTTGATCGTGGCCGTACGTTCGATGGCGGCGCAGCGAAGGGAAACTTTACGGGACTTTATATATGGACCGATCCAAATATATGGAACTGTGCAGGCAGTCAGAAAACAAGGCGGCAGATAATGGCGCCATATCATTATCGAATACCGCTGACACGCCAGCGCCCGATGAAAATCACGCAGATTTAACACCATAATCATGCCAGCTCCATCCGAAGCGGCCCTGGATTATCTGAGCCGGACACAACCGCCGCCCGGGAGAGCTACAGTCCGCAGATGACACGGATCCTGCACATCGAAGGCGCGTCCATCAACGACATCGCCAGCCTCTACGTGGAAATCAATCGCGTGTTCATGGCCGACGAAGACTGGCAACTGGGCGCAAGCCTGGATGCGCTTGATGACCTGCTTCACGGCGGCTACGGCGCTCTCGCAGGCCATGCCATCGCCACGGTGGTGTGGCGTGACATCGCCCACAGCCGCGATGCACTGGGCCGCGAGACCACGCGCGCCTGGCTGCAATCGAAACTCGCTCAGGGCGGCAGGTTCAACGGTGCGGCCATCCACGCTCAGTTGACGGCACTGGCGCTTGGTCAGGGACAGACCTACTTCGAGATCGTCATGGAGATCTTCGGCAGCCATCCGCAGATCACCCTGGTGCCTGGCTGAGCGGGCTGCGGCGACCAGCCCCACATCAGCTCAGAGCTTGGCCAGGGCATCGCCCAGACGGCGCGGGAACGCCACCTCGCTGGCCAGGTGCCATGCGCGTGCATTGGCGCCCAGCCGGGTCCACTCGGCCTCATCCATCGCCAGCGCGCGCTCGACGGCCTGTTCCAGCGCCTTCTCATCCACATGCCAGGTTCTGGACAGATGGCAGGGCTCGCCCTCGTGCGCGGCGACCAGGATACCGCGGCTGTCGTCGATCATCTGGTTCATCGGCGCGCCGTCGCAGGTGATCACCACCGCGCCGCAGCTCATCGCTTCCACCAGGTAATGGCCCCAGCCTTCGGTCTGCGACAGGCACAGGTGAAACGCATGTTCGTTCTGCAGGCGCTGCACCTCCTGGTCGGGCAGCCGCTCGCGGACGATCCGCAGGTTCGCGGCCCCGCCCTCATCTTCGTCCGAAGGGCCGCCGCGCAGGATGGTCAGCAAGGGCCACTCAGGGTGCCGCTTCCAGACATTGACGAGTGCAGCCGTCCCCTTCATGCGACTGGTACCGGCCGCATGCAGGAAGCTGCGCGGCCTGCGCGGCACCGCTGGGTCGTAGCGGTCACGGCTGCAGAAACCGACTTCCAGCGCGCGCATGCCCAGTGCGTTGAAGATGCGCGTGGCTTCTTCGGTCTTGGTCAACAACGCATCGAACCGCGGCAGGATCCGCAGGCTGCGTGCGGACACCCATTCCGGATTCGGAATCAACAGATTGACCACGGCCAGTCCGAAGCTTGCCGGCCGGACATGCTCCAGCGAGATGTTGACGTCGAACCGGGCGGGCGTGCGCCCCAGGCTCAGCCACGAGGCCAGCAGCCTGCGCAGGCGCATTCCGCGGAGTTTCCAGGCGCCACCATTGCGCACCGCGTCCAGGCGGCTGACCGTCACCGTGTGCCCGAGCTGCTGCAACGAGCGCTCGATCACCTGGATGTCATGGGACAGGCCACGCTGGTTGTCGGCGGCCAGTAGATGGATATGCGCCATCAGGACGGACTCCCTGGCCGATGCAGGTTACGCGCCGGCAAGGCGGTCGCCATCATGAAGCCCAGCACCAGGTAGAAATAGAACGAATGCGGCATCGCCCGGTAGAACACGTTGTCCGTGAACGCCGAAAGCGCATAGACGATGACCACGGCAAGTCCGGCGATGGCGATCGTCGCGGTGATGTCGTCGGCGTGGCCGAGGCGCCGCACGAAATGAATGCCGGGCAGGATGAAGACCAGCAGCATGAGCAGCAGCAACGGCACGCCACCGGTCACCGCCGCTTCCAGGTACTCGTTGTGCGGGTGGTTGTAGCGGAAGATCGACTCGGACACCTCGCCGCGAGCGATGCCCTCACGCGCATAGGTACCGAACTGGTTCAGGCCCACCCCCGCCACGGGATGCTCGGCGAAGGCGTCGACCGCCACGCCCCACATGGCGATGCGCTCGCGGACCGAGCCGACCTCGTTTTCCTGGTTGAAGCCGGAGATCTCGCCACTGACCTCACCGAAGCGCTGGATCACCTCGTGGTTCAGCACCGAGGTGGCGCCGACCACGCCAATGGCCAGGGCACCGACGAAGACCAGTGCCCCCCGCCAGCGCCGGGTTCGCCGGACGTGCACCACAATCACCATCAGCATGGCGGGAATGAACGCCAGGATCGGCCCGCGACTCTGCGCCAGGATCGAACCGTACACGCCGACGGCGATGGCCACGCCGTGCAGCCAGCGTTCGGCCGGATGCACATTGGGCTGGATCAACCGGATGACCGAGAACAACGCCATGCACAGCGTCACCATGGTGAACTCGATGGCCGTCCATTCGCCGCCACTGAAACCGTGCGCGCGTTCAAGGCCCATCACGTGGTGCTGCACGATGCACGACCCGCCGAAGACCAGGGTGGACACGGCGAAGATCTTCCAGATCAGGCGCCAGTCCAGCGCAGTGGCGAACACAGCAGCGGTACCCAGGTAGAGCAGTGTCTGCGCCGGCAGATCCAGCTCGTTCCAGCGCAGCCCGTGCCAGAGGATGCTGTAGAAGGCATAGGCCAGGCGCAGGAAGCAGACGATTACGATGAACCGGGCGATGCGGTAGCGCAGGCGGACATCGGGCTGGCGGCGAATCAGAACCACGCCGGTGACCAGCAGGGCCAGCAGCAGCACCGCCTTCAGCAAGGTGTAGGGTGCGGAGCCGGCAAGCGGAACGATGGCGACCAGGATGCTCAGCAGGACGGTACGCCAAGTGTAACGAGGTTCGGCGGCCATGCAGGCTGCAGTCATGCTTGTTCTTTCCATCAACGCCCGCCCGGGGATAAGTCGCCCCGTTTTCCATGGAGGCCGCTTGGCGGAGATCGCCGGGGCTGACACTACCGTGGGACCCTGGGGAAATCAACCAAAGTGCCGGCGCAGGGGCGCAGGCGTTGGCACACGGACAGCCTCCGGGCCCAGCGCGGGTGCCGCGGATCATCGACCCCCCCAGGTCGCTACACTAATGACTTCTCCGGCCATGCCTGCGCGTGGTCACGCCCTGACGCCCTGCCCAAGACGCGAAACGCCCCAAGTGACTGATACAAAAGACAATACCAGCAACGCCAAGGCGTCCAAGGAACACACCCCGCTGATGAAGCAGTTCTTCGCAGCCAAGTCCGACTACCCGGACCTGCTGCTGTTCTTCCGCATGGGCGACTTCTACGAGCTGTTCTACGACGACGCGCGCAAGGCTGCGCGGCTGCTCGACATCACCCTGACCCAGCGTGGCAGCTCCGGCGGCGCGCCGATCCCGATGGCCGGCGTGCCGGTGCATGCCTACGAAGGCTACCTGGCACGGCTGGTGGCGCTGGGCGAGTCGGTGGCGATCTGCGAGCAGATCGGCGACCCGGCGCTCGCCAAGGGCCTGGTCGAACGCAAGGTGGTGCGCATCGTCACCCCCGGCACGGTCACCGACGAAGCGCTGCTGGACGAGCGCCGCGACACCCTGCTGATGGCGTTGTCGCGCAGCAAGCAGGGCTACGGCCTGGCCTGGGCCGACCTGGCCGGTGGCCGCTTCCTGGTCAACGAAGTGGAGACCGACGACGCCCTGGAAGCCGAGCTGGCACGGCTGGAGCCGGCCGAGCTGCTGGTGCCCGACGAGGAGAACTGGCCGGAGTTCCTGCGCCAGCGCACCGGCGTGCGCCGCCGTGCGCCGTGGCTGTTCGACGCGGACAGCGGCCGCCGCCAGCTGCTGAACTTCTTCAAGCTGCACGATCTGAGCGGCTTCGGTATCGATGACAAGCCCCGTGCCACCGCCGCCGCCGGCGCCCTGCTCGGCTATGTCGAGGAAACCCAGAAGCAGCGCCTGCCGCACCTGACTTCGATCGCGATGGAAACAGCCGGCGAAGCGATCGCGATGAATGCCGCCACCCGCCGCCACCTGGAATTGGACACGCGTGTCGACGGTGATACCCGCAATACCCTGCTGGGCGTGCTCGACAGCACGGTGACACCCATGGGTGGGCGCCTGCTGCGCCGCTGGCTGCACCGCCCGCTGCGCCTGCGCGAGGTGCTGGTGCAGCGCCACCACGCGGTGGAAACCCTGATCGATCGCGGTGCGGACGCCGACATCCGCGAGCAGTTCCGCCGCCTCGGCGATCTGGAACGCATCCTCACCCGCGTCGCGCTGCGCTCGGCGCGCCCGCGCGATTTCTCCACCCTGCGTGACGGCCTGGGCCTGCTGCCGGCGGTGCGCGAAGTGCTGGCCCCGCTGGACTCGCCGCGCCTGCAGGCCCTGCATGCGGCGCTGGGCGAACACGACGCGTGCGCGCAGCTGCTGGCCAGCGCCATCGCCGAGATGCCGCCGCTGAAGCTGAGCGACGGCGGCGTGCTGGCCGATGGCTTCGATGAAGAGCTGGACGAGCTGCGCCGGCTGTCCACCCATGCCGACCAGTTCCTGGTCGACCTGGAACTGCGCGAGCGCGAGAGCAGCGGTATTCCCACCCTGAAGGTGGGCTACAACCGCGTTCACGGTTACTACATCGAAATCAGCAAGGGCCAGTCCGATCGTGCGCCGGTGCACTACACCCGCCGCCAGACGCTGACCAATGCCGAGCGCTACATCACCGAAGAACTGAAGGCATTCGAGGACAAGGTGCTGTCCGCGCGCGACCGTTCGCTGTCGCGCGAGAAGTACCTGTACGAGCAGCTGCTGGACACCCTTGGCGGGCAGTTGGAACCGCTGAAGCAGTGTGCCGCTGCGCTGAGCGAACTGGACGTGCTGGCCGCCTTCGCCGAACGCGCGCAGGCGCTGGACTGGGCGCGCCCGGAGCTGCAGGCCGAGCCGTGCCTGAAGATCGAACGCGGCCGCCATCCAGTGGTCGAAGCGGTACGCGAACAGCCGTTCGAACCCAATGACCTGGACCTGCATCCGGACCGTCGCATGCTGGTCATCACCGGCCCGAACATGGGCGGTAAATCGACCTACATGCGGCAGAACGCGCTGATCGTGCTGCTGGCCCACATCGGCAGCTTCGTGCCGGCCAGCCGGGCGGTGATCGGCCCGATCGACCGCATCCTGACCCGCATCGGCGCCGGCGACGACCTCGCCCGCGGGCAGTCAACCTTCATGGTCGAGATGGCCGAGACCAGCTACATCCTGCACCACGCCACCGCCCATTCGCTGGTGCTGATGGACGAGATCGGCCGTGGCACCTCCACCTACGATGGCCTGGCGCTGGCCGACGCGGTGGCCCGCCACCTGGCCTACCAGAACCGCTGCTACACGCTGTTCGCCACCCACTACTTCGAGCTGACCGCGCTGGCCGACGAACAGCATGAGGGCGGCCGCAGCGGCATCGCCAACGTGCACCTGGACGCGGTCGAGCACGGCGAAGCGCTGGTGTTCATGCACGCAGTGAAAGACGGCCCGGCCAACCGCAGCTTCGGCCTGCAGGTGGCGGCACTGGCCGGCCTGCCGCGCGCCACCGTGGCACAGGCACGCCGTCGCCTGGCCGAGCTGGAACAGCGCGGTGGTGAAAGCCATGCCGCCGAGCTGGCACCCCAGGCATTGGATGCACCGCAGCAGTTCGGCCTGTTCGCGGCACCGTCCAGCAAGGCGCAGGAAGCGCTGGCGGCGATCGATCCGGACGAGTTGACCCCAAAGCAGGCACTGGAAGCGCTGTATCGGCTGAAAACGCTGCTGTAACCGCAGGGCGCACACATGGCTTCCCGCCGCCATGCGGGAGGCCTATGGAAGGCCCCGTAAATCTTATTCCACGTTTCAATTGACAAAAACTATCAACCTGAATGGATCATTCGATTATTCATTTCATCTGGCCCTAGCTAAAGTCGAGTGAAGATGTTCCACCCCGTCTTCACCCGCAGGAGCCAGCCATGAGCCAGTCCGATAACAACAGCCCCAAGTGCCCGTATCACACCGCGCCGTCGCCTGCGGAAGGCGCCCAGCAGCAGCGTGAACTGAGCACCACGCCCAAGCAGAAGCACGGCGATGATCCGGTCACGCCGATGACCACGGCCTTCGGCGCACCGGTGGTGGACAACCAGAACAGCAAGACCGCCGGCCCACGTGGCCCGCTGCTGATGGAAGACGTCTGGCTGCTGGAGAAGCTGGCCAACCTCAACCGCGAGATCATTCCCGAGCGCCGCATGCACGCCAAGGGCTCCGGCGCGTTCGGTACCTTCACTGTCACCCATGACATCAGCAAGTACACCCGCGCCAAGCTGTTCGAGAAGGTCGGCAAGCAGACCGAGATGTTCGCGCGCTTCACCACGGTGGCCGGCGAGCGTGGCGCCGCCGACGCCGAGCGTGACATCCGCGGCTTCGCGCTGAAGTTCTACACCGAAGAAGGCAACTGGGACCTGGTCGGCAACAACACGCCGGTGTTCTTCCTGCGCGACCCGCGCAAGTTCGCCGACCTCAACAAGGCCGTGAAACGCGACCCGCATACCAACCTGCGCAGCGCGCGCAACAACTGGGACTTCTGGACGTTGCTGCCCGAAGCCCTGCTGCAGGTGACCGTGGTGATGAGCGACCGCGGCATCCCGCGCAGCTTCCGCCACATGCACGGCTTCGGCTCGCACACCTACAGCTTCACCAACGCCGACAGCGAGCGCTTCTGGGTGAAGTTCCACTTCGTCAGCCAGCAGGGCATCGAATCGCTGACCGACGCGCAGGCGCAGATCCTGGTCGGCCATGACCGCGAAAGCCACGGCCGCGACCTGTTCGCCGCAATCGAGAAGGGCGACTTCCCGAAGTGGAAGCTGTTCATCCAGGTAATGCCCGAGCTGGAGGCGGAAACCTACCGCATCCATCCGTTCGACCTGACCAAGGTGTGGCCGAAGAGCGACTACCCGCTGATCGAAGTGGGCCAGTTCGAACTGAACCGCAACCCTGTCAACTGGTACCAGGACGTCGAGCAGTCCGCGTTCGCACCGAGCAACCTTGTGCCCGGCATCGGCCCGTCGCCGGACAAGATGCTGCAGGCACGCCTGTTCGCCTATTCCGATGCGCAGCGCTACCGCTTGGGCGTGAACCACCACCAGATTCCGGTGAACGCCGCACGCTGCCCGGTGCACAGCAACCACCGCGACGGTGCGATGCGCGTGGACGGCAACTACGGCGGCCTGCCGCACTACGAGCCGAACAGCTACGGCCAGTGGCAGGAACAGCCGCAGTACCGCGAGCCGCCGATGAAGATCCGCGGTGACGCCGACTTCTGGAATTTCCGTGAGGACGACGCCGACTACTTCAGCCAGCCCGGTGCGCTGTTCCGCAGCTACAACCAGGCACAGAAGGACCGCCTGTTCGCCAACACCGCCCGCGCCCTGGGCGATGCGCCGGACTTCATCAAGCAGCGCCACATCGACAACTGCAGCAAGGCCGACCCGGCCTATGGCGCTGGCGTTGCCGCGGCCCTGAAGGCGCTGGCCAGCCAGCCGTCGGATCCGTTCAAGCCGGCGCAGCCGGAAGCGGACTTCCCCACCGCGACCCCGGGCGCCGAAGACATCGAGCTCTGATCGCCCTGCCCCGTGAACAGCACGCCGCCTCCCCGTGAGGCGGCGTCGCCGTTTTAACGGTCCGCGTCGTACCTTCTGCACGCCCCACCCCAATCAAGGATTCCGCAGATGAGCCTCACCGACGAACTTCTCGCCAAACTGCAGGGCGCACCGCTGCAGCAGGTATCGCAGCAGCTCGGCATCAGCGACACCCAGGCTTCCGGCGCGATCAGTGCCGCGCTGCCGGTGCTGATGGGCGCGCTGGGCAACAACGCCTCGCAGCCGCAGGGCGCGCAGGCGCTGCTCGGCGCGCTGCGGAACAACCACAGTGGGCTGGACCTGGGCAGCGTGCTCGGTTCGGTACTGGGCGGCGGTGGCGGTGGTGCCGCCAGCGATGGCGCCGGCATCCTCGGCCACATCTTCGGCGGCAACCAGCAGAAGGTAGAAACCGGCCTGGCCCAGGCCACCCAGCTCGACAGTGGCCGCACCAGCCAGCTGCTGCAGATCCTCGCACCGATCGTGATGGCTTTCCTCGCCCAGCGCCTCGGTGGCGGCCAGGCCGACGCCGGCTCGCTCAGCCAGGCCCTCGGCCAGGAAAAGCAGCAGGTGCAGCAGCAGGGCGGTCTTGCCGGCGGCCTGCTCGGCAGCCTGCTGGACCAGGACGGTGACGGCCAGCTCGGCGTGGGCGATCTGCTGAAGATCGGCGGCAGCCTGCTCGGCGGCAAGCGCTGAGCCAAGGGGGCGCCGGATCCGGTCTGGCGCCCTGCTGCTTACAACGCGTCGATATCGCCGAGCGCGCGGATCAACCGCCGTGCGCGCTTGTCCGGCTTGTGCTCCGGCGGCTGGAAACCATCGCGCGCCGCGATGCGCAACGCGCGCTGTTCGGCACGGCGCGCCTTGGAGGCCTCACTCTCGGCATACAACTGCTGCGCCGTCGGCGCCGGCCCGCGCTGGTCGCTCAGGCCCAGCACCTGGATCTCGAAATGCTCTTCGCCGCGGTCGACCTGCAGCTGCTCACCGACGCGCACTGCGCGTGAGGATTTCGGGCGCTGCCCGGCGACGCTGACCTTGCCGGTCTCGATGGCCTGTTTGGCCAGGCTGCGGGTCTTGAAGAAACGGGCCGCCCACAGCCAGATGTCCAGGCGGACACTGGGCGACAGCGGGGAAAGCTCGGTCATCGGCAGGGACTACTCCGTTCGCTTGTTCAGGGGGCGCGGGTTATCGGGGTCGGTGCGGCAGCCACTGCCCCCGATCAGGGTGGGTACGCCGGCGGAAAGATCCTGGCGCTGGCTGCCGACCAGGCACTCGGGGCGGTCGGTTGGCCGCACCTGGGTATCACCCAGCCGGTCACCTGTCGAACATGCGGCCAGTGCGGCGCCGATCAAGACCAGCGCCATGCTCCATTTCACCTGCAGTCGTTGATGCATTGCCACATCCTGCAAACCGGCTTGGTGCTAGTGTGCGCCTCCCGGGATTCGATCACCACTCCATGGCCAAAGCGCCGCTTGACCTGACCTCCGGCCCGATCGGCCGCAATCTCCTGTTGTTTTCCCTGCCGATCCTGGCCGGCAACATCGCGCAGTCGCTGAACGGTTCGGTGAATGCGGTCTGGGTCGGGCGCTTCCTCGGCGAGGCGGCACTGACCGCCACCGCGAACGCCAACAACATCATGTTCTTCCTGATCGGCTCGGTGTTCGGCTTCGGCATGGCCTCGACCATCCTGATCGGCCAGGCGATCGGCGCGCGCGACATCCCGCAGGCGCGGCGCGTGGTGGGTACCAGCGCCACCTTCTTCATCGGCCTGTCGGTGATCATCGCCATCGCCGGCTGGTTCATGGCCCATCCGCTGCTGGCGGCGATGGGCACGCCGGCCGCCTCGCTGCCATTGGCCGAGGCCTACCTGCAGATCATCTTCCTGGCGATGCCGACGCTGTATGCGTTCGCCTTCCTCACCGCCGCGCTGCGCGGTGCCGGTGACTCGCGCACGCCGTTCCGTTTCCTGATGGTGTCGGTGGCACTGGACATCGTGCTGAACCCGGTTCTGATCTTCGGCATGGGGCGGTTCCCCGCGCTGGGCATCGCCGGCTCGGCCTGGGCAACGCTCGTCGCGCAGACGCTGTCGCTGGCCGGCCTGCTGCTGTACATGCGGCACAAGCGCCACACGTTGTGGCTGGGCCGCGCCGACATGCGCCTGTTCAAGCTCGACCTGACCATCCTGAAAGCGTTGGTGCTCAAGGGCGTGCCGATGGGCCTGCAGATGGTGCTGATCTCGCTGTCGGTGATCCTGCTGATGACCATGGTCAACCAGTACGGCACCGACACCGCCGCCGGTTACGGCGCTTCCCTGCAGCTGTGGAACTACCTGCAGATGCCGGCGATGGCGATCGGCGCGGCGTGCTCTTCGATGGCGGCGCAGAACGTCGGTGCACAGCGCTGGGACCGCGTACGCGGCACCGCACGCCAGGGCGTGCTGTTCAATTTCCTGCTGACCGGCGCGCTGATCCTGCCACTGGTCCTGTTCGATCGCCAGCTGCTGGCCCTGTTCCTGCCGCCGGCCAGCCAGGCGCTGGACATTGCCCGTCACCTCAACCACGTGGTGATCGGCTCGTTCCTGTTCTTCGGCGTCAGCTTCGTGATCTCCGGCGTGGTGCGCTCCACCGGCGCGGTGATCCCGCCGCTGCTGATCCTGGCTGGTTCGCTGTGGGGCGTGCGCGTGCCGTTCGCCGAGCTGCTGCAGCCGTATTGGGGCGCCGATGCGATCTGGTGGAGTTTCCCGGTCAGCTCGCTGGTGTCGATGCTGCTGTCGTTGGCGTACTACCGCTGGGGCGGCTGGCGCAAGGCGAAGATGATGGGCAAGCCCTCGCACGCCGAGGAACTGGCCACGCCGTCGGAAATTCCGGCCTGCCCGCCGTCGCCGGTGGCCGACCCGGATGCCGCACCGATGCGGTAGTGCCGGCCGCTGGCCGGCAACCTCACACCTCTCCAGCAGCATCGCGGAACAGCCGGCCAGCGGCCGGCTCTACCGCTTCTTCTTCGCCGCGTTGAACATGGCCGCCGCGCGCATCAGCGCCTTGAACGCGGCGGCATCCGGCATCGCGCCTTCATGGATATCGATCGCGCGCCGCGTGTTCCCCTCCAGGCTGGCGTTGAACAGTCCCTTCGGACCGGCCAGCGCCGCGCCATTGGCAAATGTCAGCTTCACCGCCTGCTTGTAGGTCTCGCCGGTGCACAGGATGCCGTTGTGCTCCCACACCGGTGTACCCCGCCATTTCCAGGTTTCCTGCACGTCGGGCAGCGCTTCATGGATCAACGCACGCACGCGTGCCAGCGCTTCGCCACGCCAGTCGCCCAGTTCAGCGATGCGCGCATCGATCAGTTCGGCGGCCGGGGTTCCGGCATCGGCCGGGTTGGGTGCATGCGTGGCCATCAGCGGCTCTCGTCGGCAAGGAGATCAGAACGGTGGGCTTACATGTGTTCGCCGGGCAATGCCGCGGCCTGGCGCACCCAGTCAAGAAACCGGGCTTCATCCAGTACGCCATCCTGGGCAATGTGCAGGTAGCGCGTATCGGCACTCCTGGACGGCTCCGGCGGCACCGGTTTCAGCGCAGCGCCGCGGAAGAACGCCACCTTGATATAGCGGGTGAAGCAATGGAAGCTGAGAAACCAGCCTTCGCCCGCGGCCACCGCATACATCGGCGAGTTCCACTTCACCGCCTTGTGCACCCCGGGTACGGCCTGTTCGACCAGCGCATCCAGCCGTGCGCCGATCGGCCGCTTCCAGTCCGGCATCGCCGCGATATACGCCTGTACCGTGGCATCGCCCTCGCCCTTGGCGATCTGCGGATTGCCGCCTGACAACAGCTTGGGCGCAGCGGAAGGTGCGGTTCGCTTGGCAGGCATCGCACGGCACGTCCATCGGGATGACACTGCAGCCTACCGCGGCCCGTGCCGGGCGGTCACGGCGCAGTGCGCCATCGGCTCAGTCCGCCTGCCCCGCGCGGAACTGGCGCCACTCCGGCAGCTTGCGGTGCCGGCGCAGCGAGCGCATCAGCGCCGCCATCACCATGCCGAACAGCGCTCCGGCCAACAGCCCGGCCACCAGCAGCAGCGCCAGCGGACGCTCACTGCCCTGCCACAGCATCAGCCACATCAGCGCGGTCCAGAACAGCCCGAACAACAGGCCCTGCACCAGCGCATTGGTACCGAAGCCGGCCAGGATCGGCGGTGGCAGTGCGATGCCCATGCGCCACAGCAGGCGATGCAGCAACGGCGCCGACTGCACACGCGCCAGTCCCTTGCCGTCGAGGAAGCGCAACGCCGACTGGATCACGGCGGGATAGCGCGGGTTGATGTCGTTCATCACCTGATCGTGGCCGATGCGATGCCGGAAACGCAAACGGCCACCCGAAGGTGGCCGTCGCGGCAACAACCGAAGTTGTTTATCAGGCCTTTTCGGCCAGACGGGCAGCCTTGGCGGCAGCAGCGGCAGCCAGGTCTTCCTTGATGCGGGCAGCCTTGCCTTCCAGGCCACGCAGGTAGTACAGCTTGCCGGCGCGGACCTTACCACGACGCTTCACTTCGACCGAGTCGATGATGGCGCTGTGGGTCTGGAACACGCGCTCGACGCCGTAGCCGTGCGAGATCTTGCGCACGGTGAACGAGGAGTTCAGGCCGGCGTTCTTGGTGGCGATGACGACGCCTTCGTAGGCCTGCACGCGCTCGCGGCTGCCTTCCTTCACCTTCACGTTGACGACAACGGTGTCGCCCTGGCTGAACTTCGGCAGTTCACGGGTGATCTGGGCGGATTCGAATTCCGCGACGATGGACTTGTTCAGCTTGCTCATGGGTTACACCGATTCTTGTTCGGGTGGGCGTGTCATGTAGACAACGTGGGCTCATGCAGTCACCGGACTGTGCTGCACGTTTGTTGTGGGTACTGCGCGCGCCGGCCTGGGCTGGCGGTAATTGGCCATGATAGCCGATAAAGCCGGCCCTGCGCTAGGGGTCGGCCTTCTGTTTCTGGGCCTGACGGCCCTGTTCCAGCAGCGTGCGGTCGGCCTTGCCCAGCGCCTGTTCATCCAGCAGGTCCGGGCGCCGCTGGGCGGTACGGACCAGCGACTGCTGGCGGCGCCACGCGGCGATGGCCGCATGGTTGCCTGAGCGCAGCACGTCCGGCACGTCGCCCAGAGGGTGCTGGGCCGGCTGGCTGTAGTGCGGGCAGTCGAGCAGGCCCAGATCACCTTCGAAGCTGTCCTGGGCCGCTGATTCAGCGTCATTCAGGGCCCCGTCCTGCAGGCGGGCCACGGCGTCGATGATGACCGCGGCACCCAGCTCGCCACCCGACAGCACGTAGTCGCCGAGGGAGATTTCCTCGTCGACATTGGCTTCCAGGAAACGCTCGTCGATGCCCTCGTAGCGGCCACAGAGCAGGACCATGCGCGGCAATGCCGCCAGTTCCCGCACCTTGGCCTGGGTCAACGGCGCCCCCTGCGGGCTGAGGTAGATCACCCGCGCCGGGGTCGGATCAGCATCGCGGATCGCCTGCAGGCAGGCCTGCAACGGCTCGATCAGCATCACCATGCCCGGGCCGCCACCGAACGGACGGTCGTCCACCCGGCGGTAGTTGCCTTCGGCGTAATCACGGGGATTCCAGCCATGCAGGCTGAACAATCCCTTCTCCTGCGCGCGCCCGACCACGCCCAGTCCAGCGGACTGGGCGAGGAACTCGGGGAACAGGGTGATGACGTCGAAACGCATGCTCACACTCAGAACTCGGGATCCCAGTCGACCACGACCAGGTTGGCCTCGAAATCGACCGACTTGACGAAGTCCGGCTGCACGAACGGAATCATCCGCTCGCGGTCACCCCGGACCACCACCACGTCGTTGGCGCCGGTGCTGAACAAGTGCGAGACCTGGCCCAGGGCAACGCCCTCGGTGGTCTTCACGTCCAGGCCTTCCAGGTCCACCCAGTAATACTCATCGGGCTTCGGCGGTGGCAGGGCACTGCGGGCCACGTAGATCTCGGTGCCGCGCATCGCTTCGACGGTATCGCGGTCCTCGACGCCGGGGAACCGGGCGACCAGGTGCTTGCCACTGTCGCGGCCACGCACACCTTCAATCGTGGTTTCCACGCCGGACGGGCTGCGCACGATCCACGGCTGGTAACGGAAAATGGCGGAACGTGGCTCGGTCCAGGACTCGAGCTTGATCTCGCCGCGCACACCAAAAGCGCCGACAACCCTGCCCAGCAGGATGCGGCGCTCGATATCTTTCATCTGCTTCAACCAAGAGGGCCACGCCGAAGCGTGGCCCGTCAGGATCAGGCCGCAGCGGCCTGGGACTTGGTCGCTTCCTTGATCAGGTTGCGGACCTTGTCGGTCGGCTGGGCGCCGTTCTTGACCCAATGGTCAACGCGGGCCAGGTCCAGCTCGATGCGCTTCTCGCCGCCCTGGGCGACCGGGTTGTAGAAACCAACGCGCTCGATGTTGCGGCCGTCGCGCGCGCTGCGCACGTCGGTGACGATGATGTGGTAGAACGGACGCTTCTTGGCGCCGCCGCGGGTCAGTCGAATCTTGACCATGGTGTTTTTCCTATTGCCCAGTCGCCAGGATGGCGAGGTAAGCGGGCGATTATAGCGGCAGAGCCCGGCCGAGCCAACCCCGGGGGGGCCGCTTGGGGTCAGATTCCTTTTGCGGCGCAAAAGGGATCTGACCCCAGCCCCTGCCAAGCCACCGCCGCCAGCACCGCCCTGCCCTGTTCAGCCAGCGCCTGCGAGCTTGGCAGGAGTTGCCCGTCGATGGCCTCCAGCGCCCACAGGCCGCTGGCGTTGCAGGCAAAAGCGGCCTTCACACTGCCCAGTTCAGCCAGCGCCAACGGCCGCGTCAACTGCGCATCGGGCCAATGCCGCTTCAGCAGCGCTTCGGCCGTACCGCGCAGGGCCGGCGCCTGCGGCCAGAGCAGCCGTTCACCATCGTGCACGGCCAGGTTCCAGGTGCTTCCTTCACTCACGTCGCCATCAGCGGTCACGAACAGCACATCGTCGAATCCTTCGGCCATCGCCGCGCGGCGCTCGGCGAACAGGCCAAACGTGCCCACGTGCTTGATCTGCGGCATTTCGCGCTGCCAGACCACGCTGCGCACGCGCTTGGGCGCGATCAGGGCCACCGGCGCTGATACTGCCACCAGCACGTCCACCGGCACCGCCGCCAGCGGGTTGCGGAAATCGAACCGGCGCGAGTACACCGTCACCCGCAGCGAGGCATCGGCCAGGCCGGCCTGCTGCAGGGCCTGTGCCATCCAGGTCTGTACCTGCACCGTATCCAGCTCGCTGCCGAACAGTGCACGCGTGGCCTGTGACAGCCGCGCCAGATGCAGGTCCAGTCCCTGCACCGCGTGGTCGCGCACCTGCAGCGAGGTGAAATGGCCGTAGTTGACCAGCGCCGGCAGCAGATCCTCGACCTGTGCCGGCAGGCCGTTGCAGGTCACCGTCATCGCAGCAGCGCCTGCGCCTGGCTCCACATGCCGCGCAGCACGTCGGCGGCCGGCTGTGCCGGCGCCATCCACGCCGACTGCCCGGCCCAGGCCTGCATCGCCGCCAGGCGGTTTTCCTGCGCGGCCTGCTTGCGCATCGGCGCGGTCAGCCCGCGCTGCACCGGGTACGGGCGTGGCGCCGGGGCGCCTTCTGCGGCAGCGGCGCGCACATAGGCGGTCGCCAGGCCGCGGCCCAGGCGGCCGCTGAAGGCGCGCGTCGGCCAGGTGTCTTCCGGTTCGCTGGCGGCCAGCCCATCGGCCCATGCCGAGGCGATCGCTGCTTCGGGCGTGCGCAGGAACGCGGTGCCGATCTGCACCGCGCTGGCCCCCAACGTGAGCGCGGCGGCGATACCGCGGCCATCGGCGATACCGCCGGCGGCAATCACCGGGATCTGCAGGTGATCGGCCAGGCGCGGCAGCAGCGCGAACAGGCCGACCAGCTGGCGCTCGGCCATCGCCGGATCGAACGCACCGCGATGGCCGCCCGCTTCCATGCCCTGCGCCACCACCGCATCGGCACCGGCGTCCTGTGCTGCACGCGCTTCGGACAAGGTGGTCGCGCAGGCGATCCAGGCAATGCCGGCATCCTTCAACTGCTGCACGTGGCGCGGCAGCAACACACCCATGATGGTCGAGGCCACCGCCGGGCGTGCGGCCAGCAGTGCGGCGAACTGTTCTTCGAAGTCGGCGGGCGTGGCATCGGCGGCGCTGGCCGGCACGTCCGGGCCCCACTGCGCCAGGAAGGCGCGGCTGGCAGCCTCGGCGGCAACGTCACGGGTCGGCACCGGATCCGGCACCCACAGGTTCACCTGCGCCGGGCCGGTCGAAGCGGCGCGGAAATCGTCCATCCAGCGACCGATATCGGCCGAAGAGGACAACACCGCGCCCATCGCGCCCATGCTGCCGGCATTGGCCAGCGCAGCCGACAGCGGCACCGGGCAGGCACCGGCCATCGGTGCCAGCAGGATCGGAAGCTGCAATGAAAAACGCCGACAGAAGGTGTCGGCGCGTTCAAGAATCGGCGATGCATTCACGCGACATACCTGTTGGAGAAGTCGCCATCCAGCATACGCCAGTCATTGTGACCGGGGCCGCGTCGCAATGCGCGCCGGCCCCGTCGCTGCATCAACGGAACGGCATGCCGCGGCCGCCCATGGCGCCCATCATGCCCTTCATGCTGCGCAGCATGCCCTTCATGCCGCCGCCGGCCATCTTGCTCATCATCTTTTCCATCTGCATGTACTGCTTCATCAGCTTGTTGACGTCAGCCGGAGTCACGCCCGAGCCCTTGGCGATGCGCGCGCGGCGCGAGCCGTTCAGCAGGTTCGGGTTGCGCCGTTCCTTCTTGGTCATCGAGCTGATGATGGCGATCATGCGCGGCACATCCTTGCCCTGGCTGACCTGCTGCTTCAGATGGTCGGGGATGTTGCCCAGGCCCGGCAGCTTGTCCATCAGGCCGCCGATGCCGCCCATGTTCTGCATCTGCTCGAGCTGGTCACGCATGTCGTTCAGGTCGAACTTCTTGCCCTTGGCGACCTTCTCGGCCAGCTTGGCCGCCTTGTCCTTGTCGACCTGCTGCTCGACCTGCTCGACCAGCGACAGCACGTCGCCCATGTCGAGGATGCGGCTGGCGATACGGTCCGGGTGGAACACGTCCAGGCCTTCCGGCTTTTCGCTGACACCGACGAACTTGATCGGCTTGCCGGTGATGTAGCGCACGCTCAGTGCGGCACCGCCACGGGCGTCACCGTCGGTCTTGGTCAGCACCACACCGGTCAGCGGCAGGGCGTCGCCGAAGGCCTTGGCGGTGTTGGCCGCGTCCTGGCCGGTCATGGCGTCGACCACGAACAGGGTTTCGGCCGGGTTCACCGCAGCGTGCAGGGCCTTGATCTCGGCCATCATCGCTTCGTCGATGGCCAGGCGGCCGGCGGTATCGACCAGCAGCACGTCGACGAACGACTTGCGCGCGTCGTCGATGGCGGCACGGACGATGGCTTCCGGCTTCTGGTCGGCGCTGGACGGGAAGAACAGCACGCCGACCTGCTCGGCCAGGGTCTTCAGCTGTTCGATCGCGGCCGGACGGTAGACGTCGGCCGAAACCACCATCACCTTCTTCTTGCGCTTTTCCTTCAGGTGCTTGGCCAGCTTGCCCACCGTGGTGGTCTTGCCGGCGCCCTGCAGGCCCGCCATCAGGATGATGGCCGGCGCGGGCACATTGAGGTTCAGGTCGCTGGCTTCGGCGCCCATCACCGCGGTCAGCTCGTCGCGCACGACCTTGATCAGCGCCTGGCCCGGGGTCAGCGACTTCAGCACTTCCTGGCCGACCGCTCGTACCTTGATGCGCTCGATCAGGGCCTGCACCACCGGCAGCGCAACGTCGGCTTCGAGCAGCGCGATGCGCACTTCGCGGGTCGCCTCGCGGATGTTCTCCTCGGTCAGGCGGCCACGGCCACGCAGGCGCTCGATGGTGCCGGAAAGGCGCTGGGTCAGGGACTCGAACATGCGGCGCAACCTGTCTGAAAGCGGGGGACAATAAGGCAGACAGTATAACGGGTCCGCTCCCCTCCCCGGGCTGCGACCACGGGGCCGTCGCCACCACCGCAGGGGTATGCGAAACTGCAACGATGTTAATCGTTCTCATCGCCGCCCTGCTCTACCTGGCCGCCAGCGCCCTGCTGGTGCGTGCGCTTGGCCGCGATGAAAGCACCGGCTCCCCCGCCTGGCTGTGGCCCGCCCTGCCGGCGATGCTGCTGCACGGCGGCTACCACGTGATGGTGGCGATGCGCACCAACGGCGGGCCGGACATGCACTTCTTCGCCGCGCTGTCGCTGGTCGGCCTGGGCATGGCCTGGCTGACCTCGCTGGTCGGCGCACGCGGGCGGATGTCGGCGCTGGGCGTGGTGGTGTTCCCGCTGGCTGCCGTGCTGCTGCTGGCCTACCACGGCTACGGCCACGAACCGAGCAAAGTGCTGGGCTGGCGCCTGGCCAGCCACGCCTGGCTGGCGCTGCTGGCCTACGCCACGCTGAGCATCGCCGCGCTGCTGGCAATCATGCTGTGGCTGCAGGAACGCGCACTGCGTCGCCGCGAGTTCCGGCCGTGGCTGCGGGCGCTGCCGCCGCTGGCCGACCTGGAATCACTGCTGTTCCGGGTGATCACCGTCGGCTTCGCGCTGCTGACCCTGACCCTGGTCACCGGTGTGCTGTTCGTCGATGACCTGCTGGCACAGAAGCTGGTGCACAAGACCGTGCTGAGCGTGCTGTCGTGGGTCGTGTTCGGCGTGCTGCTGGTCGGCCGCCGCCGCTACGGCTGGCGCGGCATGAAGGCGGTGCACTGGACGCTGGCGGCAATGCTGTTGCTGCTGCTGGCGTTCTTCGGCAGCCAGTTCGTGATCGAACTGGTGTTCGGGCATACGCGATAGAAGCGTGCCGACCAACGGTCGGCCCCCACCCAACATCACCTGGTAGTGCCGGCCGCTGGCCGGCAACTGGACCGCACCCTGCGTGGATGCTGCCGCCGGTCAGGGCACCGGCTGCGCCAGGATCTTCCGCACCGAACGGCCGCTGTTGGTGAGGATGTCATCGACCTGCCAGCAGCCCTGGCCCTGGCGCACCATCGGCAACCGGGTCACGTAGGCCTTCTTCCAGACCCAATAGCGCATTTCTACCTGACCGGTGGTCGCCGAGGCCTCTTTCCAGCTGTAACGCACGGGGCTGTCGATGTCGCCATCCTGCGCATCCAGCCACGGATCGGAATCGATCGTGCAGATGCCCTCCTCGCGCTGCTGGCAGGCACGCTCATCACGCAGCGCCTTGCCGAAGGCCGCGCTGACCAGCGCGGCCGGCGGATCCAGCAGATCACCGTTGCCGGTCGTCGCCTCGTAGAAGGCGCGGGCCACAGCCGCAGGCTCCCGGCAGGCGGGTGCAGCCTGCACGGTGGGGGCCAGTAGCAGCCCGGCGATCACGAACATCCCTGTCTTTCGCATGTATTTCTCCTTGAGGGAGTGCCGGCCGCTGGCCGGCAATACAGGATATCCCGGCGCTGCCGGCCAGCGGCCGGCACTACCCGATACCCGGCTTACAACCCGTAACGCTCGATCACGTCCAGGTGCGGCTGGCGATCCTGGTCGCAGGCTTCGGCCAGGCGCAGCCAGCAATGCGGATGCGGCCACGTCGCGGTCTGCTGCTGGAGGAAGCGGTGCAGCGCCAGCGGTGCATGGTCCTGCGGCTGGGCCACGGTGAACAGCAGGCCGGGCAGCGTACCCTCTTCCACATCGGGGTCGGTGACGGTGTAGTCCGGCCGGCTGTGTGACCACACCTTCCAGCCCTGTGCTTCGGCCGCCTCGACGAAGGCATTCCAGGCCTCTTCGCCCGGGTGCGCGCCATCGATCATCCAGCTGCGGGCGAAGCCGCCGCGTTCCAGCACATGCACCTGCGCATAGGTCGGGATGAAATGCTCGCGTGCTTCCTCCTCCTCGGGTGCCGGATGCACCAGCGCGGCATCGAACACCACCCAGTCGCCCACCTGCTGGGCGCGGTTGGACGGCGCGTTCTCGACGATGCGCGCGGTCACCGGCCCGCTGCGACGGGCGTAGTACTCCATCGGCTCACCGTTCTCTTCGCTGCGGATGATCACCCAGCCCCACGGCTCTTCGACCACGCCTTCCAGGCTGGACAGCTCCATGCCGATCGCCTTCGCCGAGCGACGCACGGCGTCCCAATCCCGCGCCGCGCTGGCGGCACTCATGTGGTCCCAATGCGCGGCATTCGGATCTTCCAGCAATTCAACCAGCTGCGCATAGCAGGCCTGTGCTTCGCTGAAGCGGCCGGTTTCCATGTACATGCGCGCCAGCGTGCCGCGCGCGCCGTGCGAGCCCGGAGACAGCTCCAGCAGGGATCGGGCCGCCTGCTCCAGCGCCGGCCAGTCGGACACGCGGCGTGCACGCTGCACCTCGCACCAGTGCGCGAACACCGGCACGCTGCCGCGATAGAGATCGGCCAGCTGGCGCAGGCCATCGTCGTCGCCCTGTTCGGCCAGCCAGCGCATCAACGTGTAGGCCGCGGGACCATCGTTCTGCGCATGGCTGCGTACGAACCGCCACAGCAGCGCGCGCGCCTCGGGCTGCGCGCCGCAGGCATTGAGTGCGCTGGCCGCCATCTCGGCCAGCGCCTCGTCATCGGGCAACTCGGCATGCGCCTGCAGCAACCACTGCGCTTCGCGCTCGGGATCGCGCGACTGGTTCTGTTCGCCCTGCGCGTCCAGCCATGCCAGCAGCTCGCCCGCCGGCGCCGGCAGCGGTGCGACATCCGGCAACGCGTCGATGCGCGCGGCCAGGCCGGCCACCAGCGCCGCAGCACCACGATCCTGGCGCAGCTGCGCCAGATGGGTGCGGGCCAGTTCCAGCTGCCGCAGTGCCACCCAGCGCGCGCCACGCTGCAGCGCCAGCTCCAGGCTCAGCGCTGCCACTTCGATCAGCAGGCGATGCGATCCGACCCGGGCAAAGTGCTCGATGATCGTGTTGAAGCGCGTGCCCAGATCCCAGGTGTTGCGCGCAGGATCCCGCTGGCAGAGCGCGGCGGCGGTGTTGGCCCACAGGCGCCAGTAGTTCGGAGTCAGCTCGCTCCACGGCACCAGCTGCTGCAGCGCCTCTTCGTCGCGGCCCAGCTGGGCCAGCGCCCAGGCCTTGGACAGGCGGCGCGGCACCGTGCAGTTGGCCGGTTCGTACTCTCCGGACGCAGCAACTTCGGCCTCCCGCTTTTCGATCAGCGCCAGTGCCTCATCGGCACGGCCCATTCCCAGCAGGATCTTGATCTGCATCTCCGGGAAGCTGTCGAACACTTCCTTGCCACAGGCCTCCACGGCATCGGCCTGCGCCTGCAGGTAATCCAGCGCCGCCTGGCCACGACCATCATCGAGCAGCGCATCGGCCTTCTCGCAGCTCAGGCACTGGAAACAGGCCCAGCTCGGATCGATGCGACCCAGTGTTTCATCGCAGACTTCGATGCGCTCGGGCACCCAGCCCGGGCCATCGATGTTGCCATAGCAGGCAGCCAGATCCTGGGTCACGCAGATCGACTGCGGGCATTCCAGCGTGTCATCACGGTGCGCACGTTCGAACAGCGCCACCGCTTCGCCCAGCGCGCTCTCGCCTTCGACGCGGTTGCCGACGCGGTTGCGCAGCGCCCAGTGGCCGACATAGACGTCGACCCACGGGTTGTCCAGCGCCTTGCCCAGCGCACGCGCTTCGGGCAGCAATGCATCGACGCGGTCGATCTGCAGTTCACTCACCTCGTCGGCGAGACGGTTCAGCAGGTGCGCGTTCTGCGCCTGGCCGGCCTGGCGCAGGTCACCCTGCAGTTTTTCGACCCAGTTCCAGATGTCCATGGGGTAAGTGCTCCTGTCTAGCGAAGGCTGGATGAGAAGGTACGGTGCTCAGCGCAGCATCTGCTGCAGGGCACCGGCAATATCGGTAAAGGCGCCGTTGAGATCCGGGCCGGGCGTAGCGTTCGCGCGTGCCAGCGGGCGGCCCTGCGCGGCGACGATGATCTTCAGTGAGCGCAGCAGACGGGCTGCGGCTTCGGCCTGTGGATGCCCCTCGCGCTGGGCGCGCAGCAGCGCCTGCACTGCCGGGTTGTCGAGATTGAGATACAGCCGCGACGGCGCGCGCGACTCGATGCGTGCGGTGAACTGCCGGGCCAGGCGCAGCGCGGCCATCGACACGCGCTTGTCGTTCTCGTCGTCTTCCAGGCGCTGCTTCAGCTCGGCTTCGCGGTCGGGCACCACCACCACCGGCAGCGACTCGGGGCTGAAGCGTGCCGGCAGCAACTGTTCGCCGTCGCCCAGCTGCTCGCGCAGCCATGCCAGTTGCGCCTCGTCGAGGCTGTCATCGCTTCGGAACAGTGCACGGTTACCCTGCTCGGTCCCCAGTTCAACCAGGCGCAGGCCCTTGGCCTGGGCCCAGCGACGCAGGAACGGCACGACTGCATAGCGGTGGCCATGCGCGACCGGTACCCCCATCGCGCGGAACAGCATCTCCTCGAAGCCACCGCCATTGTCGAGAATCACATGCACGGCACCCCGTGCCGGCAGCGCACTGGCCGGCAGGTCGCCCTGCGAAGTCGGCACGCGCACGTGCTCCAACAGCAGGTCGAACAGGCGGTCATCGCACAGCGCCGCGCCCAGCAAGGCCTCATTATGGCGCGTGAGAACGCGTCGCCAGGCTTCCGGCTGCTGCCGTGCGACGTCGGCCAGGCCATCAATCAGCGCCTCCAGCAGCGCGTGCTGCACGGCCCGGTACTGGTCATCGCGCTGCAGGTCTTCGCGGCTGGCGGTGGGCGTCAGCCGCGAGGATTCGATCACCCCGCCGATGAAACCGGCCCACGGCGGCAGCAGGTCGCGCGCATCGTCATCCAGCAGCATGCCGCGCACGAACACCGAAAGATTGCGGTTGTCACTGGTGCCGTAGGTAGCGCCGTCCTGGACCCACAACAGGCCGGTGGCATCGCTGTCGCCATCCGCGCGCAGTGGCACGGTGACGATCGGCTCGAAATCGTGCTCGAAGCGCGCAGCGAACTGCAGCGCCTGGCGACGCGCCTGTACCGGATGCACGACGACGTCACCCTGGCTGCGCCACGGCGGCGGCTCGGGGTTGAGCGCCTCGGCCGCAGCACCGATGAAGATCGGCTCGGACAGCAGCGCGCAATAGCGGCCCAGCACCTCGTGCAGGCGCGCCTCGTTGGCCAGCGGCAGGAAATCCGGATGCAGCTCCAGTTCCACCTCGGTGCCAACCGCGCGCGCCGGCATCTCGCTGACGGTGTACTGCTCGGCATTGCTGGACACGTACAGATGACCCAGTTCCGGCGTCTGGTACGAGGTGGTACGCACGCTGACCCTGCGCGCCAGCACGAAGGCCGACAGGAACCCGAGGCCGAACATGCCGATCAGGCCTTCATCGTCCTCCCCGCCCTGGCGCAGGCCCCGGGTGTAGCCGACGCCCACGGTAGCCAGGTAGTCATGGATTTCCTGGCGGGTCAGGCCGGCACCGGTATCGGTGATGCGCAGCACGCCGGCAGCGGCATCGACCTGCACCGAGATGCGCGACGGCACTTCGATGCCAGGCTGCTCGATGCGGCGACGGATGATCGAGTCATGCGCGTTCTGCACCAGCTCACGCAGCGCCACCACCGGGGTGGAATACAGGTGCTTGCCCAGCACCGTCATCAATCCATTGAGATCGACCCCTGCGCGACGGATTTCGGCGTTGGGGGCGGTGGGCGTGGTGTCCTGCATGTAATCGTTTACTCCTGGGCACGGAAAGACGCCAGAGGGCGCCTTCGTCGAGCGGGAAAAACTAGCACAGGCAGGCTGACCGTTGCCGTATACGACGTTTGTAGAGGCAGGGCCGCGCGCATCACGCCGCGTCGATAGCCTCGGACAGGCGCTCCACCGCGATCACTTCCATGCCCTTCACCGAACCGCCCTTGGGCGCGTTGGCCTTGGGCACGATGGCGCGCTTGAAACCATGGGTGGCCGCCTCGCGCAGGCGGTCCTCGCCGTTGGGCACCGGGCGGATCTCGCCGGACAGGCCAACCTCGCCAAAGGCAATCGTCTTTTCCGCCAGCGGCCGGTCCTGCAGCGAGGACAGCACCGCCAGCAGCACCGGCAGGTCGGCCGCGGTCTCCTGTACGCGGATACCCCCGACCACATTGACGAACACGTCCTGGTCGCCGACCAGCACGCCGCCGTGACGGTGCAGCACGGCCAGCAACATGGCCAGGCGGTTCTGCTCCAGGCCGACCGCGACACGGCGCGGGTTCGACAGCGGCGATGCATCGACCAGTGCCTGCACCTCCACCAGCAGGGGCCTCGTGCCCTCGCGGGTGACCATCACGCAGCTGCCCGGCTGATGGGTGCTGCCGCCGGACAGGAAGATGGCCGATGGATTGGAGACTTCCTTCAGGCCCTTGTCCCCCATCGCGAACACGCCCAGTTCGTTGACCGCACCGAAGCGGTTCTTGAACGCGCGCAGCAAACGGAAGCGGCTGCCGCTCTCGCCTTCGAAGTACAGCACCGCATCGACCATGTGTTCGAGCACGCGCGGGCCGGCGATGCCGCCCTCCTTGGTCACGTGGCCGACCAGGAACACGGCGGTGCCGGTCTCCTTGGCGAAACGCACCAGCCGCGCCGCGCTCTCGCGCACCTGGCTGACCGAACCCGGCGCGGCGGTCAGGCTCTCGGTCCACAGGGTCTGCACCGAATCGGCCACGATCAGCCGCGGGCCCGCCCTGGAGGCATGCTGCAGGATCGACTCGACGCCGGTCTCGGCCAGCGCGTTGACCCCATCCAGTGGCAGTTCCAGCCGGTGCGCACGACCGGCCACCTGCGCCAGCGACTCCTCGCCGGTGACGTACAGCACCGGCAGTTCGGCCGCCATCTTTGCCACTGCCTGCAGCAGCAGGGTCGACTTGCCGATGCCCGGGTCACCGCCGACCAGCACCACCGCGCCCTCGACCAGGCCACCGCCGAGCACGCGGTCGAACTCGCCGATGCCGGTGCTGACCCGGCGGTGCTCGGTCTGCTCCACGTCCTTCAGCGCGGTGATCTTCGGCGGATCGATCTTGCCCGCCCAACCCGCCCGGCGCGACGCCGGCGCCTTGGCCGCCGCCGCGCTCTCCAGCACGATTTCCGACAGCGAGTTCCAGGCGTTGCACTCGGTGCACTGGCCCTGCCACTTGCTGAATTCGGCGCCGCATTCATTGCAGACGTAGGCGGTGCGGGCTTTGGCCATCGGATGATTTCCAGCAAGGGGAACAGGCGTGGCAGGATAGCCGAGCCGGGTCGCAGGTGCTGCGACCGCTCAAGTCCCGCCTGCCCGCGCCGATAGCTGTCGCGGGCGTGCGCCTTGCGGGCGCCCCCTCCCTCCCCCTCTGGATTCAACATGACTGGCAGTTACAGTCAGAGCCTGGTCGCCATCTCCCTGCTGGTGGCCATTCTTGCTTCGTACACGGCGCTGGACATGGCCGGCCGCCTGGCCACCGCCGAGGGCCGCGTGGCCCGCTGGTGGCTGGCCGGCGGCGCGGCGGCGATGGGCCTGGGTATCTGGTCGATGCATTTCATCGGCATGCTGGCCTTCGACCTGCCGATTCCGGTCGGCTACGACCTCGGCATCACCCTGTACTCGCTGGCCGTGTCGATCGGCGCCTCGGCCTATGCGCTGTGGCTGGTGTCGCGGTCCAGCCTGCCCTGGCGACGTCTGCTGGCCGGCGCCGTGCTGATGGGCCTGGGCATTGCCACCATGCACTACCTAGGCATGGCCGCGATGCGCATGCAGCCGGGCATTGACTATCACCCGGGCTGGTTCGCTGCCTCCATCGCGGTTGCCATCGGCGCCGCCGGTGCGGCGCTGTGGATTGCCTTCCGCCTGCGTGCCGAGCAGCGCAACACCACGCGCCTGCGCCTGCTCGCCTCACTGGTGATGGGCCTGGCCATCGTCGGCATGCACTACACCGGCATGGCCGCGGCGCGCTTCCCGGAGGGCAGCATCTGCGGCGCGGTCGGCAGCGGCGGCATCGACACGCGTTGGCTGGCGGTGCTGGTGATCGTCACCACGGTGGCGACCCTGGGCATCGCCCTGGTGGCCTCGCTGTTCGACCGGCAGATGCGCGTGCGCACCGGGCTGCTGGCCGATTCACTGGCGCACGCCAACGACAGGCTGATCCAGGCCGCCCTGCACGACCCGCTGACCCAGCTGCCCAACCGCATGCTGCTGCAGGACCGCATCGAGCAGGCCATCGAGAAGGCGCGGCGGCGCAACCAGGCGGTGGCGGTGATGTTCTGCGACCTGGACGGCTTCAAGGCGGTCAATGATGCGTACGGACACCAGCTGGGAGATCGCCTGCTGGTGGCGGTGGCGCAGCGTATCGGCGGCCTGCTGCGGCCACAGGACACCTTCGCCCGCCTCGGCGGCGACGAGTTCGTGATCGTGCTGGCCATCGATGTTCCCGACGATGCAGTGGTGGTCGCCGAGCGGATCATCGCGGCGGCGGGCGAACCGTTCCTGCTGGATGCAGCCGAGCTGCAGGTCAGCGCCAGCCTGGGCATCGCCCTGTATCCGGCTGATGCCGGCAACGAGCGCGAGCTGATGGCACACGCCGATGCAGCGATGTACCACACCAAGGAGACCGGCCGGAACGGCTATACGTTCTTCACCCCCTCGATGCAGCTCAGTGCCAACCGCCAGCTGCGCCTGCTGCAGGACCTGCGCAAGGCCATCGCCCGCGACGAGCTGGTGCTGCACTACCAGCCCAAGTTCCCTGCCGCCGGCGCACCGGCCACCGGCGCCGAAGCGCTGCTGCGCTGGCAGCATCCCGAGCTGGGCCTGCTGGCGCCGGATGTGTTCATTCCCATCGCCGAACGCAGCGGTCTGATCCTGCCGATCGGTGACTGGGTACTGGACCGTGCCTGTGCACAGCTGCGCGCGTGGCACGATGCCGGACATTCCGGATGGTCGATGGCGGTGAACCTGTCACCGTTGCAGTTCGCCTCGCCGGCGCTGCTGGACAGTGTGCGCGAAGTGCTGCAACGGCACCGCATCGAGCCGGCGTGCCTGACCCTGGAGATCACCGAGACCACGGCGATGAAGGACGTGGACGCCAGCCTGGCGATTCTCAACGACCTGACCGCGATGGGCGTGCACATTGCCATCGACGACTTCGGCACGGGCTATTCCAGCCTGCTCTACCTGAAGCGCATGCCCGCCACCGAACTGAAGATCGACCGCGCGTTCGTGCACGATCTGGAATGCAATGAAGAGGATGCCGCCATCGTCTCGTCGATCATCGCGCTGGGGCGCACCCTGCAGCTGCAGGTGGTGGCAGAGGGTGTGGAGACGCAGGCACAGCGCGAGTACCTGAGCGAACTGGGGTGTGATCAATTGCAGGGTTACCACTTGGGCCGACCAATGGACGCCGAGGAATTCCTGCGCCGGGTGGGGTGAGACCCCATCCACGCATGGCGTGGATCCTGGTAGAGCCGGCCGCTGGCCGGCTTCCCGCAATTGCCGGCCAGCGGCCGGCACTACCCCCTGTGCCGGCCATGCCAGTTGGGATGAGGCCAATGGCTTTGGGGTCGGATCCCTTGCTGCAGGCAAGGATTCAGACCCCATCCACGTATGGCGTGGATCTCCTGGTAGAGCCGGCCGCTGGCCGGCTTCCCGCAACTGCCGGCCAGCGGCCGGCACTACCCCCTGTGCCGGCCATGCCAGGTGGGATGAGGCCGATGGCTTTGGGGTCGGATCCCTTGCTGCAGGCAAGGACTCTGACCCCATCCACGCATGGCGTGGATCTCCTGGTAGAGCCGGCCGCTGGCCGGCTTCCCGCAATTGCCGGCCAGCGGCCGGCACTACCCCCTGTGCCGGCCATGCCAGGCGGGATGAGGCCGATGGCTTTGGGGTCGGATCCCTTGCTGCAGGCAAGGATTCAGCCCCATCCACGCATGGCGTGGATCTCCTGGTAGAGCCGGCCGCTGGCCGGCTTCCCGCAACTGCCGGCCAGCGGCCGGCACTACCACTGCGCGTGCCATTCCCGGTGGGCGCGACAAACAAAAAGGCCGCCCGAGGGCGGCCCTTCTGCGTGGCAACGTCGCACGGACGTCAGTGCATCATGTGCACGTTCATGTTGTGCATGACCCACAGGGTACCGACCACGATGATGCCGATCACCACCACGGTGAAGGCCGCAGCGTTGACGTTCCAGCGGCTTTCCGAAGAACGGTCCAGGTGCAGGAAGAACACCAGGTGGACCAGCATCTGCAGCACTGCCGTGATCGCGATCACCACACCGTTGACGGTGCGCGAGAAATCACCCGACATCACCATCCAGAACGGGATGACGGTCAGCACCACCGCCAGCACGAAGCCGATCAGGTACGACTTCACGGTGCCATGGCTTTCGCCGCCGGTGCCGTGGTCGTGTGCATGGTTGTCATGTGCCATTACAGCGCTCCATTGAGGTAGACGACGGAGAACACGCCGATCCAGATCAGGTCCAGGAAGTGCCAGAACAGGCTCAGGCACGCCATGCGGGTCTTGTTGGTCGGAGTCAGGCCGTACTTCTTCAGCTGCACGAACATCACCAGCAGCCACAGCAGGCCGGCGCTGACGTGCAGGCCGTGGGTACCGACCAGGGCGAAGAACGCCGACAGGAAGGCACTGCGGTCCGGACCGTAGCCCTGGTGGATCAGGTGCTGGAACTCCCACACTTCCATGCACATGAAGCCGAAGCCCAGCAGCCAGGTGATGCCCAGCCACAGGTACATCTGGCCCATCTGCTTGCGGTGCATGGCGATCATGCCCAGGCCGAAGGTCAGCGAGGAGGTCAGCAGCAGCGCGGTTTCCCATGCCACGAACGGCAGTTCGAACAGGTCCTTCGCGGTGGGGCCACCATCGGTGCCGCCTGCCAGCACCACGTAGGTGGCGAACAGCGAGGCGAAGATGAGGCAGTCGCTCATCAGGTACACCCAGAAACCGAAGACGGTGTTGCCGCCGGTGTCGTGGTGCTCGTGGTCGTCATGGCCATGGGCCGCCGCATGCGCGGCGTGCCCGTGGCTCAGGGTCGAGGTATTGGTGCTCATGCCTTCAGCTCCGACTTCACCAGGCCCTGGGCTTCCAGGTGCTTGCGGTGTTCGTTCTCGATGCGTTCCACCTCGGCGGCCGGGACCCAGTAGTCCACGTCCTGGTCGAAGGTGCGGTAGATGAACGTGGCGATCATGCCGACGAAGCCGACGATGGCCAGCCACCAGATGTGCCAGATCATCGCGAAGCCGAACACCAGGCTGAAGGCACCGATGACAACGCCCGTGCCGGTGTTGCGCGGCATGTGGATGTCGGTGTACTTGGCCGGCTTCGGCCAGGCTTCACCACGCTGCTTGCGCTCCCAGAAATCGTCCAGTTCGGTGACTTCCGGCAGGGTGCCGAAGTTGTAGAAGGCCGGCGGCGAAGAGGTTTCCCACTCCAGCGTACGGGCATCCCACGGGTCGCCGGTCAGGTCGACGGTCTTCTTGCGGTCGCGGATCGACACGGCCACCTGGATGATCTGGCACAGGATGCCGGCGCCCACGATGAAGGCACCTGCGGCGGCGATCAGCAGCAGCGGCTCGTAGGCCGGGTTGACGGTGCTCTGCAGGCGACGGGTCATGCCCATGAAGCCCAGCACGTACATCGGCATGAAGGTCACGTAGAAGCCGATGAACCAGCACCAGAACGCGCACTTGCCCCAGAACTCGTTGAGGCGGAAGCCGAACATCTTCGGCCACCAGTAGGTGATGCCGGCGAACATGCCGAACACCACGCCGCCGATGATGACGTTGTGGAAGTGGGCGATCAGGAACAGGCTGTTGTGCAGCACGAAGTCGATGGCCGGGATCGCCAGCATCACGCCGGTCATGCCGCCGATGACGAAGGTGACCATGAAGCCGATGGTCCACAGCACCGGGGTGGTGAAGTGCACGCGGCCGCGGAACATCGTGAACAGCCAGTTGAAGATCTTCACGCCGGTCGGGATCGAGATGATCATCGTCGTGATGCCGAAGAAGGCATTGACGTTGGCACCCGAGCCCATGGTGAAGAAGTGGTGCAGCCACACGATGAACGACAGCACGCCGATGCAGGCGGTGGCGTAGACCATGCCCTTGTAGCCGAACAGCGCCTTGCGCGAGAAGGTCGCGATGACTTCGGAGAACACACCGAACGCCGGCAGGACCAGGATGTACACCTCCGGGTGACCCCAGATCCAGATCAGGTTGATGTACAGCATGGCGTTGCCGCCACCGTCATTGGTGAAGAAGTGCGTACCCAGGTAACGGTCCAGGGTCAGCAGCACCAGGGTGATGGTCAGCACCGGGAAGGCAGCGACGATCAGCACGTTGGTCACCAGGGCGGTCCAGGTGAACACCGGCATCTGCATCAGCTTCATGCTGGGGGTACGCATCTTCAGGATGGTGATGAAGAAGTTGATACCGCTCAGCGTGGTACCCAGGCCTGCGACCTGTAGACCCCAGATGTAGTAGTCCATGCCGACGCTTGGACTGTATTCGATGCCCGACAACGGCGGGAACGCCAGCCAGCCGGTGGCAGCGAACTCACCGATCCACAGCGACAGCATGATCAGCACAGCGCCCGACACGAACAGCCAGAAGCTGAGCGAGTTGACGAACGGGAACGCGACGTCGCGCGCACCGATCTGCAGCGGCACGGCCAGGTTCATCAGACCGGTGATCAGCGGCATCGCCACGAAGAAGATCATGATCACGCCGTGGGCGGTGAAGATCTGGTCGTAGTGGTGCGGCGGCAGGTAACCCTCGGACCCGCCGACGGCGAGCGCCTGCTGGGTACGCATCATGATCGCGTCGGAGAAGCCGCGCAGCAGCATGACGAAGGCGACGATGAGGTACATCACGCCGATCTTCTTGTGATCCACCGAGGTGAACCACTCCTTCCACAGATAGCCCCACAGCTTGAACTTGGTGATCAGGGCCATGACGCCCAGGCCACCCAGCACCGCGCCGACCAGGGTGGTCAGCACGATCGGATCGTGGGGGATCGACTCAAGAGAGAGTTTTCCCAACATGTTCATTCTCCCGAACCCGCGTGGCCAGCATGGCCAGCGTGTTCGTGTTCGGTGGCATCCAGGTTTTCACCCGATTCCTTGGAATCATGCGCGTCACTGGGGGCATGCCCCTCGTGCGCTTCATGGCTGGCGGCATCGGCAGCGGCGGCACCGGCGTGCGAGTGCTTCATGCCGTAATGCTTGTTGTCGCCCATGTGCTTGGCGATGACCCAGTCGAACAGGCCTTCTTCGGTCTTGCCGAAGTAGGTGACCGGATACCACTCGGCGTTGCGTGCTTCACCCAGGGCCTTGAACGAGGCCTTGTCCAGGGTCTGCTCACCGGCACGGACCTGGTCCAGCCACTGGCGGTATTCGGCATCGGTGACCGAGTAGGCGGTGAAGTGCATCTTGGCGAAGCCTGCGCCACTGTAGTGCGAGGACATGCCCGGGAATTCACCGGTCTCGTTGGCGATCAGGTGGAGCTTGGTCTCCATCGCAGCCATCGAGTAGATCATGCTGCCCAGGTGCGGGATGAAGAAGGCATTCATCACCGAATCGGACGTGATCTTGAAGTTCAGCGGCGTGTTGACCGGGAACTTGATTTCGTTGACGACCGCCACCTTCTCTTCCGGATAGATGAACAGCCACTTCCAGTCCAGCGAGATCGCCTCGATGGTAACCGGCTTGACGTCCGATTCCAGCGGACGATACGGGTCCAGCGCGTGCGACGAACGCCAGGTCAGGACCGCCAGCACCAGCACGATCATGCAGGGAATGGACCACACCACCACCTCGATCGCCGTCGAGTGGGACCACTTCGGCTCGTAACGGGCCTTGGTGTTGGAGGCGCGATACTTCCACGCGAAGGTCAGGGTCATGATGATGACCGGGATGACGACCAGCAGCATGAGCACGGTGGCCGTGATCAGCAGGGTCTTCTCATCCTGGCCGATCTGGCCCTTCGGACTGAGGATGGCCACGGCATCGCAGCCGGTGAGCATCACCAGCAACGACAGCAGCAGGCCCGGGCGCAACCAGCGCCCAAGGGTTTTCAACGGAATCATCGGTCGATCCAATTGCGAGGGAATGCCGTTCCCCGTCCTGCCTGTTCCGGCCAAAGCCGGTCCCACCGGTCCGGAAGACAGGTAGGGAGGTGGGTCGAGTCAGCCTTTCAATTTTAGGCCGTCACCCACCATTTAAGAAAGGCATTGACATTGATCGAGCGCAGGAAAGGCCCGATTCTGGCTGCGACACGTTGTCGCACCGCGCGGGCGTGACGAGGCGCATGACCTAGGGCGGCATTCCGGCCTTGGACGTTTGCGGGCCGTTCGCCCTCGTTCGGCAAAGTCACCTGAATCGGTTCAGGCGTGCTGACGGGTGCCTGGCATGGGATGCTCGGTACAGGAGGAAGACCCCGATGGACAAGATCGACTTCAAGAAGCGCGACCGGGCACTCTATCACCCGCCCGCCGGCCAGTTCGTACCGGTCGATGTACCGCCCCTGCCCTACCTGATGGTCGATGGCCGCGGCGACCCGAACACCGCCCCGGCCTACCTGCAGGCGGTGCAATGGCTGTACTCGGTGAGCTATGCACTGAAGTTCGCCCTGAAGGCCGGGGGCCAGGACTACGTGGTGCCACCGCTGGAAGCGCTTTGGACCGCCGAGGATCCGTCGAGCTTTGTGGCACGCCGCAAGGATGAGTGGAGGTGGACGGTGATGATCCGTACGCCGGACGGGATCAGTCCAGCGCAGTCGGAGGCTGCCATCGCCAAGGCGGCGAAGAAACTGGGCGACGTTCCGGCCAGCCTTCGCCACGAAATTCTCGAAGAAGGCCTCTGCCTGCAGACGCTTCACGTAGGCGCCTACGATGAAGAGGGTCCGGCCCTGGCCCATCTGCACGACGAACTGATGCCCGCACTGGGTTACACCTTTGCCGGCCCCCATCATGAGATCTACCTGAGCGACCCGCGCAGGACCGACGCGACGCGGTTGAAGACCGTGCTGCGGCAGCCCGTCCGCGCGGAGTGACCGCCTGCGAGCACCGCTCTGACAAGGGAGCAGAAGATTCATGCCCCTGATTGATCGTTTACTGCGCTGGACCACCCTGCCCACCGGGCGCCGCGCCTTCGCGCTGCTGTGCAGCGTGTTGTTGCTTGTACTGGCCTGCAATCCCGACCTGCTGCCGCTGCTGTCGCTGATCGATGCACTGGGGATGGATGTGGTGGTGTCGCTGCTGGCTGCACAGGTAACGGTGGTACTGCCCTGGCTGCGGGAACGAACCGGGCGATGGTTCCGGCTGGCCATGCGGATCGCGGCCGGGGTGCTGGCCGGGGTGATCGGCGGCTATCTGCGGCAACTGGTGATGCTCGTGCTCATCAGATCCGGCACCTGCTGCGCTATATATAGGGCTTGATCCTCCGGGCCTGCAGGGAAGACATGAAACAGCTCGCTATCACGCTCGGTGCACTGCTGCTGTCCGGCAGCGCATGGGCCGATACACACCAGACCGGAAAAATCACCAAACTGGTTGTCGAATCCACGTTCGTTTCCGTGTGGCTGGAAGGCCAGCCCACCAACAACGAGTGTGCTTCCGACGGGCGCTGGACAATCGATCTGGCCAGCGACAAATCCGGACGGGAAAAGTACGCGGCCATCCTGTCGGCGGCGTCATCGCGGACACCGATCGGCTTCCACGCACTCACCAGCGAAGGTTGCGGCGTGTTCGGAGCAAAGAAGATCTACTATTTCGATCTTGCTTATTAAGGCAGCACTCCGCGCAGACGTGCTGCTCAGCGCTTCGGGGCCGGATCTGCGATGCAGACCTTCTCCCCAAGGCGCAGGGACTTGCCGTCCCCGTGCCCTGCCGATGAACGATCAAGCGGCCAAAAGCAGACACTGATACCGGAAAGGTCATTGCCATAGTCTTCGGGGATGCCGGTCATGGCAATGCCCATGACTTCATTCCAGCCCGGCGCGCCACACTTCAGGCAAGCTGCCGCGCTCGCCTTGGCTTTGCCTGGTGTCCATCGCGCGGGCGGGAGGCCCATTCGCCCGGCTTTCCATTCGACATACCGGGAATGGAAGGCAATTGAAAATCCACGCCCCATGTCCACCGTTGTCGTCGAGGCGTCTGCGGGAACCGTCGATTCAACCCGGATCGTCACCGGCCGGTCGGGCAACGTGGCGCCGACCTCAATGCAGTAGGTCGGCGCGCAGGCCTGCGGCACAGAGACAGGTGGCGCAGCGGATGCTGCAGCCGGCAGCGAGGCGGCCAGAATGACGACTGAAGAAGCAATCCGCATGATCATTTCCTCTTATCGTCCTCGATGAGGGTCTTCAACACCTGCTCGCTGCCGTTGCTGTTTCAGCAGGTTGACCGGGCTCATTCAATCCAGACGTTGGAAATCGAATGTGACCTTCCTGGTGCAGCGGGATGGGACCGGAGGGAAACGCCACTTCGCCACGGCAACCAAGGCTGCGCGCTCATAAGCAGCATTGTCGACCCTCCCCCGGTCCAGCGCCTCAAACTGTGACCGCGTGATGACGGGATTTGTCACCCGCCCATCCTCTTCAACGACGACAGTCGCCACGACAGAGCCACGCACCTGCATCTCAGTCGCGGCGGAAACGACCGGCGCAATGGACTCCACCGGACTGCTTGCCGCCTGGCAAGGCCCAGGGAGCTCCTCACCGGCGCGACATGAGGCACTGGACAAGGCCAACGCAAGCATCAGAACGCGGTTCATTCAACACTCCCGATTGCTGGTGGGGGAGCAGACATTAACCGTGCCGTTCGTGTCGCTGTAGCTCTTCCGGGCAGGCTCCCCCAGCTCATGCGCGGCCCGGGTCTCCACACCCGTAGCCCGCGCCTCCTCCGAAGATACGCCGACTCGGATCTGCATCACGCCGTTGCTCTCCGAGTTGGACTGTGGCGCAACAAGCGAAGCCTGGAAAGCGGACAATCCAACCCGATCATGCTGGGCAGCATGGCTCACCTCGTGACCGCCCCCCAGAGCAGGAGACTGGATCTCCCCGGAGGATTTGACGCGAAGTCCAGAGGTGACATCAATACTGCCGCTTCGTCGCCGGGCGGTGACAACCTGTCGCCGGACGGCTTCATGCGGCATTGATTGCCGACAGAACAACTTCAATCCCAACATCTGCACATATCCTCAGCGCGTGCTCCCGCGCCTCCGCCGGGGAGAGTCGCCCAGCCATCCTCATCGCTTCAGTTGAAAACCCCGCATCGAACGAGATCTTGTTCACCACATCTTCTTGAACGCGGCGATGCAGCTCTATAGCGGGCCCGAGCTTCATCATGCTCTCGGGGCGCAGTGCACTTGAAGCTTCATGTCCGTCCAGCGCTTCGTAGTAGTAGAAATTCGAGTACTTCTCAATGAAAGCTTGGGCATCAACGGAGCCCAACGCGAACTCATTCACAAGCTTTGTCATCTCAATGATCGCAGCTTCAGTTTCCATGATTTACGTCACTCCAACTCATTGTTTGATCGGAAGCCATGGGGGTTCCGTCGGCATTGGTTACACCGGGAACATGACCATGCGGCTGCTGGGCGCGGGGATCAGGATGAGTTGATGGCTTGTGCCCGCCATCTATTCGAACCCCAGTGGGTTGACCATCAGACCCCTTTGCCTGAACAAATCGACCATCGGGTGATCCTTCAATTTTGCCACCCGGCGGTGTCGGAATCGCGTAATGGCTGTAAGAACCACCGGGGTCAGGTGATCGACGTACCCGTCCATCGGCAAATCAGGCAGAACCGCTTGCCGGTACTTGCGTCGGGCCGCATTGGCGTTCGCCCTCCCCTCAACCCCAGCTAGATCGCGCGCTGCCAGCGCGGCCCGGAGCATCGTCTCCTCATCAGGGGACAGGAACCGGACCACCTTGCGGCTAGCCGCTGATCGCTGACGCATGCCCATGAGGGGGTTAGTCTCGATCAGCTTCCACTCAACGGCCCGCGACAAGGCAGACCGCAGGCAAGCAAAGTCGCGCGCTGCGGTAGCCTTGGTGACGACGGCAGGGCCAATGACGCGCCCGCGCCACCATCGCTCCATGGTGGGCGCGTCAATCTCAATGATCTGACGGCGCAATAGCCACGAGAACACCGATCTGATGCGGTCCGGGTACTGACGACCGCCCTTGAGCTCAGCTATCGCCCAAGGTTCGAAGTGGTCATTGAGCAGTGTTTCAAGCGTGCAACTGGTGGGCTTGGACTTTGCGAGTGTCGGCAATCCGGACTGAACGCATTCGGCAACCTCTTGCCGGGCTTGGTCGCGGGCTTGATCAAGTGTCAGATGTTCTACCGGACCCAAGGTACGACGCTTACCGTGCGCCCAGGTCACGATCCATGCTTTGTGACCCGAGGGCGGCACTCGAAGGATCAAACCACGAGCCTGAGCGTTCCTGAGCTGGTAGGGGCGCTCTCTGGGCTCAACTGTGAGAACGATGCGCTTGGTGAGTGCAAATGACATTGGGTGGAGCGTCCGTAAGTGGCCATAAGGCCAAGTTAAGACAGGATGCGAGGCGGTGTTTGGATGAGGATCGTCCGCAGTGGTCGACCACACCCCATGTAGCCGCCAGTTCAGTCACAACTGCTGAAAACCGATGAAATTCGAACAGACCCGCAGACTCTACGGCTCGTTTACCAATACCACCTCGTATCGATATCCATCGCCAACTTCGTACACGTGAGCCTGAAGCACTAGATCACCCCTCCCCCCTCTTCCGTGTAAAGATCGACCAGAACGTTCCAAAAATCACCACACCAAAAAAGAGCGCACATCTATCGCCTTCGATGCGGCCTTTGCCACCACTGTTTAAGCGCAAAGAAAAGTTGAAGGATCAGAAACAACGCCGCGAAGTAGCCCCAAATCCGCAGACTGATATGCATAGCATCCGGATGATGCCGGTACGTAAGAACCGCGAAATACGCAAGGCCGAAGAACGCAGCGAGAAGCTGAGCCCCTAGGAAACCTTTTATCATGGAAGTCATTTCTTCTTCTCCAGATCTTTCTGTACGATAGTTGCCCCTGCTCCCGCGACGCCTTGGCCCGCTTGGGAAGCCCCGCCCTGGAATGCTGATTGCCTCGGAATTGCAGTTCCAGTTGATGCAGTGGCACTTGCCATGTTCGGTCCGCCTGGGCCGCGGGATTGACTCAGCCTTTTGAGTGTTCCTCGTGAAGCTGGGCCAGCGAAATCACCCATGGCAACGCCAACACCGGAGGCTCCCAATCCTCCAACGGCACTGCCAATCGCATTTGAAGCGACGCCCTCCGCCGTGATGGGCTGGCCTTTGATTGCGCTCTCTGCGGCGGAACCAGCACCACCTGCAACCGCATTGACCACGGCCTGTATTGCAACTGCACGCCCAACCGAAATCGTGCCGGAACCGACCGCAGCAACGGCTAGTCCACCAGCGCCCCCGGAAACAGAGCCAACGGCGGCGGCAATGCCAACCTCCACTTTATCAATGGGCTTATCCGGATTCATGGCCTTCTGGACCACGATATCTGCAAGGCCGCCCAAGACGGCACCGTAGATGAAGGGCATTACCGGGACTCTTCCATCCGGGTCCGTGAACTTGTACGGATTCCCGTTCGCATACCGATACCGATTGAACTGCCCAACCGGCTGCTCATACGCCGTCACCGGATCAACCGACAGGAACACCCCCAGCTGCGGGTCCATGTACCGCTGCTGCATGTAACTCAGCCCGGTATCGCCATCCATCTTGTGACCGGTGTACCCGACCCCATCCACCGTTCGATTGATGGGCCTGCCGTAGGGTTCGTAGTGCGTCCGCTCAAGCAGCTGTCCCGCACTCCCGGTGCTGGCAACCGGGCTGCCCAGCGCGTCCGTGTGCAGGTACTTGACCGTGGTTGCGCCAGACACCGTCTCCAGCTGCGCAACTGCCTTGCTGTCCAGATACAAGGTTTCGGTCTGCAGGCCGCTACCACGGTTGAACTGATAGACGAGCTGTCCTCCGCGACGATAGAGAGACTCCTCTGCCGCCCCGTCAGTCCGCGTGGCAAGCACGCGCAGCCCGTCCGCGTCATAGCGATAGCTGGCCTTGCCCACCGCCTCCCTCAGGCGATTGCCATAGTCAAAGCGAAAGCCCTGGCCATTCTTGTTGGCCAGATTGCCCTGGACGTCATAGGCCAGGCCAACAGTGGTCGCCCCGTTGTCGTTGCGGATGTTGGTCAACCGGTTGTGCGCGTCATACCAGTACTGGTCGGCCTTGACCCCATCAAGTGACCAACTGCGGATGTTGTCCAGGGCGTCATAACGGAAGCGGTGCCAACCCGCTCCGCCGAACATCGGGCTTCCGGCCACAACAAGACGGTCTCGATCGTCATACTGCATCTGGCGGCTGTAGTCGGTGCCCAACTGCAGGTCTGCGATGGCGACAACGTTGCCATTCGGATCAAACGATGTCTCCAGGGCAACGATGTTGCTGTCCACAATGCGCGCAGGAAGGCGCCGCGCGTTCTGGGTAGCCGTGTGGACCACACCATTTCCATACGTGAACTGTTTGATTCCACCATTGGCATAGTAGCTAACGCCCGTGACGTAGTCGCCGACACGCGTTGGCTTCCCCATGGCATTCGGAGCGTAGTCGACCGGGCGGCCAGCGGGATAGACATGACCCGCCAGATGCCCATTGGCGTTGTAGGTATACCCCAGGCTCCGCGGCACTGCACCGGACTGGGACAGGGTCTCACCCACCAGCAGACGTCGCTTGTTGTACTGGTACTGAGTGGTAGCCGAGGTGCTGCCAGCGTCGTTGTAGGCGATGGCCTGCTGTACCAGTCCATCGGCGGTGTAGCTGTAGTCGACATCGCCATTGCGATCCGGGAAGCGCAGCGTGGCCAATCGATTCCGTGCGTCGTAGCTGCGACGAACCACGCGTCCACTGGCTTCGGCAACGGCCAGATCACAACTTGTCGCGCTGGGCAGATCCAGGCCGGCTGCGCTCCAGGCCAGGTTGCCTGCTGCGTCGTACGCCATCACCGTCGAGCCGGTTTCAGGCTCGATGACTTTGCACAGTCGTTGCTGCCCGTCGTAGACGTAACGACGCGTCAACGTCACACCTGGCACGGTAGACACCGTAAAGCTGACTGGTACCGACGTCGTCGAAGCGCCACGCGTATCAGTGGCGACAACCACCACGGTGTGCGTCCCCGGCGCCAGGCTGGCTATGCGACTGGCATAGGGCGGCGATTGGAACGTCGCGATGGTGGCGCCATCCACCTTGAGCTCAACCCGACTGATCCCATCATCGCCATCACTCGCTGACACGTTGATAGGGACACCCGCGCCTGCCGGGAACATGGCGCCTGCAACCGGCGAAGCGACGCTCACAACCGGAGGCTGATTGATGGTCGGCACGCCGCGTGATTCGGTCGTCGCGAACGTCGCCGAGCCGTTCATCAGATGGAACCGCTGCCCGGCCGCCGTGACCCAGCCGGTGACCGTTCCGGATTGCCCTTGCCCGATCACCTGCATACCGCTGTTGTCCAGCGCAGACACCAGCACGCGCGCGGCGGGAGCATTGGAGTTCCAGCTGATCGTCACCGGGCAACTGCTCTGCCCCCATGGAATGGTGCAGGTTCCGGATGAGGCGCTAATACCTCCACTTCCTGCAACAACGGTGATGGTCAGCGTTGGAATCGGGAAGATGGTCTTGTATCGCTCATTGCCATTGACCGGGTCGTGATACATGGCGCGCCCCTCAAGCGTGTAGGTATACACGCCAGCAGGCAACTCGCCTTCCGAATAGATCCGTGTGGGCAACGCCTCATCAAAATCGATTCGAACCCCGTTGCGCTTGAGCCAGTAGAACTCCACGACCTCCATTGTTTTGCCATTGCCACCGCTTCTGGCCTCGAGCTTGAGATCGAAGCCGGAAGGTGCGGTGAAGGTCGTCCCGCCGGGCGCGGTCAGGCGCAAGGAAGCCTGCGCGTAGGCGTCCCCAACCCCCAGCAGCATCGCCACCAGTGCAAGAAGGAAGGCGAACCAGGTTTCGCGACGTACTCCCGGAATTCGCATTCTCCTCACTGAGCACCTCCGCTGCGCGAAATCTCCACAGGCTTACCGTAGATATCCCGCTCGATGGTGGTGATCACACCGCCTGGCTCTTCAACATAGACCGGCAGATCGGCGACGGGCTGCTCCAACGCTATGTAGCGGAGGAGTGTCTTCTGGCCCTTGGGCGAGGTCACCCGGGTCTGGAAGCCGGACAGATACTCGTTGTAGGTGCTCAACACTCCGAGCTCCGAGTCCTGCTGGACTGCCAGCGGTCGCCCCAGCAGATCGTAGCTGGTATGAACACCTTGCAGGCTGGTATCGGCATAGTCCGCACTGCCTTCCTGATGGAGGTTCCGCGGATAGGAAGTGAACGACGTACGCCCCATCTCGTCATAGCGCGTCGCCACCCACTGCTGCGTCGCCTGGGAATTGGCGATATCCTCTTCAATCGTTACAACGGGCCGCCACAAGGCATCGTGGAAGACCTGTCGACGATGATTCCCCGTTTGGGTGGTGGACCGCCAGTGCCCTGCGGGCAATCCGTATTCCGGATAGGAGATTGCCTCGAACACGGTGGACGTCGAATTCCATGCCACCGTGTCGCCCTGCGGCAGGTCGGTTTGCTTCAAGCGTCCCAGGGCGTCGTAGGCGTAGTTTCGCGCGTAGCCATTGGCGTCGGCATACTGCACGATCCAGCCCTGATCATTCACCGTTGCCAGTTCCATGGTGCCGTCACCGTAATGGACGGACTGGGGAATGCCTCGTTTCCAGTCAACCAGCGTCATGCGGGTATCCACGCCCTGACCGTTGCGGCCATCGGCGACAGTGGCGACGCTGCCATTGGGGTGATAGGTCAGTGTCTGACGAAGCGCTCCAAACTCCCTGAACTGGATTGGCAGGTCAGTGTTGCCATCAAATACCACATGGGACATTGCCTGACCCGCGCAAGTGGCCGGTGCGAGACAGGTGATGCTTTCCCGCTGGCCCAGGACCCACCTTGAGAGGTTGTCACGGTAGCCATGGCCTTCGGTCCGGGCAAAGCCAAGCGTGCTCGACTTCGTGATCCCGTGCGGACGCGCGAAGTAGTCCAGATCGCCCAGAACAGTCGAAAAAACGGCCCCCTGCTGGGAGATGTGCGTCTCCAGCTGTGGGCGATGATATTCGCCGGCCCACCCCTCGCCCGAGAACTGCACGCTGGTTCCATATCGCGCGGGATAGTTCTGGCCGGTGGAAAGCAGGTCGTAACGGTAGGTGGTGGTACGCGCAATGTCGGATGGACCGGTACCTACTTCCACCGAAAGCAGCTTGCCTTCGTTGTAACGGTAGGTATTGCCATGTCGATAGCGGACCCACTCCCCACCCGGCCCGCTCACGGTCGTGATACTGGATTGCGCACAATCATCACTGGTACACGGGGGCGCGGCACAGGTAGCAGCACTCCCATACGGGCATACCAGGTTCCCGGCCGGCTGCCCCGGGTATCGGTAGATGCTGATGTTGGGGGTGTAGTCATACGTCCAACGCAGTACAGGGAGCCCCGGGCCGCTGATGGTCTTCTCGGCCAGCGTGAAACTGAAGCCGGAGATCGCATAGGTATTGACGTCGTCATTGGGGTTGTTGCCGAAGCCGGGCGTATAGTCGATGCCACGACAGTTGAGAGGTACGTGGCTACGGCCATGCTCAAGCGATGTAACGGTGAACCGCCCGGTAGCACCGGAGGGGTGCACCATCGTTCCTGCAATGGTCCCGGAAGGATAGGACGTGGGAACCTCGTTCTCGAAGCAGTTCCGGAACATCTCACCGGGCTCGGGCGACATCACCTCGGCATATCGCAGCGCCGCTCGGGTGAAGTCTTCGAAGTTGATTGCCCACCGGCTCCCATCGGGGAGAAGGACGGCGGAAAGGCCTCGGCGCGATGGCAAGCTGTTGTACTGATACTGCCACTGGCGCGTACCGTCGCTGACACTGCTGACGTTGCTGCCCTGATAGGAGAGCGTGAGCTGGCGACCGTCGCTGGCGGTGATTGCGGTCAGCCTGGGCGCCTCGTTCCACGCATTTGCATAGGTGTACTGGACGGTGTTCCCGAATCTGTCCTGCACCCTGGTCGCAAGCAGAATGTTCTTGCGGCGCTGCAGGAATCGCCAAGGCTCTGGTTTGGGCAACGACCCATCGTCATGGAAATACTGATACTTCTTGAGCGTTGGCTCGGAGGTCTGTGCAAACCAATCGAACCAGTAACGTGTTCCGTCTGGCGTGATCGCCAGGAACCCTTCTCCACCCGCATTCTGGATGACCGGCAGGCAGGAGAAAAATATCTGCCCCGACGTTGTCCAGGGGTAAGCCGAACCATCCTGCGGCTGGGTCACGCCGGCAGCGGTACGCAACAGCTCCCCACCACCCCCGGGAATATCAACAGAGAGACCGCCCCAGAACTCCCGCGTGCTGAAATGCGCTGATTCAGCAGGCAACCAGCTCGACGAACAGCGCCCTGGTGCGCCGGCATCGGCTCCAGTCCCCCAGTCTGGAGCATAGCTGCCGCTGATGTGGGGAACTTTGATCTGCCAGTCCGCCAGCATCGCTTCCGGGAAGTAGGTTTTCCGGCTTACCACGTCGTAGGTACGGGTGAGCTTGACCTCCAGCGCGTTATTGCCTGGGAGGTCGATATCGGTAATCTCGAATCCAAGCTCGCCGTTGGCCAACCTGACCTTGTCGCCAAACAGATCAGGACCCAGTGCGGAAACCTTCTCCGCCTTCGCTATCCGATCAGGGAACTCTTCCCACACGAAGTTTCCGGATGTGCTCTGGGCCATTGCAGTGTTCGTCAGAACGGGCAACAACATCGCCATGGCTACCCCGGTTCGGCCCGCACTCTTCCAACGTGTCCACTGCTGATCCATGGAGTTCTGCATTACGCGGTTCCATTGCTGCTGCAGTTGATCTTCGATGGGCGTGACATGCCGCCAGGCAGAACATACCCGTCGTGCGAATGTAGCTTGCCCCAGTCCCCGTGTTCCCTTGCTGCATTGCCCGCCTGCTTCGACACATTGCATATCGCACTCAGGAGCAATGGCGACAGCCTATACCAACCATGAACGGATTTGGAATATGCCGCAGGCGCGGAATAAGACCCGGCGCGCATGGGTGTTCCCGGGCACATGACCTTCCCGCTCGCCCCCTTTTGCATCAAAGACTTCCGAACGAAGACGAAGCAAAAAACCCTGACCAAAGCCTAGGTTATTCATCAAGCAGGGTGAGTGAACAGGAGCCGAGCCTGTAACGTCGCAAGCCCCTCCCAAGAGGCTGGATTGGATCAGAAAATTTGCCAAGCAGAAAGTCCCGACCTACTCATCCAATCACTACGAAAGAGTATTCACTTGCCGGGAACTGCCAGGAATCCGGAGCATTCTCTCCAGGCATAGTCAAGAGAAGCACCCCGGGCACATCCAGCGCTACGGCTGAGAAGGTCCGGCCATTCCCGAAGTGCAAACGAATACCTGAATCAACGATCAGTCCGTCGCCTTGCCAACGAACAATCTCGGTCCGGACGACATCGAGATCTTCCGGCAACTCCAGATCGCTCCATTCGCACGTCGATTCAACTGCGGCCTCGGGCAGGACCTCGACATTTATCGTCCCGAATTCATCCCATCCCTGCGCAACCGTACTGGAAGATGTTAGTTCCAGAGTCATATCCGGATCGAAATTCAAGACCACTTGCGAAGCCGATCGAGCTGCCTGCATCTGTGGAATCCTGCACTCAAGAAGGCGACGCCCCAGGATCAAAGCTGGCAGAGCATCCAGCTGCACTCCCTTCAATTGCAGCGGTAGATAGCGCATGCCGCCGGAGAGCTGTTCAATCGTAGTGTAGGGTTTCATGCGGTTTACTACCGTTTGCAGGGATGTCGATACTCTTGCCACCGGAACTGTTTGTCTGGCGACCAAAAACACCATTTTCTCCGATCTGTGCCCCGGGAGGAGCACTATCACCGCGAACCGCGGGCCTTGTTTCTCCGGCGAGAGTCTCGAGGTCTTCGTCGTAGTTCCCGGTGCCACCGAACTCCGGCTTCAGATTGCCACTTGTATGCCGCGTGCCGTTCTTATTCGGCCCTGCCAAGGGGCTGCTCTGATCACCTACCAGATCCACCGGCAATGCCGGTGGATTCGTGCCACTGGGGGCTGCTGTAGAGCCGGACGGATCAGCCGACTCATTTCGTTGAACCGTATCGATCAGGTTTGAAAGCAACCGACCGCCGTAGGCCACCGTTAGAATGACAGGAAGAGCTAGAGCATCGGCTATGGTATTGACCTCACCAGCACACCGCTTTTCATCGCACGTGACGGCCCGCCCATCAGGATCGGTGAATTTGTAGGGATTCCCGTTGGCATACCGGTACCGATTGAACTGCCCCACAGGCTGCTCATACGCCGTCACAGGATCAACCGACAGGAACACCCCCAACTGCGGGTCCATGTACCGCTGCTGCATGTAGCTCAGCCCGGTAGCCGAGTCGCTCACATGCCCGGTATACCCAGGCCCGTCCGTGACCTGACCACCGACCACGGCCCCGTAGGGCTCGTAGTCATAGCGCTTGATCACATTGCCGTTGGCATCGCTCTCAGCCACGACCGAGCCCAGGGCGTCAGTGTGGATGTACGTCACAGTGGTCTGGGCGACTGCGATTGGCGACAGGCCAAGGCCGATCAGCAGCACACAACACAGCCAGGCGCCTGATGCCCCCAGCTTGCGAATTCGATCTCCACATCTCCTGAAGCGGGTAAACACGCCGCCTGCAGTTCCCCCGAACCTGCGCATCCTTCCAATCTCTGAAAGAGCCTTGAAGCAAGGCTGGGTATTCATAGCACAGGAATGACCGGCTGCAGTTGCCAGGTCAGGAACTGTGCAAGGAGCCAAGCGCCTGGGAAGCCGGAGGGGCGGGTAGATCGCGAGACTCAGAAATCGCGACCTGCCAGCCATGGGCTGGCACTCCTGGGGTTGCCGGCCAGCGGCCGGCACTACCAGAGCATAAAAAAAGCCCCGACCAAGGCCGGGGCTTTTCTACAACTGGTGCCGGAAACAGGAGTCGAACCTGCGACCTACGCATTACGAATGCGCCCACTGAATGCGGCTAGCGATGCAAGCGAACAAGAACTCAATGGATGCAACCCATTCCAGCCGAGCGGACCGGCATGTTCGGTGCCATCGCAGCACTGTGCTGAGCTAGCCCGACAATCGCCGGGCACCCTTTTCCGGGCACTGACCTGCACCGAACCTACTAACGGTAAGCGCCAACTAAGCCTTCGGATACTTCCCATCGCTCAGAACCACTAGCCATTCCGCAAGAAGTTCGCAGCCCCGCAACTACTCAACCTCGCTCGATTGAATATCCAGTGCAACGTCTTCGCTCGAAAAGTAAGCACTCTGGGCCGTCGGAGTTATGCGATAGAGCCGCTGATACCCATCCTTGTCTCGCAGCAGCAATTCTCGTTCCTCGAGGTGCTTCGCACGCCGTCCAACCAGCTGGTGGGAACAGTCTAGCTCCTCCGCAACATCCTTAGGCTTCATCGGCGATCCCTCAGCGTCAAGCGCTGCGAGAATATTTAGATCAACCTGCTCCAGCAAAAGATTCTCGGAAACCTGCCGAACCTGGTCTGCGTACTTCCGAGAGAGATTCGCCACGACGACGGTACCGCTACGGCACTGAGGGCAAACCATTCCATACATCTTAATTGCGGATAACTGATCAAATGAGAACTTGGTAGAACACGTGTCGCAAGAAATATCTTGATTCCTATTCAGAAATGAGAGCACGATCCCCGAATAATCAAAAACTCTTTCAACAAAGTAAAGTCTAAATTCTCGCTCACCCGATGGTCGCCCAAACCGAATACTGTAGCGCTCGCACAGGCCGTAATTTAGCGAATAGACCGAAACCTTCTTTCCCGATCGGTCCGACATTTCGAAGTACTTTGTTACGAAGAAATTCAATTCCAGCGTCTGCAGCACCGACTCCATTGCCACCGGAACATGAAAATGACTTGTCGGCGGAGTTCCTTTTATCCGAGTGAAGACTTCAGACGTATGTTCCCTCAGCTCGCGGGCGCGCCGAACAACGTCCTCCAAGAGCTCTTTCAGACTAAAAATAGAAAGCCTTTCAGCGAAGGTGTCATGAAGAAAACGACCAAGCGAAAAATATGGCTCAATCTTATCCTCATAATATTTTCTAGAAGCATCCTTGATGATTTTGAGATTAATCTTACTTCCACGAACGGACGCCATCTCCGAGGCAAAATGCAAGACGTAACCAAGAATTCTCGGATTCCCAAGACTGGCGTAGAAAAGCTCACGCCAAAGATGTTCGTCATCGACAGCGAAAACTTCCGACTCCCTCCCCGGAAGAAACTTATTGAATCGCTCACCAACTAGACGTTTTGTAAAATCAATTGCTGAATATTCCATGGTCGCGACGTCAGCCGGCGCGTGCAACTTGTATAGGTCAAGGTAGACCTCATCAACCTTCGCCTTGTCGATCTGACCATAATAAATGCGGCCGGGATAAGCCGCAATCTTCAGCTTAACTAGTTCATCGGACCAATTATTCAAGGGCGCGAGCATTCCATCCACCACGAAGCGCATACCATCCTGCGGAAGTTCGCTAAAATCGTCGATCAGAATGTAGAGTTGCCGCACCTTCACGCGATCAAGCAGCTCGCGAAGCTTTACGATGAAATCATTCATCCGTAGCGTTCGAATTAGAACGTCCGAATAATCGAACTCGTCGACAGACTTATTACCCAGTGTCGCGCCCCCCCCTCAAAGGTCAGCCCGATACCCTCTGCCCCCAGGCCGGCAGAACCTTTGACGCTGCGATCGGCAGATATTTCTCGCTTTTCTCTAGTCGCCCTCGTAAGAATTCCTACCGCATTCTCATAGGTGGGAACATTCAGTGATTGGACCAACTCCTCGAGCGCAACATCCAGCTCGGAGATGCCGCCACCGAAAGCCTCCTTAACTTTAGACCAAAGAGAGGCATGAGATATTCGCTTCTTGAGCTGCGCCCTTATTTCGTTGACCAAGGACTCGAGAAACGCCTTTTGAAGCAATATTTTTTCCAGTGCCTCCCTCGGAAGGCCTGAGTCTGTTGCGTAGACGCGACCACTGACAACGGGATCAACCTGAGATGACTCGTAGATTGTCTTTATATCGATGTACGCCGACGTGGAGTAACCCCTACGCAGGATCTCGCGCTGCATCTTCTGGAAGATTGTGGACTTGCCCGTTCCCTTTCTACCGATCAGGAAGGTAGTGTGCGGCTCTAGCAGAGTGGTGATGATTTTATTGCCACGCAGAGGATCTACGTATAGATCATCGATCAGCGAGTCTCCAGAGGCTTCATCCACCAGCTCAGCTCGGCGGTAAAGCTTTAGTGACTGGCAAATCTTACGGAACCCATCTGAGACTTCCTGATCAAACACGCCTTACTCCTTAGTGAAAAAGCTTCGAAATGAGAAATGGGTACCCACGCTTCTGAACGCACTCTACACAGGAAGTTCATAGATTGGCACCCCTCTTGCCCCCAGCCGGACTCCCCCAACCCACGCAGTACTGATGCAGTTACTCATGGCACCACAGATGGCCAGACGTCCTTTTGGAACAACGACTTAGCGAGCCTCAATTGGCAGCCAGGGTGCCGATAAGTGCCTTGTAAGCCGGGGAGCCGTCACTTTGAGCCGATTCGGGCCCGTGAAGCCCCAGGGAAAGCCAGGTAGGGCTCACGCCTGCTTTCAAGGCGGACAGCGGCTTCGGGTGTACGCGCCCCGGAACCGAACCTACGTGTAGTACCTCTCATTGACGTTGCGGTTGCAGGCGAGACACTTTCGATATGCGCCAAAACGCCCAGGACGCTCCTGTCCCAGCAAGCCACCGCATTCGCAAACCAAAGCGCTGCGCCCTTGATCCCAGCGCCAAAGCCTTAGAGTAGCGACAAGTGCAAGGGTGACCGATACCGCGATAGCCAACGCCGGGAGCCATCGCGCCATCGCAGACACTCCTGCAAGCACCGGACTCCCCCGGAGCGCTCCCAACGGCAGCATCAGCAGCAACCCCAGTGCCAAAGCCCCAAGTGCGGGCGCATACATCCTTACCATCATCCACGTCCAACGATCCATGTAGCCGTCCCGGTGATTGTTTTATGCATCCTTGAGCATATCGGTCGCAGAGGATGAGACTTGAAGGGCACACATTCTTTACCGCCCTTACAAGGCCTAGCACCACCGTACGCTTCATACAAGGCCACAATGTCTTGCGACCGCAGGCACCGGCTCATACACCGCCGCCCGCGTCGTGCGTGCTGAACTCAGGCAGCATGCGCTTTAGTAGCGCTTAGCATGGGGCAGACGACAGCATTCCTTGCGCTCGCGAAAGTGACGGTCAGCCCTGCCCCCACTGGCGCCCGATCGGCAGAGACAGACTTGCACTATCAATGCTTGAACCTCAACTGCATCACCCAGATCTCCGGCTAATGATCACGTCACACAGGCTCGGTATGACGCGGATCGGAAGCAGGGTTTCATACATAGCAGAGGCCGCAAGGGCATGCAGAGCTCCCGAGACAGGGTCCTGACGGACGCGAAGACCAGAGGATCGGCTACGAGGGATCCAGCCGAGGGAGAACTCGTCAGGAGATGCACCCTCCCGGGGGGCGTCGGGACGGCAGCGCCTGCCGGAAGCCGACCTCTTGAGCGCTAGGATCTCCGGGCTGGGAGGTCTCGATGTCACGCTTCCCTATATATGTTAAAGCTTATAAGTAAGAGCTAATAGATATAGGGAAGCGTGACATCTCGCCCAGTGCCGGGCCCCTTGCCTACTCCTGGCTCTTGGGTTTCTTCCTATCCCGGAGCTGCTTGTCCTTCTCGCGCCTCTGGATCACCTTGGGATCCCCTGCCTCCTTCAGCACCCGGTGAAGCTCCTGATCCGTCATGGCAGCCCCACTGCGCTCTCGCTCGCGCTGTCGACGCTTGCGGTCTCGGGCCGCAACGCGCTTACGCTCCTTCGGAACGTTCAGCACCCCGAATCGCTCCTGGACCCTTTCCTCGACTTCGGCACGAAATTCAGTGCAACGCTGGGCTACCGGACATTGGCTGCAGATTGCATGCCCTTCGGTGCGCATACCAAAACAGGCTGGATCGGAGGGCCCGGGGGCATCAAGCACCACCGGAGTGCGCGAAGTGTACCCCCCTCGGTGGGCCTTAGCCTCATCGACGAGCCCCTGCCCAAACCGGCGCGTAGCCTCTGCTTCCGAGATAACCTGCTCAATGCACATGAAGCGGCGAAGCAACACCGGTTTGCGAGCACGTCCGGCCTTAGCAATCTGCTCCTCGATCCATGCCAATGCATCCAGCTGCTGCTGGTCGTCGACGAAGTTGACGGCATAGAAGCGCGGATCGAAGTGCCCCGCAAAGGGATCGAAGAACCCTTCGGCCCGCTTCTCCTCCAGACGCTCGAGCAGCATGGGCAGTTTGGAGTCACTACAAAGCTGATTCGGTCGGGGCAGCTGTCGCGTCCCGTTAGCGTCAGCATGTAGCATCAGCTCAATGACATACCGCTCATAGGGGACCCCCATCGCATCCGCGCGCTGGCGCGCCCGCCAGATGCTAGTGAAGTCACCTGCTTCCAGACCGTGGATACGGTCAACAAAGCCGTGCGGCTCACGCCCCTCGCGTCGCACGAAGCGCGCCACGTAGTGCTTGCGATACGCTTCATAGAAGTTCTGCGTCCGCTCGTAGGGGTTCATGTAGCGATATGAAAGATGTGCTGAGCCAGCCAACTCGGGCTCTTCATCGAAGTCGCTCGGTGCAATCCACTCCCGTGCCTGCACCATTTGCTCCGCCGCCACCGCATCAGCTCCAAACTTCTTGGCCACGGCCAATTTCTTGGCGCGACGATATCCCTCCATACTCATTACTGTCCTCTCGTATCCGTTGCCCCCTCCTTCGCGAGGAGTGAGAATACTGCGCTAGCTGCGCCGCCATTTGATTAAGTAGCTGGACGCGGAGGGTCCCTCCGCATCCAGCACTATGGCTTAAATACAATCAGTTCTGCCGCTCGCCGATGCAATTAACGGACATCTCTGCGTCCCAGCGATCCATCACATGCAACTGCACGTCCGGTGCGATGAGCATCTTCGGAGTGATCCGCTTCTTACCCTTCGTTTCCTGGAGATAGCTCACCGCAACGTCAATGTAGACCCCATAAGGGATACCAAGCATGTCAGCGGCCTGACGTGCCGCCCAAAGCATGCGGAACATGGAGGCATCGCATACGCGCATGTCATGCCGCAGCGAGCGATCACCGATGCGGGCAGCGAACAGTTCTGCGAAATTGGACGTCGCCTGGAACGGGGTCAGGTCCTTGCACTCAAAGGCGCGGCGCTGCGCACATGCATTCTCCCTTGCCATTGCGGCCTCCCCCACAATCTCAAGCGCAGTCTCGTGTTCCACATGATCGAGCGAACCACGCGCGCCAAACATCGAAATTGCACGATTCAGATCATTCATCTCATTGCCTCCCGTAAGCACAGCCAATCGCTGTATGAGTAGGCTAGCAACCGTAATATGGCGGGATGTACGATACGGACATCCCGCCATTTTTCACTCATGTATGAAGCCTGCATCCAGGAAGTACCCAGAGATTGAGCAGCTATTGACACTAGCAAGGCTAGTTCGGAAAAGGCTCGATGAGCAGCTGGATGAAATCGGTTTGGACACCAACATGTATTTGGCAATGAGCGAAATTGATCGCCTCTACAAGCGGGGATCACACGCAATCAGAGCTAATGTGGCGAAGAGCCTAGGTATGTCACCGACCTCGATGACAGGCATCTATAGGCGCTTGGATGCCGCCGATCTGATCGAAGAGTGGCAAGACGAACCTATCTTTTTTGACTCCACCCGACAGAAGTACGCAAGACTCTCTGACGATGGCAAGAAGCTTCTACGCCGCGCCAATGATGCCTGGGAGAAGATCAATGTCAGCTACCTGGGAGATCTGAAGGACAGGCAGCTGAAAGACTTCTCATCGTCCATGGCAGTCATTCGCTCGGCACTGGAATCTAATGACGGTTTGGCGTAGCAGCCAGGCAAGATGCACGCTCCGGCTGTATGGAGTGCCCCAGGCGTCAACCCCAATTCGGCAGCGAGGTAGCGCGACTTCCCCGACTCACCTAGGACTTCGCGACTTGGATGCGGATGATCCTGACCCTCTGCTCGATAGCAGCCCCAGCAATGCCAACCAATCGCTTCACAGCGCGCGTCGGACTAAGCAGTTACAGCCCTGCATGCAGAGTCGACGGAGCTCGCCACATCACGCGGCAGGGCGTGCCAGTGCGCTTCTGCCTACGGATAGCACCCCAAACAGAAGATGGCCCCAGATCGCAGACCTTGACACATACGAAAGGCCCGCTGACATCTCTGCCAACGGGCCCGATCAAGCTAGCGAGCAAGTTATCGAGGGCGAATGCCGAACCCAAGCAAGACAGCCCCAGCGACGGTCAGAGCTTGCCCCACAGCGAGCGCGTGCATGTTCGCGATGTTGGTGTAGCCGCTTGCTGATGGGTTGATCAGGAAGTACAGCCCGATCCCAAGCCCAGCTAGGCCCAAGATGACACATGCAGTTGCCGACCCCTCTCTTTCAGCAGCTCCGGCTAGCTTATCGATTTGCATCTTCACGCTCTCGGACGATAGCTTCCCATGACACTTGGGGCAGCTAGTCCTGCCGCTGCCGGTGGGCAGCGCAGCGCCACACGCCGGACACTGATATGGATTATCGGTCATAGTTCCTTCTTGCATCTTTCACTCCTTAGCTAGTGATTTGAGCGGATCACTGTGTCGCTGGACGGACGATCTGAGCATCGTCGACCAAACCGGCTATCGTGCTCCGCTGCGCTTCGTCGAGCACGTACTCTGTGTCACAGACACGAACTGCGACCTTCTGAGCAGCCGCGAAAGCTGAGGCCTCAGCCAAAGTCATCTTCTTGCCGAAGGACAGGATGGCGTACTCGTATCGATTGAAAGCGGGCATATCGCCAGGAAGCGAAACAGCCTTTCCGTCCACGAGCATGTCAAAGCCTGTACCGGCACAACGAACGTCATAGGACGTGTTGAAGGTCACGATGGCAGAGACGGTGAAAGAATCCGACTTCGTTACAGCGCGGTCTCCGTCTACCACGCTCTGTAGGCTCAGAGATACGCCCCTGCTGGTCTTGGACAGCTCAGACAGCTCCACTTTGGCATCGTAGGAGGTTCGATCCTTGAAGCGGTCATATGACCGCTGCTCCTGAGCCACCACCTGGCCTGGGGCAACAGCCGTCAGCACCAATGACACGACGGCAGCAAGCGTAATCCGGTTCTTCATCCTAACGTCCCCGACTGAACGCTGACGGGCCCGGCCACCCCTTGCGGCCGGTCAAACCGCGTGCAACGCTATATACCGCAATGGTAATGACTTCTACTGAATAGGTATATGGCCCATGCTCCTGCAGGTTCACACACCGTTACCTCCGCGTGCCTTCGCCCCCAGTCATCACTTCTACGTTTTCCAAACGGCTGTCCGAAGCGCGAGCGCTGCGCGGGCTGTCCCAGCGCGCGCTGGGCGCTCTGGTGGATAAGGATCAGGACAAGAACCGAGGTGCCGTGCTGATCAACAGGTACGAGCGCGAGCGAAACCAAGCGGATATGACTAAGGCCGCAGAACTTGCCAGCGCTCTTGATGTACCTGTCGCGTACCTCTTCGCTGAGGACGATGACCTGGCTGCCGCGATCTTGGCCTTCGTAAAGCTCACACCGAAAGAGCGCCAGAGGATGCGGGAAGAGCTTGAACGTTTAGCCGGGCGGCAGTCTGACTGATCGCATCACGCCGCGAGCTTGGCAACTGCCGCTGCCAAAGTGTCCGGGGCGAGGTGGGCATAGCGAAGAGTCATGGTGATGTCTGCATGACCCAAGAGCTCCCGCACGGTGTTCAGGTCCACCCCTGCCCGAACCAAGCGCGATGCGAAGTGATGGCGTAGGTCATGGAACCGGAAGTGTTCGATGCGGGCGTCAGCAATAAGCTTGCCCCACCCTTTCTTGATGTCGGTCACGTCGAAGACTTTGCCCGCACGGCGCTCGCCCGCTTGACCGGCCCAACGCTGCAGGACCTCCATGGCTTCGACGTTTAGCGGGATGTGGCGTTGCCTACCGGACTTGGCATTTTCCGCCTGAATGGTGAGCATCTTCGCTTCCCAGTTGATGTCTGCCCAGGTCATCGACAGCAACTCGCCCCTCCGCATGCCGGTGTTCATGGCTGTAAGCACCACTGGGGTCAGGTGATCGACGTACCCGTCCATCGGCAAATCAGGCAGAACCGCTTGCCGGTACTTGCGTCGGGTCGCATTCGCGTTCGCCCTCCCCTCAACCCCGGCTAGATCGCGCGCTGCGAGCGTGGCCCGGAGCATCGCTTCTTCGTCCGGGGACAGGAACCGAACCACCTTGCGGCTAGCCGCTGATCGTTGACGCATGCCCATCAAAGGATTGGTCTCGATCAGCTTCCACTCAACGGCCCGGGACAAGGCAGACCGCAGGCAAGCAAAGTCGCGCGCTGCGGTAGCCTTGGTGACGGCATCGGGGCCAGTGACACGCCCGCGCCACCACCGCTCCATTGTGGGCACGTCAATCTCAATGATCTGACGGCGCAACAGCCAAGGGAACACTGATCGAATGCGGTCTGGGTACTGACGACCAACCTTGAGCTCAGCAACCGCCCAGGGTTCGAAGTGATCGTTAAGCAGCGTTTCGAGCGTGCAACTGGTTGCCCTGGACTTCGCCAAGGCAGGCAGACCAGACTGAACGTATTCAGCTACAGCCTGCCGGGCTTGATCCCGGGCTTGGTCAAGTGTCAGGTGCTCGACCGAACCCAATGTACGGCGCTTACCGTGGGCCCAGGTCACGATCCAAGCTTTATGCCCAGAGGGCTGCACGCGAAGGATCAGACCACGAATCTGAGCGTCCCTGAGCTCGTAGGGGCGATCTCGGGGCTCAGCTGTGAGAACAATGCGTTTGGTGAGGGCGGATGACATCCGGAGGGTCCATAAGTGTCGATAGAGCCAACTTAGGACAGGATGCGAGGCGGTGTTTGGATGAGGATTGTCCGCAGCGTCACAATTTCCGAGATACCCAAGCAGGGATCAAACGAGTCGAATACTTGACCGTCGTCACAGTTTCTGCCATAAGGCCAATAACTCTGGCCGGCTCCAATTTGCTGCCGGAGAGCTACTCGCCTGAATTTCAGCCCTGTCCGATCTACTCCCGTTCCGCAATAGGAGAGTCGATTCATGACGATACGAAAGATCCATCCCCCGAAGCCTCCCAAGCCACCGGATCGGCCACAGAACATCCAGACATTCAGACCATTCGGAAAAACCAAATGGGTCCGTGCCCACTGGCGGTGGGACTACTCGACCCATCAATGGGAATGGGTACTTGGTCATTGGAGCAAGTAGATCCAGCCTGTGAGGATGGCCGTTGGTTCAGACAGACGCCCCCCCCCCCCCCCCCCCGAGATCGCACAAGGGTTCCGAAATATGGCAAAGGGATATCGCCGACTTAACCTCTTCATGGCAAAGCCACTTGCAGATGGCAAGCCACTTTCTTCGCTACTCACTACGACTCCTGTAGATGAGTACCCAATGGCGGAGGCCCTAGGCATTGACGGAACCCTCTTCGTTAAGAAGAGTAAGGAGAAGAGACCCATATGGGGTCCCTTTCTGGACGAGGTCAGCGGCAAAGAGGTTCCAGGGCTGGCAAACCGATCAAGCTCGGCGGCTCTGCTTCTGCGAGTGGGTCATGATGTTTTTGCGTTCACTTTTGGGTACGGGCGTTACCTGATTGAGCAGTCATTGTTCGTACAAGATTTTGGCCTTCGCACAGCGTTGAACACGCTCGATGAAAAATCGTTGCGCAGTGTCGACCTCCATACACTGGAAGACCAGCCTGTCCAGAAAAAGTCTCAGGCAGCCAGGGACTCTGAGGTGAGCGTTTTTGGAATAGATATCCTGAGAGACGTTCTCCGTGCCGTGACAGGGGTACCGAAGAAGGGGATCGACCTCGTACAGATTGCTGGAGGAGATGCCGGATTCTCATTTGGCATCGAATTGGAAGCTTTCCAGCTTCCCGCATTGAGTAGCCGCATCAAAGGTTACTATGACAGCGAGACGTACAAAGCATCGTTTTCTTGGGTCGACAACGTGCGGAGGGTCAAAGACGACGCGGCGATCGCCAAACTTGACGAGATCCTTATCCTCGCCATGCGCGCGCGTAATGAGCAGCTGATGATCACACTTCCTGAGATAGGAGCGTGGGACACAATATTGGGCTTTAGCTTTACACGGAACAAGAAAGGCCTGCGAGCCACCATCGATCCGGCAGACTATCTCGACAACGTTGATGATCTTGCACAACTGAAGATTGATGGAATCAAACGGGATCGACTCTTTGTTCACGACGTTGACGGGAACATCACCGATCACTCAGTCTATCGCTGTGTCTACTTTGAGATCACGGAAGGCGATAAGACAAAGATTATTTTTGACGGAAAGTGGTACGAAGTCGACGCAACTTTTATCGGCCGTATAACAGAAGTCTTAGCCCATGTTCCCCTTTGCCACCTTCCATTCCCGGCAGTGGAGATTTGGGAAGACGACCAGAAACATAGAATTGAAGCAGAGGGGGATTACAACGTACGGGCCGCCGCGGCAAACGGCTACTATTTGCTGGACAAGAAACTTGTCAAGACAGACCGGACCACAACTGCCATCGAGCTCTGCGACCTTTTATCTCCCACCAAACACCTTATTCACGTTAAACACCGGAAGGGCGGTTCAGCGGGACTCAGCCACCTTTTCGCGCAAGGAGGAGTGGCTGCAGAGATCATGCTTAGCGACAAAGATTTTCGAAAGAAGGCAAGGACAGTACTGCGAGGCGTGAATCCGGCGGCGGGCGATCTGGTCTCTCTAAACTCAGTCAAATCAGCAGACTACGAGATCGTCTTTCTTGTTCTTGGTGCAGACAGCGCAACACTTAAGCAGAACTTGCCGTTCTTCAGCAAGGTAAATCTTACGAAGACGTTTGAGAGCCTCAGCCAACGCGGCTTCCGGGTGTCAATTGCCGGTGCTCCAACGATCCAGCGTGTAGTCCCATGACGCACTTAACCTAAGAGATCTGCCTGTCCAACTTCACTGTGGCCGACTGAGTGCCGCATAACTGGCACTCCCACCTTACCGAGATGCCATCAGCAACTCACGACTAAATGATCTTATCGAAAGACGTGACCCGAAGACGGATTGATGCGCCTGCAGCGTCAACCAGCTTGCGTATCTCTTCCGCGTTAGCTTCCTGCTGAGCCCAAGCCCCCATGAAGGTGGCGTCTTTCCCCAGGCCAGTATTACTCTGCAAGAAGTACCGATACTGAACGCTCTCGGTATGCGCGACATTGTCTATTGCGCGCAAGTGTTCATAGATTTCTTCGGGATAGAACGGCCTCTTTCGCTCCCTCGTCAGGTGCAGCGCGTACCTTGCTTCGTGCAATCGTGTGAGGCGCTCCTGAGCAATCTCGTCCTTTGTCTTCGCGGGGTCGACGTAGTCCAAAACCGGCCGCAGCTGGGCGCAGGCGGAGGCTACGTCAAATAGTTGGTGTGACAGCTCAGCTAACACCTCGAACTCCTGCTGATAGCGGAACCCATGTGTCGCCAGCTTTCCAGAAAGGTCTGCACGTATCGACTCAACCTCACGAGTAATATCACCAACATCCTCTTTAGTGGCCAGGTTCTTCCCCTTCTCGGTCGCGTAGGATGAAAGAAACTTCTCGGAGAATTTCCCAAGCAGGAAGAACACTACGGCTACTATCGCGTACTCAATTGTCATCAACGTTTCCATGATTCAGTAGCTGTGGGAGCCAAGCGGCTACCGGACACGGCAGGTGCGAGCTGCAGAACGCGCCCGCAGAGCATACAACACATACCCACTCGGCCTCCGGGAAGGGGCTCGAAGATGCCTGGGAACGTCATCGGAGCGCCGCGATCACCCGCCGACCACTAACGGGTGACCTAGCGTCTCTGTCGCACAGAAAAATCTAAGCCAAAAAGCCGATTTTCGACTTGCCTCGATCGACCCAATCGACACGAACCGTAGGAAATGCATCGCCAGACTGATCAGACTTGCCTCACCTAGGCATGCGTTCCCCTACGACGGACAAGAACCGCTGCATCATCTCAATGTGAGTAGCGCCGCGACCTACAACCGTCAAGAAATTTTGAAGATCTAGATCAACCACCAGCTTCCGGCGCGGGTTTATAAGAAGCGCCTGCTTCCAGACTTCTCCGCGCCCTTCAACATCAGCGATCAGCGACAGCATCCAATACATTAAGACCTGACGGTAGTCGGCCCCACTGAAGTTTCCAACGATGCATTTAACCTCGACAATACAGTCGCCAATTGCGTAATCCCCACAGGAACCAGCAACCCACTGACACCCCATAACTAGCGGCCGGACAACGAGCGGCTGTCCACGTGATCTACATTCCCCAGCCAGAGCGTCATGGAGAGACTTGCCAACCTTGCAAGCAACAGACCAGTCGTGGTCGTCGATGAAGTCGACATATCTAGCATCGTAGAACCGGCTTTGCCTACGCCAAGCTTCAGCCAAGCAGGATTGAGGGCTGTCAGAATCGATGTCCTGCTCAAAAAGACGATCCACCCGTACGCATGAAACCTCAAACAGCAGGGCGGGACCGAGCTTGCACCGGCGAACTTCTTCATCATTGACAGCCTCCCCTTCCAAAGCGCGGCTGGTCGCGTTGAGGTGGGCGACGAGACCCGGAGTAAGACCTGGAAAAACAATCTCAAAGAGGCCAGGCACATCTCGCGCAACGCTTCGCGGGTCAATTATATTAGGTCTGATCATGCGCCCACCTCGCAAAGATCACGGGGAAAGTCTCGGACTCATTCTCTTCGAACCCAAGCTCTCCCCCCTTGATGAGCGATTCGCGTCGTTGTCTACGGAAGTCCGTCCCCTCTCTACTGAAGGACTTGGAGAACAGCCAAGCAGCACGCCTGACCTCAGGATGCATTCCAGCCCACCGGTTAGCAATCGTATTCAGGTCGCCATGAGTTGCCCAACCTGCGGCACAGTCAAGGCAACCGCGCTTAACGGTCTGACTTGCGGCGTCTTCATAAAGACCCCAAACGAACGCGGCACGTGCAGGCGACGTTGAGAAGCGCAAGGCGCGCAGGAAGTGAAGCTGGCTCCCCTCGTTCGTCAGCAAGTAGCGAGAGTGGACTAAGACGTCGTCAAGGCACAGGTCAATCTTGGAATGGATCTCCTTGTAGCCATCGAGGGATCGAAGATGAGCAACTCCACGCATGATAGTGGACCAGGATCCGCGGAAAGACCTCAAGCTCGCCTCGCTCAAAAGCGTCTTCGCCAAGTCTAGTGCGACTTCGGGGGCGTGGAACTCCAACGTTCGCCCCACCTGTGCCACAAGGAAGCTGTCTGGAACTGACTTCTCCAACTCCAAGCTCAGCAGCCTCTGCACATCTAATGATTCAACTGTCGCCCGAAGGCTCTCGTAGTCCTCAACGGGTGAATCCGAGTACGGATCAAAGTGGAGATCAATTTCCTTTAGAGCACCGACCTCGCCCTCATCTGAGCCAAGCTGCGCTTGGACGTAGTCGACGAACGCTGACGCCCGCAGGATTGTAGTCTTGGTCCTGTTTAACGAAAGCCCGAAGTCAGCAAGCTGCTTGGATAGATACGCAAGGTGTTCATGAGCAACGTGGTAGTCCGGGGCAACCAGCACGTAATCATCTACGTACCTAAACCAGTTCAAACCTCTCCGGTCGAGCGCCTGGTCAATTGGTAGCATGAAGGATTCGGCCACTATCCTTGAGAATTGGCCACCAACTGGAAGTGCAAATGATCGCCCTGCTGAGAAGCGAGACAGAAGCGCGTTTACTTGAACAGCAGATTGCTCCCCTACAATGCTGGCGAGCATGTTCTCAACGTGATGATGTGAGATTCGCTCGTAGAAACTGGATATGTCAGTCTGAACCACCACGGCGCCATCGCCCGCCTTCGCCGCAGCGTCAACGGCGGCAACCCTGAAAGCTCGCCAGGAATGAGCCCTGTCGAAGATATCAATGGAGTCGTCGTCATCCACAAAACGGTAGGAGTGCGCACGGATAGACCGATGCGACACGGTAGCGCGTGCCAAACCTATCGCGAGTCCATTCATGTAAAGGTTCCAGAATGGATGGATCTTTGTAACCACCCTGAACCCGGCGGAACCGGTCGGCACCAGCAGTCGCTCAGAGAATGGCTCATAGCCCTTCAAGGCATTCTTAACATCCTCTGGCCGCCGTTCCGAGAACTTGTTATATAGCCTGATTGCTACATACGCTAGAGACTCGGCACATGCCTTCACGAACCTGGAATCGCCATCGAATGGCAGCGTGTCGTTATCTCCATGCGCCCCTACCTCTCGCGCGGCTCTCAAGAAGTCTCTGTATTCCATTACCTTCTCACTCCACGTCACGTGGCGAAGCGTCGACAAACGTCAGGCCTGCTATCAAAACATCGCCAAGCACGGGCCACCTTGATCCATCTAATGCCTTCTTACCACATCGATTCGATTGGCGCTCGGAGAAAACGCCAAGCTTGCGCACTGTGGTAAGCGACATTGAAGCCAACACTGCGACTTTGCGCAGTGGTTCCGCACTGGGTGCGAATTGTCCGCAACTGTCGACTGCTTGAGCAACGTTGACTTTGCAGAGGAAGGAACACCTTCCTTATCAAGCACTTCCGCGATCCGCACAAACAAAAAGCCCCGACCAAGGCCGGGGCTTTTCTACAACTGGTGCCGGAAACAGGAGTCGAACCTGCGACCTACGCATTACGAATGCGCCGCTCTACCAACTGAGCTATTCCGGCGGAGCCCGCGATTTTACGGGCTGGGCGCCCCGGCGGTCAATCCACCCGGCTCAGTCCGCCTCTACCCGGTTGGCACACACCCGCCCAGCCGCGAAATCCTGCAGGTTCCCCAGCGTGATCGCCGAGATCTCCTGCAGCGCCTCCACGGTGAAGAAGCCCTGGTGGCCGGTCACCAGCACGTTGGGGAAGGTCATCAGGCGCTGGAAGGCCTCGTCGTCGATGATCTCGCCGGACAGGTCCTGGAAGAACAGCGCGCTTTCCTGCTCGTACACGTCGATGGCCAGGTGGCCGAGCCGGCGCGACTTCAGCCCGCGGATCACTGCATGGGCATCCACCAATCCGCCGCGCGAGGTGTTGACGAGCATCGCGCCCGGCTTCATCCGCGCCAGCGAGGCGTCATTGATCAGGTGCTGGGTATCGGGCGTCAGCGGGCAGTGCAGCGAGACGATGTCAGCGCGCGCCAGCAGTTCATCCAGCGCCACCATCTCGCCGATGCCCGCGAAGGCCGGCGACGGGTACGGGTCGTGCCCCAGCACCGTGCAGCCCATACCCTTGAAGATGCGCGCGGTGGCCAGGCCGATCTTGCCGGTACCGACGATGCCGACCGTGCGGCCATGCAGGGTGCGCCCGAGCAGGCCGTCGAGCATGAAGTTGCCTTCGCGCACGCGGTTGTAGGCTCGATGGGTCTGGCGGTTGAGGGTCATCACCAGCGCCAATGCATGCTCGGCCACGGCTTCGGGCGAATACGCCGGCACCCGCGCGACGAACAGGTCCAGCGCTTTCGCAGCGGCAAGGTCCACATTGTTGAAGCCCGCACAGCGCAGCAGCACGGCCCGCACACCCAACGCGTGCAGCGCGCGCAGCACCTGCGCATCCAGCCGATCGTTGACGAACACGCAGACCGCGGCGCAGTCCTGTGCCAGCGCTGCGGTATGCGCATCCAGCGCGGCATCGAAGTAGATGAACGTGCAACCCTGCCCCGCCGCCTCACGCAGGTTGGCTTCGTCCAGGAAGCGACGGTCGTAGGGTCGGGCGCTGAAGACGGCGATCTGCATGGAAGAACCTGGATGGAATGCCATGCCGACCATACCGCAGCCACGCGTCCGTAGGGATGGCACCGGCGATGCGAGCATCGCCGGTGCCCTGTGCCACTCAGAACTTGTAACCCAGCCCCAGCATCACGCCGTTCTGGATCTGCCCGTCACGACGCTCGCCCACGTAGTCGGCCATGATCGACAGGCGTTCGCTGGCGCGGCTGGTCACACCAAGGTTCCAGGCCAGCACCTGCTCGCCCACGGCCTGGCTGCTTGCCCCGAACACCAGATCGGGTGCTGCGGCGAAGCCGGTGCTGTAGCGCGCCTGCGAGTCGCCCAGTTCCTTCTGCCAGACCACGCGGGCACGCGGGGTAATGCGCTCGCCGTTGTTGCCTTCGAAGGTCCTGAACAGCTGCAGGCCGGCGCCCACGCGGATGCTCTCCAGGCTGCCGCTGCGACCGACCAGTGCACCCGCGCCCTGCCCTTCATTGAAGCGCGTGGCCGAGGTACGCGCGTAGTCCACCACCGGCAACAGCGGCTGGATCACCAGGCCCTTGCCCGTGGTGAATGAGAACGCGTGCTCCACCCGCGCGGAGATCGCATCGTTGCTGTACTTGGCACGCAGCGGCTGCTGCAGGCCATCGATACCGCTGACGCTGCGGCGGGTGTCGTGACGCAGGTCTGTGTAGCGCACCGCGGCCGACAGATAGCCGCGCGAATAGGTCGCGTCCAGGTAGCCGCCCACGTCCAGCGCGCGCACGTCACCACTGAAGTCGGAGCCGTCGCGGCCCTTGGTCGACATATCCGCCGCTGCCACGCTGACGCCCAGGGTGACGCGGTCATCGGCAACGCGGGTATCGGCGCCGACGACGATGCCGCCGATGTTATGGCTCAAGCCTGCCACGCCACCGTCGGCATCGATGCGGCCGTGGCTGGCAAAACCGCGCGCCCACAGGCCATGGTTGCGACCAGGGCCACTGCCTTCACCGCCGCCCGCCGCCGGCTCGACCAGATGCATGGCCAGCTGATTGAACAGGCTGCCGTGGCGCATGCCCGGCTGCGCCGACACCGATTGCGCGGCCTGCGAGGCCAGGCCGTCGGCATCACCACCACTGCGCATCGCGGCCTGGTGTTGCTGCACCACGTCGCCGATGCTGCCCAACAATGCGTTGTCGGCCAGGCGCAGGGTCGCGTGCGCGTCACCGCGCAGGGCACCGGCCTGCTGTGCGATCACATCACGGTCGGCGAACTGCAGGGCGCCGAGCAGCGACTTCAGGCCACCATCCCTGCGATCGGAAGCGGTCGCCAGCGCGCGGCCCAAGCCATCGCCGGAAGTGCCGTTGGTGAACAGGCCCAGCTGGTCGAAACCCGGGTTGGCGGTCAGCCACAGGCCGTCAGCGGCCTGCTTCACGTTGAAGCTCAGCAGCGAGTTGTGACGCGGGCGGAACACTTCGCCGCCGGTGATGCTGGCGCTGTAGCCGGTGTCACCCAGGCGCACGACCTCTTCGAAGCCGCCCTGGTAGATCGGGCCGTGCACCAGGTCACGGCGGAAGTCCTGGCTGTAGTAACCCTGCGCCACGTTCAGTTCGAGGAAGGCCCCTTTGGAGATCACCAGCGCGCCGTCGGTCTGCTTGCTGTCGAAGAAGCTGCCTACGCGCAGGCGGCCACTGCCCGCCCCGCCGTTCTCGGTCACATCGAACAGCACCTTCCCGCCCGGCATGATGTTGACGTAGCCATGGGTGACCAGATCGCCGCCGCGCGGCATCAGGGTCCCGTACACGCGCAGGCGGTTGAAGCCGTCCTCGCGCCAGGACGGGCGGGTACCGCTGGCCAGCGCACTGAGATCCATAGCGGTGCCGGCCACGTCACCATTGCCGACCAGCATGCCTGCGCCCATTACCCGCACCTCCGAAGCGCGCAGGGCACCGCCTTCCAGTGCGATGGTACCGTTGTCGACCAGCATGAAGTCGGCACCGGTGGTCGCGGAGGTCCGCCATGTCGCGCCGTTGGTCACGCGGATCACGCCCATGGAGTTGTCCAGCGTGGACACATCCAGGTCGCCCAGGCGCAGCTTCGACAGCAGCAGGGCCTTGTATGTGGGATCGTTCTGGTAGTCCTGTACCGAGTTCGCGCCGATGCCCTGCGGACCATTGCTGGAGGCGTTGTAGATGCTCTGCGCCAGGTTGATGTAGCTGGACTGCCAGTTGGTGTTCCAGCGCGCGAAATCATCATCGACGAAGGTCTGCAGCTGGCGACCGGTGCGCAGGTAGCCCGGGTTGATGTCGCCGCTCACGTTGGCGGTGACATTCAACGTATCGCCCGGGTCGCGGTAGCCCTTGGCGGTGATGACCCTGTTGCTGTAGATGTCCTGGCCCGGGAACGACTCCAGCTTGCTGCCGCTGCCATCAGGATCGAAAGTCACCGAGGCACCCGTGGTGCGCGCCGGATCGCGGAACACCAGCAGGCCGTTGGGCTGCACGACTTCATACATGGCCTTGTGCAGCAGCCCGGCATCGATGCCGCCGCCGTAGTTGCCGGTGTAGATCTGGGTCATCCGCGGCGACGGCGTGTAGATCACTTTGCCGCTGTTGCTGGCCGCGTGGATCTGTACCGAATCGACGATCGGCAGATCACCGGCCAGATAGCGTTCGACGCCACCGGACTGCATGATCGAGCAGGACGAAATGCAGTGGCCGGACACGATGGTGTTCAGGCCGGACGTGCGGATCACGCCCTGCAGCCACTCGCCGGCGATCAGCGCGCCACCATTGGAGGTGCGCAGCACCACTTCGCGGATCGGCCGGCCCTCGGCCTGTGCCTTGGCCAGCAACGCGGGCAACGACACCACATCGGCGTAGGTCACCCCGCCGCTCAGGAAGATGCGATCCCCCTGCACGTGATAACTCATTGCCATGACGTCATCAGCCGCCGCGATGGCGCCAACGGCGATCAGCCCGGCCAGGGCCAGGCTCAACTTCGAATGCTTCATACGTTCTCTCTCTCCACCCGCAACACGCGGGTAAGGAATCAAACGGCAAAGCGCCGGAATCTCCCCCAGCCCCGTCGGCCGGAAAAAATGAATGCATTCACAATGAGAGAGGGGCACCACACACTCTTCCCCATCCGGTCATCGTCGCGTAAAACTCGAAGGCGCACCCGCCAACGTCAGCCGAGGCCAGCCCTGTCCGTTCCGTCCCCCCTGATCCACCACGCGCCGGAGCCACCCGCGCCTGCGGACGCCTTCATCGCGTTCGTACGCGAGGAACGCGCGCCACTGTGCGCGTTCCTGCGCACACGGGGCGTCGGGCCGGAGGATGCAGAGGACATCGCGCAGGACTGCATGGAGCGGCTGATCCGCTATCGCGCGCACGGCACCGACGAACTGCGCCTGCTGCTGTATCGTATCGCGCGCAATCGCCTGGCCGATCGCGGCCGATCGCCGCAGTCGCGACCGCACCTGTCACTGGCCGAGCATGATGGTCACGACGAGCCCACCAGCCCGTCGCCGGACCCCTTGCGCCAGGCAGAGTCCGGGCAGATGTTGTCCCTGCTGCGGCAGGCCCTTTTCAAATTGCCCGAGCGTGCGCGCGAGGTGTACCTGCTCAACCGGATCACCGGCATGAGCTATACGCAGATCGCGCGGCACTGTGGAATTACAGCCAAGACCGTGGAAAAACACATCGCCCGCGCCCTGCAGGGCCTGCGCCAGGAGTTGGGACCGGATCCGCTGCACAACGACGGGGATACCGAATGAGCAGCCACCGGCACACGGAAGACGCCTCGCTGTTCGCACGCGCCAGCGCCTGGGTGGCGCGGTTGGAGGCCCCGGACTGCACCCCTGCCGAACGCGAGTCGTTCGAAGACTGGCTGGCTGAAGACCCTGCCCATGTCAAAGCCTGGGCGCAGGCCGAAGATCTTTTCCAGCAGGGCCAGGGCCTGGCTGCGGACCCATGGCTGCGGACGGCTGCGGCGCGTGCGGCACGGCCTGCCCGACGCCGCTGGCTGCCTGCCGCGGCCGCGGCCGCTGGTATCTGCCTGGCCATCGGCGTGGGCTGGATGGTAGCGGTGGATGGCAACCCAGCCCCGCAGCGCTTTGCCAATGACACGCATCAGGCGCAGCGGCTGACCCTGCCCGATGGCAGCGTAGCCACGCTCGATGCCGGCACGACGCTGCACGCACGCTTTGGCTGGCGCCACCGCGAGCTGGACCTCGAACGCGGCCGCCTGCAGTTGCAGGTCGCGCCATCGAACAAAGCACTGCAGCTGCGCGCCGGCACCAGCACCATCCGCGATATCGGCACCACCTTCCAGGTCGAGCGCCTGCACGATGGCCTGGTCGAGGTCGCGCTGCTGGAGGGTGCGGTGGAAGTCAGCAACGGCGCCGCCCAGCACACCCTGGCCCCTGGCCAGCAACTGCAGGTACTCCCCTCCGGGCGCATCCAGCCCGGTCCAGCGCTGTCCTCCACGGCAGCCGCCGAGGGCTGGCTGCATGGGCAGCTGGTCTTCGATGCCACCCCGCTGTCGATCGTGGTCGAACGCATGAACCGCTATGGCCATGCACCGCTGGTGATCGCCGACCCGGAGATCACCGATCTGGCAGTCAGCGGCACGTTCCGCGCAGGCGACGCACAGGAGTTGCTGTCCGCGCTGGAACTTGGCTGGTCCATTGCTGGCCAGACGCGCCCGGATGGCGCGCTGGAACTGCGCCGCACGTACTGAGGAGGCCTGCGGCGATGGCAGGACCAGGCGCGCTGCAGTGGGGGCTGCTCCGCCCCCTGCTGTGCCTGGCGCTGCTGGTCGCCGCGCCGCCTGCCGCCCTCGCAGGCGATCCGGCTGCCACCCACGACTACCGCATCAACGCTGGCCCGTTGCCCTCGGCATTGCAGCAATGGGCACGGCAAAGCGGCATCGCTCTGGTGTTCGATGCCCGGGAACTGGCGGGGCTCCATGCCAACGGCACCCATGGCCAGGCCGATCCAGCATCGGCCCTGAAACAGCTGGTCGCCGGCATGCCGGTGACCATCCTTCGAACACCGTCCGGTGGCTTCGTGGTCCGCCGCATCCGCGTAGCCCCCGCCGTCGCGGCGCCGGTTCCGGCAACGGTGGCGCCGCGCCCGCGCATGCCCCCGCAGTCGCCCCCCCAGGTGGACCTGGCGCCCATCCATGTCACCGGCAGCCGGTTGCCGCGCACCTCCGTGCAGACCACCCTGCCGGTGACCACGATCGATCGCGCAGACATCCTGCGCAGCGGTTACGGCAGCCTGTTCGACCTGCTGCGACACCTGCCCGGCATGAACGGGCTGCCAGCGATGAGCAGCGCACGCAGTGGCGATTCGCAGTACCTGCCTGTCGGTGCAGCCGCCACCACCAGCCTGGATGGCATGGGACCGCGCGCCACCCTGTTCCTGGTCAATGGCCGGCGCCTGCCCCGTTATCCGATGGTGTCCCTGGAACAGGGCGGGCTCACCGACCTGGGCGGCATTCCACTCAGCTTTGTCGAACGCATCGAACTGGTGCGCGGCGGTGCATCGGCCATCTACGGTGCCGATGCCATGTCCGGCGTGGTCAACATCATCCTCCGCGACCAGGCCGACGGCCCGGAGGCAACGCTGCAGACCGGTCTGAGCAGTCGTGGCGACGCTGGCCAGTACCGCGTGCAGGCCGCCACCGGAGGCCTGCGCGGGAGCGGCGACCGCTGGTTCGCAGGCATCGACCTGCATCGCGTCGATCACCTGGCGGGGGACCAGCGTGAATGGCACGCAGAGACGTCGCAGTACCTGATCGGCGCCTTCCGCGATGGCGACTACTGGCCCGCTACGCGCTGCGACGGACCATTGAAACGACGCAATGGCGCCTGCTGGTTCGACAGTTCGCGCCCTCGTTCGCTTCAACCGGCCTCCGATACCGCCTCGGCCTATCTGCGCTACCGGCATGAGCGTGGCCAGGGACGCTACGTCTATGCCGAAGCCCGCGCCAGCCACAACCGGCAGCGTTTCGATCTGGGCCCGACCGCCGTCGCCCTCGGCCTGTACGGCTACACCTTCAACAGTGTCCTGCGCGAAGCCGGCAATGTGCGTCCCCAGGTCCGTGCCACCGACGCCGATCTCACCCTGGGCATCGGCCGGGACCAGGGCAGCCACAGCTGGGACGCCGGCATCAGCGCGCAGCGCAGCGACGTCACCCTGGCCACGCCGGGCACTGTGCGCGCCGAACCGTTCATCGAGGCGGCGCAGTCGCTCAGGTTCCTGCCAGGCTTCGATGCATTGCCCGCCGATGAAGCCACTTCGCTGTTCCCATCGATCCGCAACCGTGGACTTACCGAGCAGTGGCAGGGCTGGTGGGGCATACAGCGCGCATTGATGCCGATGCGGGGCGGCAATGCGCAGCTGGCTACCGGCATCGATCTGCGCCATGAACGCTGGACGTCGCACCCGGACACCCTGCTGAGCCAGGGCGATCTGGCACTGGGGCTGCCGCAGCAGCAGCGGCGCCTGTCGCGGCAGAGTGGCGGCGCGTATGCGGAACTGGGCCTGCCACTCACGTCGGAACTGCGCATGGACCTGGCCGCGCGCTGGGACTACGACGGCGACTACACGGCATTCTCGCCCCGTGCCGGCCTGCGCTGGACGCCAACACCGCACTGGTCGTTCCTGCTGGCCAGCGGCCGCGGCTATCGCGCGCCCAGCCTGTTCGAACAGCGCCGCCCGCCAGGACAGTTCGGCACCCTTACCCTGCCCGTCTCAAGCGCACTGCCACCTTGTGCACAGAGCGAGCCGGACGGCCGCTGCGTGGTCACTGCGGATGTGGAGGAGAACAACGCGCTCAAGGCCGAGAGCTCACGCAGCCATTCGCTGGCGGCGACCTGGTCACCCAGCGATGCGTTCTCGCTTTCGCTGACCCACAACATCGTCGAGCTGCGCAACGAGATCCTCGCGCTGCAACCGGCCGATGCCGTGTGGAACCGTGACACCTGGCAATTGGATGAGGATGGCAACCTGAGCAGCCTCCGCCTGTCGTTCGACAATATCGGCCGCACCACTTCCCGCAACTGGGTGCTGCGTGGCGAATACCGGGTCGACACCGGCAGCACCGGCCAGTGGTTGTTCTCGCTGGACGCGCTGAAGCAGCAGGAGCTGCGCCGCCGTCGGGACCATGAGCCGGCGATCGACCTGCGCGGGCATGTCACGCCCGAGATGGCGGCGGTCCTCAACGTGCAATGGCAGAACAGCAACTGGGACATCGCCCTGCGCGGCAACCAGGTGGGCCGCACCCGCGCATGGCTGCCCGGCGCCGAGTGCCCGCAGCGGCAGATCGAACAGAACCACTGCATGAATCCGCGCCAGCTGCGCTGGAACCTGCACCTGGCGCGCCGCCTGGGCACACGCGTCATCGCGGCGCTGGACGTGCACAACGTGCTTGATGCGCAACCGGTGAACTACCTGGTCGGCAATGGTGGGCAGATGCCGGGGCTGGACGATCCACTGGGTCGCTACTACCTGCTTACCCTGCAGTTCCGCTGAGCGTAGTACGCTACGCGGCCTGTTCCACCGGTCTGCCACCTTCCCCATGAAAGCCTATCTCTGGTTCTGGGGCGCGTTCCTGCTGTTCTTCGCGTTGCCCTTCCCCTGCATCCTCTATTTCGGAACCTCCTGGCCGGTGGCGCTGGCTGATCGCAGCGCGCCATGGCTGTCCCTGCTGCTGCTTGTGCTGTCACTGGCTGCATGGCTCTCTCTGCTGTTCGCGTTCCTGCATTTCCTGCTGCTCGGCCCACCGCGCGCCCTGCATCGCGTCCGCTCGATCCTCGCCGATGGCGAACCGCGCGATGCGCTGATCGAACACGCTGAACAGACCGGCGTACAGGTGCGTGGCTTCGCGCAATGGAAACTGCAGCTGTCCTTCAAGAACCTGTCCGGCACGCCGATCCGCGAACAGCTGCTGGTGGTCGACAGCAAGCCGCAACTGCAGCGCTTCGGCGTCGGCAGGCACGTCGATGCACGCCTGAGCCGGGTGCCGGGCGCGTTCCCGAACGTGGTACTGGACGGTGCCCAGCCCGAACTGGATGTCGCCAGCCTGTGGCGGCGAAGCATCGGCGCAGCGCTCGGCATCGTCCTGGTAGCCGCTGCCTATGTGGCGGCCTACCGGCTGCAGAGCGAGGGCCTTGGCTGGACCTTCCTGTCCTTCGGCCACCCGCTGCTGGTGTGCCCGCTGGTGCTGTGTGGGTACATGTTGGGGCTGCGCCTGCTTGGCCGCCTGCTGCAGGCTGATGCGCGCGGCGAGGCGTTGAAGTACCGCGGCATCGGCGTTGAGGCCAGGGTGCTGAAGGTGCGTCAGACCGGCACCTACCTCAACGAACAGCCGCAGGTGGAGTTCCAGCTGGAGTACACCGATCGCGACGGCCGCGTACAGCAGGTGAGCGTGCGCCGCTTCATCCCGCTGATCGATCTAGCCAACATCCCGCGCGAAAACGTGACCCTGCTGTACGACCCGGATGACCGTGGCAACGTGCGCCTGGAGGGCGTATGAAACAGCCGCCCTCCACCCGCACCGTGTTCCTGGTACTGCTGCTGGTTCTGGCGGGCGTGGCCGTTGCCGGCGGCGCCCTGCAGACCATCAGCGAAACGCTGGGGCATTCGGTACAGCCGGACCGGTTGCCACCCTCCGTCCCGTCTCAGTCGCCGCGCGAGCAACCCGCATCGCTTGTGCCGTCCCCGGCCGCCTTCCCCGCGGCGAGTACCGCTGCGGCGCCCGAACGCAACAATCGCCTGTTCGATGCGGACTACCTGCAGGCTGCGCGCCAGGCACTGGAGCAGCTGCCGGCACTGGCCGGCCAGAGGCTGACGGTCTTCCATAGCATCCACTTCTACGACGATGGCCGCATCAACCTCGATCTGGTCGACCCGCAACAGCCGGGCCACGTCGACAGCTACCACTTCGAACGTGGCCAGTGGCGCAAGGGCAATCCGGTGAACCCGCAGCAGTTCGCGCCGACCATCAGCCTGCAGCGCAGCAGCACACCCCTGGCCAGCATCGATTTCGAGGCCGTGCCGCGCGTGGCGCAGGCACTGCAGGAACAACGCAACGCGCTGCAGAACCCCGCATCCGAAGTCGGCCACGTCTACGTGATCGTGCGCAAAGGCGGCAAGCTGGTGTGGCTGCCGGATGACGTCGCCGGTGACCGCGAATCCGTGCGCCTGCAGTTCGATGCGCAGGGCACCCTGCGCGGCGTGAACCGTCGATAGGCCACAAAAAAAGGGGACGGAGGGGATTAAGTCGCATGTGCCTTGGTGCGGATTGCGACTTAATCCCCTCCGTCCCCTTTTTCTATTTCACCGAGCGGGCGATGGCGTACTGCGCAGCGTAGTACGTGGACAGCACCAGCACGCCGGCCAGCGGCAGGCCGCCGGCGAAGCGGTCCAAGGCCAGTAGTGAATCGCTGGCGACGAACAGCAGCGCACCAGCGGCCGCCCAGCGCGCGCTGCTGGCTTCCACGGCAGCGGGCTGTGGCCGGCGCCACTGGCGTGCCAGTGCCAGCACCGCCATCGAGGCCAGCACCACCACATACGCCAGCACCGGCGCACGCATCGGTGCAGGCAGGTGCGGCCACAGGCCAAGTACGTTGAGCACGGCAAACGTCGCCAGCAGGACGCTGGCGGCGAGCAGGCCACGTCCGGCACGCAGGCCGTCGCGGAAGGCCACGATGTAGCAGAGGTGGGCCAGCAGGAACGCGACCAGGCCCGGCACGAACGCATCCATCGGCAGCATCAAAGCGATGTCACCCACGCACGACAGCAGCATGCCGGCCAGCACCGCGCGTCGATAGAACGGCTGCGCGGGATCATGCACGCGCCAGACGATGGCAGCGATCAGCAGCGTGGTGGTCGGCTTGGCCAGCCAGTGCAGCCAGCGCCCGTCACCCTGCAGGAACGTGCCGACGATGGCCAGGATCGCCATCAGCAGGATCACGCCATCGCGGGCGCGCGGCTTCATCGCGCCTTCCACAATTCTGCGAGGCGGTCAGGCTTGCCGGCGATACGCTCCAGCACCGGGTACTGCAGGCCACCGTGGTAGGCGATGCTCATCGTTTCGATGCGGTCGAACTGCTTCACCAGCAGCACGATCGGCGCCTTGTCCTTCGCTGCCGCAGCCACCGCGTCCTTCAAGCGCTGGCTGCTGTACTCACGGCCGCCAACCGCGATCACCTTCATGCCCGGTGCAAGACCGGCGTTGAACGCCGGGCTGTCCCAGATCACATCGCCGACCGTACCGCTGTCGAGCACGGTCGCGCCCAGCGAATAGGCGAGCAGTGCCGCCTTGGCGCGTTTTTCCTGTGCCTTGTAGGCGTCGTTCGGCGTATCGCGGTAGACCAGCTTCCAGCCTGCCAGCTCCAGGCCGCCGGTCAACGAACCGTGGCCGTCCAGGCGCCCGCGCAGGAACGTCGCCCAGTCGTACGGCGCGATGCCGTTCAAGGTCGCGACCACATCATCGAAGGTGTACGGGTTGACATCCCAGTCGCCATTGCCGACGCCGAAGAACGCACGCGCGAAGTCGTCCAGGCTGCGGCGGTTGCCGCTCAGTTCGCGCAGCTTGCCCTCCACTTCAAGCCACAGCATCTGGCCGCCGGAGTAGTAGTCCTCGCTCATCTGGTAGTTGCGGTAGGGCAGCGTGCGGCGCTGGGCGATGGTCGGATCGTTGGTAGTGTCCTGCAGCGGCCGCCAGGCCAGGCCCGGTCGGCCACGGTCGTAGGTCGCGGCCACATTGGCCAGCATGTCGCGCGCCTGCGCGGTCGACCACAGCCCCGAACGCGCCGCCAGCACCTGGCCCCAGAACTGGGTCTGGCCCTCGTACACCCACAGCAGGCTGTCGCCCATCGGCACGTTGAAGTTGGCGGTGGCCAGGTCGGCGCCGCGACGGTACTTGCCGTTCCAGGAATGGGTGTACTCGTGCGGCAACAGATCGCGCATCCACGCGTTGCTGTCCCACTCGGTGAAGTAGCCCGGGTCAGCGCTGTTCTCGCTGGAATGGTGATGCTCCAGGCCGATGCCACCGAGGCGGTCGGTCAATGCCAGCAGGAATTCATAGTGGTTGTAGTGGCGCGCACCGTAAAGCTTGTCGGCCTGCTGCACCAGCGCGCGATGCATGGTGATCTGTGCCTCGCTCGGCTTCAGCGATTTGGCGTCGTCGGCAAACACATTGAGGTGCACCGGCACCTTCGCGCCCGGGTCGAGATCGATGCGCTGGTAGTGCTCGCCGGCGAACAAGGGCGAATCGACCAGATGGTCATACGAGATCGGCTTGAACACCACGGTGTCACCGTCGCGCCGCGCGGTTTCCAGCGCGGTTGCGAACGACCAGCCCTTGGGCAGGGTCACGCTGGCCTGCGCCTGCAGGTTGCGCGCATCGACGCCGGCCGGATACAGCGAATTGGCGTTCCACTGCAGGTTGAGCATTTCCGGGGTCATCACCACCCGGCCCTGGCTGCCGCCCTGCGAGGACAGGAAGTCGAAGTGGGCGACGATCTCGCTCACGCCCTCGGGCACGTTTACCTTGAACGCATAGACGTTGAACTGGTCACGCTGCCAGGCCAGCGGCTTGCCGTTGGCGGTCACGCGCAGGCCGGCCAACTTGTCGATCGGGCCGGTGGGCGAATGGTTGCCGGGAATCCACTGCGGGTACAGCAGGGTCATCGGGCCGGGCTTGGCCGGCACCGTAGCGGTCACCTTGAAGATGCGCCGGGCCAGATCGCGCGCGTCGACATCGATGCGCAGCAGGCCGGGGGCCGCGGCATCGCCCGGCGGCGAGGTCTGCGCCAGCGCAGGCGTCGCAGCCAGCGCGAACAGCACGGACATCACCAGGGCACGGGTCTTCATCAGGCAGGTTCCAGCTTCGGTAGAGCCTTTGATGCTAGGCCTGTGGCGTGCGTGGCCCTATGGCCAAAGGTCATGGGAGACAGGCTTGCTGAAAGCCCCAAGCATTCCCTAGCCCCCCCAGCATCTCTGGGGAACACCGATGCACTTCTTCCGAGCGCTGGCTTGTCAGGCCTATCGGCGGTCTGGCAAGCCAACTGGATCGGAAACCTATTTCGATGCTTCTTGCTTGTAAGCGGCTTCAATTGCCCCCTTCAACCTCATCGGATCTTCGATCCTGACGCCTGTCAAACACTTGGAACCCGTTGCATCAAAAAATACAGTCGATGCCGAACCCCCTTGGAAGTGTGCGTAACCGAAAACCGGTGCCGGCGAATCGGCCAGCGGCGCCCATACAATCTTGCCCAGTACGAGTTTCGCCTTCGCGACGTCCCGATCGATACACCCGCCCGATGCTCTCACAATTATCGTTGTCTGGCCTGATCGTTGGTCAAGTTCGGTGGCAAGCTCAATACCGCCGAAATTACGAACGGTCCCGGTCGCAGTGGCGACATCAGCAAGCAAGCCGTTTTTTATACCCAAAGCATCAGCGGCGGCATCCGGTCCCGCACTTCGCGCCAATTCCAGTCGCTCGATGTAATCGAGCGCCTCGAGCTGCGAAGCTTTTGCCGCGGAACTCCATGCCTGAGGGGGCGGGGTTGCCGCTACAGCGGCGAGCGGAACAATCATAGGCAAGGTCAGCAATGATTTCACTGACGTCCTAACAAAATCACCAAGGATAGTTGGCATCGTAGTAGTCCTCGTGCTGCTTGGTATACGTTTTTCCCGACGCGACATGATTGTTATCGCAGAAAACTTTCCCGATATCCACCAATGACTCACCACCCGACCACATGCTCCATAGCTTAGCGGAGTTCTCGGAAATCAACGGGACTTCAACAAATCCTTCAGATGCCACACGAATCTGATCACTTACTACCGCGTTGTTAACCACGGCCTTAGCCTCCCACACGCAATTCCTTTCAACATACTGGGCTTTGGTGATCGGAGCATCAATATTGGGAACACCTGCCTCGTGGTGACCAAGCTCATGACTCAGATAGCCCACAGTTTTATAGAGCCCAGGCCAGTCATTGCTATTGCAAGAGTATGGTGGAACCAATATTTTCGCCGTCAGCGGGTCGTAACTAGGTGGAAGGCCGTATGCTCTTACCCCCTATGTGCCTGGATCTGGGAGGTAAGCGTGGTGGAAGCAGCGGAGATGAAGTCTACGCACTGGCCCAAACCAGTTACAGGGAAGGCCTGCGATTTCGCGTAGGCCGGACAAAGAAGTGAGATGATCAAAATCAGGTATTTCCATACCATTTGTTTACCCCTTTCCTTGGATCACAGCGATCCGACTCAAAAATAGCGCCAGCAGTCCTTTTTCATCATAGGAAAATTCCTAAAGACTCCGCTATTTGCAGCCGATCACACCCGAAACGAGAACGCGTTAAAACTTTTCGGCATCAGGGGCAAGCGTCATGATTTTGAAGACAAACCGCCATGCGTTCGCAGAGAGAAAGACCTCGGGCGAGACCATTGATGGAACAGCGCATCAAAGCTCGGAGTGTTCAAGTGGCATGATCGCTCATCTGCTCATCTGCTCAGCCAGCAATGAGCTGAGCATGGGTCGCGTGTTTATTTGGCAGCTTCCAGCGATGGTACCCTCGATACTCACCATCGCTGCGCCCATCTACTCATGGCGTGAACCTATTTGCGATGCGCAAGCGGGAAAAGGTCACGCGCGGTGCGCCCATCCACGCTTGGCGTGGATCTACTGGCGCGCGTGGGCGGACAAGATCATGGGCGATGCCCATCCACGCATGGCGTGGATCTACGGGTGTGCCGACCGGATGCAGTAGATCCACGCCATGCGTGGATGGACATGCACCCGGTAGCGCCGGGCCATGCCCGGCGAACCACCTTCCGCAGTCAATCCACCAACCGCAGACGCAGTTCCTTCGGCAGCGCGAACACCATCGATTCCGGCTCGCCATCCAGCTCGCCCACGCCGTTGGCGCCCAGCTCGGCCAGGCGGGCCAGCACGCCATCCACCAGCACCTGTGGTGCCGAGGCGCCGGCGGTCACGCCGATGTGCTGCTTGCCTGCCACCCATGCCGGGTCGATCTCGTGCGCGCCGTCGATCAGGTACGACTCCACGCCCTCACGGCGGGCCAGCTCGCTCAAGCGGTTGGAGTTGGAGCTGTTCGGCGAACCGACCACCAGCACCAGGTCGCAGCGCTTGGCCAGATCCCGCACGGCATCCTGGCGGTTCTGCGTGGCGTAGCAGATGTCGTCGTTCTTCGGGCCCTGCATCGCCGGGAAACGCTCGCGCAGCGCATCGATGATGCCGCGCGTGTCATCCACCGACAGCGTGGTCTGGGTGGTGTAGGCGAAGTTTTCCGGCTGGTTGATCTGCAGCGTGGCAACCTGCTCCACGTCTTCCACCAGGTAGATCTGGCCGGTGCCGGCTTCGCGGTTCCACTGGCCCATGGTGCCTTCCACCTCCGGGTGACCGGCGTGGCCGATCAGCACCACGTCACGGCCGGCACGGCAGTGGCGGGCGACTTCGAAGTGGACCTTGGTCACCAGCGGGCAGGTGGCGTCGAACACCTTCAGGCCACGGCGCTCGGCTTCCTGGCGCACGGCCTGGGACACGCCATGGGCGCTGAAGATCACCGTGTTGTTGTCCGGCACTTCGTCGAGTTCCTCGACGAAGATCGCCCCGCGCTGCTTCAGGTCGTCGACCACGAAGCGGTTGTGCACCACTTCATGGCGGACGTAGATGGGCGCGCCCAGCGTTTCGATCGCGCGCTTGACGATCTCGATCGCACGATCGACACCGGCACAGAAACCACGCGGGTTGGCGAGCAGCACATCCATCAGTTCAATCTCCCGGCAGCGGCCGGCTTACGGTTTCGGATTGGCATTATCCGCCTTTTTGGCGGACTTGCCGTCGAACAGGCCAAACAGGGCGATGCCGATGGCACCCACCACGATGGCCGAGTCGGCGATGTTGAACGAGGGCCAGGTGTAGCTGCCCACGTACCACTGGATGAAATCGACCACATGGCCGTGCACCTGGCGGTCGATCACGTTACCGATGGCGCCGCCGATGATGAGCGCATACGGCACCGCGGCCTTCCAGTTGCCGCGCGCGGTGCCGCGCAGCCACCACGCCATCAGGCCGCTGATGGCGATCGCCAGCGCGGTGAAGAAGTACTTCTGCCAGCCACCGGCGTCGCTCAGGAAACTGAACGCGGCGCCGGTGTTGTAGGTGCGGTACCAGTTCCAGAAGCCGTCGATGACCACCACCGGCTGGAACTCCGGCAGGCTCGACAGCACCCAGGCCTTGGACCACTGGTCCAGGCCGATGATGGCGGCCGACAGCAGCAGCCAGACCAGGGCGTTCGGATGCGGACGGGGCGCGGCCATCAGAACCAGCTCCGCACTTCGCCGGCGCCGGTCACGTTGCTCACGCAACGGCCGCACAGTTCCGGATGGTCGGCGTTGCTGCCGACGTCGGCGCGGTGGTGCCAGCAGCGCACGCACTTGGCCTTGGTGGTCGGCTGGGCGCTGACGAACACCTCGTCGGTGGTCGCCGGGCGCACCTGCACGTCGCCACTGATGAACAGGAAGCGCAGTTCATCGGCCAGCGGCTGCCACTTCGCGGCCTGCTCCTCGTTGGCGGCAATGGTGATCTCCGCTTCCAGCGCGGCACCGATGGCGCCGTTGGCACGCATCGGCTCGAGCACCTTGGCCACCTGCTCGCGCACAGCCAGCAACTGATCGAAGTCGGTGGCGTTGAGCTGGGCATCGGCCGGCAGCGGCGCCAGGCCGTCGTACCAGGTGGTGAACAGCACATGGCCGGCATGCTCGCCCGGCAGGTAGCCCCACAGCTCGTCGGCGGTGAAGGTCAGGATCGGCGCCACCCAGCGGGTGAACGCTTCGGCGATGTGGTACATCGCGCTCTGTGCCGAACGGCGACCGTGCGAATCGGTCGGCATCGTGTACAGGCGGTCCTTGGTCACGTCCAGGTACAGCGAGCCCAGGTCCACGCTGCAGAAGTTCAGCAGCAGCTGCACGATCTCGGCCATGTTATAGCCGTCGTAGGCCGCCTTGATCTTCTCCTGCAGCTCCCACGCGCGATGCACGATCCAGCGGTCCAGCGCGACCATCTGGTCGAGCGGACGCAGGTGCTGGGCCGGATCGAAACCGTCCAGGTTGCCGAGCAGGAAGCGTGCGGTGTTGCGCAGGCGGCGGTAGGCATCGGCATTACGCTTGAGGATCTCCTGCGACAGCGACATCTCGTTGCTGTAGTCGGCCGAGGCGATCCACAGGCGCAGGATGTCCGCGCCCAGCTTGTTCATGATGTCCTGCGGCTCGATGCCGTTGCCCAGCGACTTGGACATCTTGCGGCCGTGCTCGTCCACGGTGAAGCCGTGGGTCAGGCACTGCTTGTACGGGGCGCGCTTGTCGATCGCCACGCCGGTCAGCAGCGAGGACTGGAACCAGCCGCGGTGCTGGTCGGAACCTTCCAGGTACAGGTCGGCCGGCTTGCCGAAGCCACGCGCGGCGAGCACGCCTTCATGGGTCACGCCCGAATCGAACCAGACGTCGAGGATGTCGGTGACCTTTTCGTAGTCGGCGGCTTCAGCGCCCAGCAGTTCGGCGGCATCCAGCGAGTACCACACGTCAATGCCCTCGGCTTCGACGCGGTCGGCGACCTGCTGCATCAGCTCCACCGAACGTGGATGGATCTCGCCGGTCTGCCGGTGGGTGAACAGTGCGATCGGCACGCCCCAGGTGCGCTGGCGCGAGATGGTCCAGTCCGGGCGACCGTCGACCATGCTCTGGATGCGCGCCTTGCCCCAGGTCGGGAACCAGCCGACGGTGTCGATGGCGGCCAGCGCATCGTTGCGCAGGTTGGCCTTGTCCATCGAAATGAACCACTGCGGGGTGGCGCGGAACACCACCGGCGTCTTGTGGCGCCAGCAGTGCGGGTAGCTGTGGCGGATCGGATGGAACGCCAGCAGCGAACCGTTGTCGCGCAGCACGCCGACGATGGCCTCCTGCGCCTTCCACAGGTGCTGGCCAGCCAGCACCACGTCACCGGCCGGCGGGGTCGATTCCAGGTACACGCCACGGCCGTCGATCGGGGTCACCTGGCCGGCGTTGTACTTGTCCAGCAGGCCGTACTTCTGGCTGACCACGAAGTCTTCCTGGCCGTGGCCGGGGGCGGTGTGCACCGCACCGGTACCGTCCTCGTCGGAGACGTGGTCGCCGTTGAGCACCAGGATCTCGCGCTCCGGGTAGAAAGGATGCGCCAGCAGCTGGTTTTCCAGCGCCGCGCCGGTGGTTTCAGCGTGCAGCACCAGGTTTTCGACGCCATAGCGCTGCAGCGCGCGCTCGGCCAGCGCCGCAGCCAGCACCAGCCAACGGCGCTTGCCGTTGTGCGCCGGGCCTTCGGCCAGCACGTAGGTGATCTCCGCGCCCAGCGACACCGCCAGCGAGGCCGGCAGCGTCCACGGGGTGGTGGTCCAGATCGGTACGGCCACTTCCACGTCGGCCGGCACGCTCACGCCGAACGCCTGGCCGATGGCCTCCGCATCGCGTGCGGCGTAGGCCACGTCGATCGCCGGCGATTCCTTTTCCTGGTACTCGATCTCGGCCTCGGCCAGCGCCGAGCCACAGTCGAAGCACCAGTACACCGGCTTGGCGCCACGCACCAGGTGGCCGTTGGCCACAACCTTGGACAGCGCACGGATCTCGTTGGCTTCGAAGTCGAAGCTCAGGGTCTTGTACGGGTTGTCCCAGTCACCGGTCACGCCCAGCCGCTTGAAGTCCACGCGCTGGATATTGATCTGCTCTTCGGCGAACTCGCGGCACTTCTGGCGGAATTCGACGGCGTCGAGCTTGGTGCCGACCTTGCCCCACTTCTTTTCCACCGCGATCTCGATCGGCAGGCCATGGCAGTCCCAGCCCGGCACGTAGGGCGCATCGAAGCCGGCCAGGTAGCGCGACTTGACGATGATGTCCTTCAGGATCTTGTTGACCGCGTGGCCCAGATGGATGCGGCCGTTGGCGTACGGCGGGCCGTCGTGCAGCACGAACAGCGGGCGGCCGGCGGCGTTGTCGCGCAGCTGCTGGTAGAGCCCCTGCTCTTCCCACCGCGCCAGAATGCCCGGCTCGCGCTTGGGCAGGTCGCCGCGCATCGGGAATTCGGTGGCTGGCAGGTTCAGGGTGGTCTTGTAGTCCTGGCTCACGCAGTGGCTCGCAATCTATGTTCGGAAAGGATGGCGCGCGCCTGTTCGGCGTCGCGGTGCATCTGGTCGGTCAGCGCCGCCAGATCATTGAATTTCTCTTCGTCGCGCAGCTTGGCGACGAACTCCACATCGATGTGGCGCCCGTACAGGTCGCCCTGGAAATCGAACAGGTGGGCTTCCAGCAGCGGCTCCACGCCCTCCACCGTCGGGCGGGTGCCGAAGCTGGACACCGACGGCCACGGCTGGTCGAACACGCCATGCACCCAGGTCGCGTAGATGCCCGACAGCGCCGGGGTCTTCGGGAACCGCAGATTGGCGGTGGGGAAGCCCAGCGTACGGCCGAGCTGGCGCCCGCGCACCACCCGGCCGCTGATCGCGTACGGACGGCCCAGCAGATCGTTGGCACGGGCGAAGTCGCCCTGCTGCAGCAGCTGGCGGATGCGGGTGCTGGAAATGCGTTCGCCATGCAGGTCGACCGCTTCAATTTCGCCCGCAGTGAAACCCAGTTCGGCACCCATTTTCTGCAGCAGAGCCAGGTCGCCACGGCGGCGGTTGCCGAAGCAGAACTCCGGGCCGATCCAGACCTCACGCGCACTCAGGCGCTTGACCAGCAACTGGCGCACGAAGGTCTCGGCCGGCATCGCCGCCATCGCCGCGTCGAATCGCAGCAGGCCGACCGCATCGACACCGAGCTCGCGCAGGATCTCGACCTTGCTGCGCGCCAGGGTCAGCCGCGGCGGCGGTGTGCCCTGGGCGAAGAACTCACGCGGCAGCGGCTCGAACGCCACGGCCACGGCGGCCACGCCCAAGGCGCGCGCGCGGGCAACCGCGTGGCGGACCAGCGCACGATGGCCCAGGTGGAGGCCGTCGAATGCACCGATACAGACCACGCTTCCGTTGGGGAACAGGTCCCCGCCCTCGACGCTTCTGAACAGCCTGCTCATCAACTCTCGTTCCGGCCCGACCGGGGCCGCCGCTTCAATGGTGTAACCCTGAAGTATAGCCGCCACAGGCCGCGATCAATGCCCACGCAGATCGCGCGGGCGGAAGCCCATCGCCAGCATGGCTACCGCGTAGGTGGCACCGCCACCGCCGACCAGCAGCGACAGGCTGCCGATCCGCTCCCACACGCTCATCGCCGAGAAGCCCGGCAGCCAGTGCAGCAGGGCCAGCAGCACACCAACCATGGCCGCACAGGCCAGCAGCAGTCGCAGCAGATAGCCGCCCCAGCCCGGCCGGCGCTGGTAGACGTCGGTCTTGCCCAGCCAGTACCACAGCAGGCCCAGGTTCAGGTAACTGGACAGTGCACTGGCAATGCCCAGCGCCAGATGCAGGCCCGGCTGCTTGCCGATGGCCGCCATCACGCCCTGCGCCTTCAGCTCGTCCGGCACCATGACCTGGTACAGCACCGCCAGCAGGGCGAAGTTGAACACCATGTTGGCCACCAGCGCGGCCACACCCGCGCGCACCGGGGTCTTGGTGTCCTGGCGTGCGTAGAACGCCGGCAACACCACCTTCAGCAGGGCGAACGCCGGCAGGCCGAAGCTCAGGCCGTACACCGACAGCGCGGTCATGCGGGTATCGAAGGCACTGAACTGGCCGTGCTGGAAGATGGTCGCGATCAGCGGTTCGGCCAGCAGCAGCAGGCCCAGCATGGCCGGCACCGAGATCAGCAGGGTCATCCGCAGGCCCCAGTCCAGCGAGCGCGAGAAGCCTTCGCGGTCGGTGCTGACGTGGTGACGGGCCAGCGCCGGCAGGATCACCGTGCCCAGCGCCACGCCGAACACGCCCAGCGGTAGCTCCAGGAAGCGGTCGGCCAGCGACAGCCAGGACTGCGAGCCATCGGTCAGCTTGGCCGCGATGACGGTGTCCAGCAGCAGGTTGATCTGCGCCACCGAGGAGCCGAACAGGGTCGGCACCATCAGCGTCATCACCTTGCGCACGCCCGGATGGCTCCAGCCCCAGCGCGGCAGGGTCAGCAGGTTGATGCCCTTCAGCGAGGGCAGCTGGAACAGCAGCTGCAGGATGCCGGCAGCCAGTACCGCCCAGCCCAGCGCCAGGATCTGTTTCTCCGGGGTGCCGCCCAGCCGCGGGGCCAGCCACAGTGCACCGGCGATCATGCACAGGTTGAGGATGACCGGGGTCAGCGCCGGCATGGCGAAGCGCTGGAAGCTGTTCAGCGCGCCGCCGGCCAGGGCGGTCAGCGACACGAACAACAGGAACGGGAAGGTCAGGCGGAACAGGTCGACCAGCAGGCCCTGCTTGACCGGATCGGTATCAACGCCACTGGAGAAGACCGAGGCCAGCTGCGGCGCGAAGATCAGCGCCAGCGCAGTGACCAGCATCAGCACCCCACCCAGGGTGCCGGCGGTGCGGGCCATCAGTTCACGCAGCTCGGCGTGGCTGCGGGTCTCCTTCACTTCCGTGAACACGGGCACGAAAGCGGTGGCGAAAGAGCCTTCGGCGAACAAACGCCGCAGGAAATTGGGTACCCTGAAGGCGACCCAGAAAGCATCAGTGATGGCGTTGGTGCCGAACGTGGTGGTCACCACGAAGTCCCGGACAAGTCCGAGAACGCGCGAGACCATGGTCATGCTGCTGAACGACAGCAGGCCCCGCAACAACTTGGGTGAACTCACTCAGCGTCCCTCTTGACAATCGACTTGACGTGCATTTCTTACGCCATCATACTAGCTAGCTTGCTGTTCCCATAACACCGATTTTTTCAGGAAACCACCACCGTGGCCAATATCAAGTCCGCCAAGAAGCGCGCCAAGCAGACCGTCGTGCGCAACGCGCGCAACGTGGCTCAGCGCTCGATGCTGCGCACCGCTGTCAAGAAAGTGATCAAGGCGCTGGACGCCAACGATGCCGCCGGCGCCGAAGCCGCCTTCGCCGTTGCCCAGCCGATCCTGGATCGCTTCAGCGCGCGTGGCCTGATCCACAAGAACAAGGCTGCTCGCCACAAGAGCCGCCTGAACGACCGCATCAAGGCCCTCAAGGCCGCCTGATCCGGCGTTGCCGCCCTGCCCTTAGGGGCCGGGCAGCAGACAAGAACCCGGCCCCGGCCGGGTTTTTTGTTGCCAGCGATCCGGGGATTGCCGCAGGTACGGCGGCATTGGCCGGCGGCGTGGACTGGCGGCTGCACCGGCTGGGTAGAGTCGACTGTTAGTCGACTAACGCGCGCAGCGCGGGCTTTACGGGTAGCGAGAAGAGCAGTCGACTAGCAGTCGACTCTACCCAGCCGGCGCCATTACCCAGCCGGAGCCATCACCCCAGCCAGCCCCAACCCCATCGCGCAGTCCACAAAAAACCCGGCCGAAGCCGGGTTTTCGCATGGAACCACAACAGCATTACTGCGCGTCGCGGGCTTCCTGCTCTTCTTCCTTCTGGCGATCGAAAAAGGCCATGATCCGGCTCATGATCGGGAAGGTACCTTCGCGGCCCAGCGCGGAGACCAGGAACCACGGCTCCTTCCAGCCCAGCTCGGCGACGATCTGCTCGGCCGCAGCCTTCGCTTCATCCTCGAACATCAGGTCAGCCTTGTTCAGCACCAGCCAGCGCGGCTTCTGCAGCAGTTCCGGATCGTGCTTTTCCAGCTCGCGCTCGATGGCGCGCACCTGCTCGACCGGAGAAATGCCTTCCACCCCACCCTCCATCGGCGAGATGTCCACCAGGTGCAGCAGCAGGCGGGTGCGCTGCAGGTGGCGCAGGAACTGCGCACCCAGGCCGGCACCGTCGGCCGCGCCTTCGATCAGGCCCGGGATGTCGGCAATCACGAAGCTGCGGTAGTTTTCCACCTTCACCACACCCAGGTTCGGGTACAGCGTGGTGAACGGGTAATCGGCCACCTTCGGCGTCGCCGCCGAAACGGCACGGATCAGGGTGCTCTTGCCGGCGTTGGGGAAGCCCAGCAGGCCGACGTCGGCCAGCAGCTTCAGCTCCAGCTTCAGCGTGCGCTCCTCACCCGGCTCGCCCGGCAGCGCCTGGCGCGGCGAGCGGTTGGTCGAGCTCTTGAAGTGCATGTTGCCCAGGCCACCGCGGCCACCCTTGGCCACCAGCAGGCGGTCGCCGTGCTGGGTCAGGTCGCCGATGACTTCATCGGTGGCAACGTTGATCACCACGGTGCCGACCGGCACGGTGATGGTCAGGTCTTCGCCGCCCTTGCCGTAGGCCTGGCGGCCCATGCCGTTCTCGCCACGCTGCGCCTTGAAGATGCGGTCATGGCGGAAGTCGACCAGGGTATTCAGGTTTTCGTCGGCGCGGATGTACACGCTGCCGCCCGCACCGCCGTCGCCGCCGTCCGGGCCGCCGAGCGGAATGAACTTCTCGCGACGGAAGCCAATGCAGCCGTTGCCGCCGTTGCCGGCGAACACTTCGATTTCTGCTTCGTCTACCAGTTTCATTGTTTCGATGCCTGCGATGGGCGCGGCCTGCCGGCCGCCGCCTTGAATGTTATGCCTGCCGATGGCCGGCAGCCCGGCCTGGCCGGTCTTGCTTCAACTCTAACGAAAAGCCCCGCCGAAGCGGGGCTCTTCATGCAGCACCCCCATGCCGAGGCACGGGCGCCGGCGATGCCTGGATCAGGCGTCGGCCGAGACGATGCTGACGGTGCGACGCTTCTTGGCGCCCTTGACCGAGAACTCCACCTTGCCGTCCACGAGGGCGAACAGGGTGTGGTCACGGCCCAGGCCAACGCCGGTGCCCGGGTGGAACTGGGTGCCGCGCTGACGCACGATGATGTTGCCGGCTTCGATGGCCTGGCCGCCGAAGATCTTGACGCCCAGGTACTTCGGGTTGGAGTCGCGACCGTTGCGCGAGGAGCCTACGCCCTTTTTATGTGCCATGACTGCTTCTCCTGATGCTTAGCCGGCGATGCCGGTGATCTCGATTTCGGTGTAGTACTGACGGTGACCCTGACGCTTCATGTGGTGCTTGCGGCGACGGAACTTGATGATCCGGACCTTGTCAGCACGACCCTGGGATAGGACCTTGGCGGTGACGGCAGCGCCCTTCAGCGCATCGCCCAGCTTCACGCCGTCGCTGTCACCCAGCATCAGGATGTTGTCAAACTTGATCTCGCTGCCGACTTCGACTTCGAGCTTTTCAATGCGGAGCTTTTCGCCCTGCGCCACGCGGTATTGCTTACCGCCGGTGACCAGTACTGCGTACATGACCAGGCCTTCCTCTGTAGTTATTGTGGTCTGAGCTGCCGCCATCGAGGGCGGACAGGAGCGGAATTGTACGCAGATCAGCGGGCGCGGGTCAAGTCAACCCCTGAACGTCGAAGGAGACGGCAGCGGCACGGGGGTCAGATCCCTTTTCACGCCGTGAAAAGGGATCTGACCCCTGGCTGACGGCCTGTCTCACAAGGTGAGACACCGGGCTGGCATTGTCGCCCATTGCCCCCATCTGGTCACCTCGGTAGGCTGACCGATTGCCGTTCCCTGCTGGCCCGGCACCCAGCCAACGCCCCCACAACCGGATCCCCCATGGCGATGGATTTCATCCGCATCCGCGGCGCGCGGACGCACAACCTGAAGAACCTCGACCTCGACCTGCCCCGCGACAAGCTGATCGTGATCACCGGCCTGTCCGGCTCGGGCAAGTCCTCGCTGGCGTTCGACACCATCTATGCAGAAGGCCAGCGCCGCTATGTCGAGTCGTTGTCGGCCTATGCGCGCCAGTTCCTGAGCGTGATGGAAAAGCCGGACCTGGACCACATCGAAGGCCTGTCCCCGGCCATCTCGATCGAGCAGAAGTCGACCTCGCACAACCCGCGTTCGACCGTCGGCACGATCACCGAGATCTACGACTACCTGCGCCTGCTGTACGCCCGCGTCGGCACCCCGCGCTGCCCGGACCATGGCTACCCACTGGAAGCGCAGACGGTCAGCCAGATGGTCGACCAGGTGCTGACGCTGGACCCGGAGCAGCGCTACATGCTGCTGGCGCCGGTCATCCGCGACCGCAAGGGCGAGCATGCGCAGGTGTTCGACCAGCTGCGTGCGCAGGGCTTCGTCCGTGTGCGCGTGGACGGCGAGCTGCATGAGATCGACGCGGTGCCGCCGCTGGCACTGCGCCAGAAGCACACCATCGAGGCGGTGATCGACCGCTTCCGCCCGCGCGAGGACATCAAGCAGCGCCTGGCCGAGAGCTTCGAAACCGCGCTGAAGCTGGGCGACGGCATGGCCTCGGTGCAGAGCCTGGACAACACCGAAACCGCGCCGACGCTGTTCTCCTCCAAGTATTCCTGCCCGGTCTGCGATTACTCGCTGCCGGAGCTGGAACCGCGCCTGTTCTCGTTCAACGCACCGATGGGCGCCTGCCCCGGCTGCGATGGCCTGGGCATGGCCGAGTTCTTCGACCCCTCGCGCGTGGTGGTGCATCCCGAACTGTCGCTGGCCGCCGGTGCGGTGCGCGGCTGGGACCGCCGCAATGCCTACTACTTCCAGCTGATCGCTTCGCTGGCCAAGCACTACCGGTTCGACGTCGACGCGGCGTGGAACTCGCTGCCGGCCAAGGTGCAGCAGGCCGTGCTGTACGGCAGCGGCGACGAAGCGATCACCTTCACCTACTTCACCGAAGCCGGTGGCCGCACCCAGCGCAAGCACCGCTTCGAGGGCATCATTCCCAACCTCGAACGCCGCTACAAGGAAACCGAGTCGCCGGCGGTGCGCGAAGAACTGTCCAAGTACATCAGCGAGCAGCCGTGCCCGGAATGCCACGGCGCGCGCCTGAACAAGGCGGCTCGCAACGTGTTCGTGGCCGACCGCCCGCTGCCGGACCTGGTGGTGCTGCCGATCGACGAGGCGCTGAAGTTCTTCAGCGAACTGAGCCTGCCGGGCTGGCGTGGTGAAATCGCCGCGAAGATCGTCAAGGAAATCGGCGAACGCCTCGGCTTCCTGGTCGATGTGGGCCTGGATTACCTGACCCTGGAGCGCAAGGCCGACACCCTGTCCGGTGGTGAGGCACAGCGCATCCGCCTGGCCAGCCAGATCGGCGCCGGCCTGGTTGGCGTGATGTACGTGCTCGACGAGCCGTCCATCGGCCTGCACCAGCGCGACAACGAACGCCTGCTCGGCACCCTCACCCGCCTGCGCGACCTGGGCAACACGGTGATCGTGGTGGAGCATGACGAGGATGCGATCCGTCTGGCCGACTATGTGCTGGACATCGGCCCGGGCGCGGGCGTGCACGGCGGCGAGATCGTCGGCCAGGGCACCCTGCAGGACATCCTGGAAGCCCCGCGCTCGCTGACCGGCCAGTACCTGTCCGGCAAGCGCGCGATCGAGATTCCGGCGCGCCGGCACAAACCGAACCCGAAGATGACCCTGCACCTGCGCGGGGCCAGCGGCAACAACCTGAAGGGCGTGGACCTGGCGATTCCGTCGGGCCTGCTGACCTGCGTGACCGGCGTGTCCGGCTCGGGCAAGTCGACCCTGATCAACGACACCCTGTTCTCGCTGGCCGCCAACGAGATCAACGGTTCCTCGCACCCGATCGCCCCGTACAAGGAGATCGATGGCCTGGACCTGTTCGACAAGGTGGTGGACATCGACCAGTCGCCGATCGGCCGCACCCCGCGTTCCAACCCGGCCACTTACACCGGCCTGTTCACTCCACTGCGCGAACTGTTCGCACAGGTGCCTGAAGCGCGCGCGCGTGGCTATTCGCCGGGCCGCTTCAGCTTCAACGTGCGCGGCGGCCGCTGCGAAGCCTGCCAGGGCGACGGCCTGATCAAGGTCGAGATGCACTTCCTGCCGGATGTGTACGTGCCGTGCGATGTCTGCCATGGCAAGCGCTACAACCGCGAAACGCTGGAGATCCTGTACAAGGGCTTCAACATCAACGACGTGCTGGAAATGACCGTCGAGGATGCGCTGAAGCTGTTCGAGCCGGTGCCGTCGATCGCGCGCAAGCTGGAAACGCTGGTCGACGTCGGCCTGAGCTACATCAAGCTGGGCCAGAGCGCGACCACGCTGTCTGGTGGTGAAGCGCAGCGCGTGAAGCTGTCCAAGGAACTGTCGCGCCGCGATACCGGCCGCACCCTGTACATCCTCGACGAGCCGACCACCGGCCTGCACTTCCACGACATCGAAGCGCTGCTGGGCGTGCTGCACAAGCTGCGCGACGAGGGCAACACGGTGGTGGTGATCGAGCACAACCTGGACGTGATCAAGACCGCCGACTGGATCGTCGATCTGGGCCCGGAAGGCGGGCATCGCGGTGGCACCATCCTGGTCACCGGCACGCCGGAAGACGTGGCGGCCTGCCCACAGTCCTACACCGGCCAGTTCCTTGCGCGCATGCTGCCGTCCACCAGCGCGCGCCCGGAACAGCCGGCCGCCGTGGCCAACAAGCCCGATGCCCGCCCGCCGCGCAAGGTGAAGCCTGAGAAGCCGGCCAAGGTGGCGAAGAAGGCGGTGGCTGCCAAGAGCACCGGCAAGGCCAGCAAGAGCACGACGAAGAAGAAGGACGCCTGATGAGCAGCGAACACAAGATCCTGGCCCGCATCCCGATCAGCGTGCGCTGGCGTGACATGGACAGCATGGGCCACGTCAACAACGCCAAGTACATTTCCTACCTGGAGGAAGCGCGCGTGCGCTGGATGCTGGGCGTGGACGGCGTATCGATGACCGACCGCATCGCACCGGTGGTGGCCGCGACCAACGTCAACTATCGGCTGCCGATCGTGTGGCCCAACGACATCCTGGTCGAGCTGTTCGTCGAGCGCCTGGGCAACAGCAGCGTGACCATCGGCCACCGCATCGTCGATCAGCAGGACGATTCGAAGCTGTATTCCGATGGCAACGTGGTGGTGGTCTGGATGGATACCCAGACCGGCAAGAGCGCACCGCTGCCGGAGGCGATCCGCAGCGCCTCTACCTGACGCGCCCTGGTGGGTGCCGACCTTGGTCGGCACGCTTTGGCTGCAATGAGGTTGCCGGCCAGCGGCCGGCACGACCGACACTGATCAAAGGACTGACATGATCCACAAGACCGAACTGCGCGACCTGCTGCCCGGCATGGTCCCCTTCCCCACCGACGTCTTTCCCGCCGACCAGGCCTGGCTCGGCCAGCACCTGCTGCCGCTGCTGAAGATCGACCTGGGCGTGCTGCGCCCGGAACTGGCTGGCCAGGTGGCAACGATGCTGTGCCCGATCGAGCCGTACGACGGCTGCATCGGCGAGACCACCGAAGAACACCACAACGATTTCACCGGCACCAACTGGATCGCCTTCGAACTGACCGCCGGCAACCAGATGCGCTTCCTCGGCAACGAGGGCTATTTCATCGGCGATGCGGTACAGGACAAGGACGCACAGGAACACATCGCGCAGATGCGCGAGAGCTACGCCAAGGCCCGCGACTACCATGCCGAGCACGGTCGCCTCGCCTGCTACTCGCGCTATGGCAAGGGTGAGGCCAGCGAGCGCGATTATCTGGATACGCTGGGTGGCCCCATTGGTTTCGGCAACTGGACCGAGACCGCGGAGATTCCCGCAGCCTTCGAACTGGGCTTCACCGAGGCGGCCGATGACCCCAACGCTGCGGACGATGCCGAAACGGTGATCATCACCCGCAATGGCAACAAATTCTTCGCCGTGGCCGACGTAGCCGGCTACAACTGGTGCGCCACCGGTGCCGACGCGATCGTGATGCTGTACGAGCCGGTCAGCCGCACGGTGCTGTTCTCGTACGACTGGTCGTAAGCCTGTTTGGTAGTGCCGGCCGCTGGCCGGCATACCGAGTTGCCGGCCAGCGGCCGGCACTGCCATCCCGCTACGGCGCGGCCTTGCGCACGGTCAACGTCGCGCTCGCTTCGCTACCCCCTTCCAGCTGCAGCCGCAGCGGCAGCACCTGCCCTTCCTTCAGCGCGCCCTTGCCCTGCATCAGCATCAGGTGCAGGCCGCCGGGCTTGAGCTCGGCACGCGCGCCGGCTGCCAGCGGCAGGCGCTCGATCGCGCGCATCCGGCTGACCCCGTCGACAATCGTGGTCTCGTGCAGCGACACATCACCGAAGCTGCTGCTGGTCGCGCCGGTGATCGCCACCGCCTTGCTGCAGCCATTGTGGATGACGCCGTAGCCGGCGGTCATCGGCATTGCCGGATTCGGAGGCAACCGCGCCCAGCCCTGCTCCACCGTGACGCACGCCGGTTCGGCGGCCGAGGCCGATGCTGCGGTCGCACACAGGACCCACAGTACGCCAACGAATGGTATGGTTATCATCGCCCAGGTTCCTTCTTCGCAACGAGACCGCAGCATGACGACGCTCATCGAGGTGATCAACCATGGCCCCATCCGCGAACTGCGCCTGGCACGGCCGCCGGTCAACGCACTGGACACCGAACTGTGCCGGCAGTTGATCCATGCCATCGAGCTGGCCATGGCCGAAGACGCGCATGGCATCGTGCTGTCGGGCAGCGAACGCGTCTTCACCGGCGGCATGGACGTGCCGCACCTGCTCTCGCATGGCGATGACAAGCACAAGCTGCTGGACACCTGGAACGCCTTCTTTGGCGCCGTGCGCACGCTGGCCGAGAGCCGCATTCCGGTGGTCGCGGCGATCACCGGCCACGCCCCGGCGGGTGGCTGCGTGCTGGCCCTGTGCTGCGACTACCGGGTGATGGCGCGCAGCGCCGATCCGTCGCGGCCGTATGCCATCGGCCTGAACGAGGTGCAGGTGGGCCTGATTGCGCCGGAGGGCATCCAGCGCCTGCTGCGCCGTGCGGTGGGCGTGCACCGCGCCGGTGTGCTGCTGACCACCGGTTCGCTGGTGCCGGCCGAACAGGCGCTGCAGATCGGCCTGGTGGATGAGCTGGCCGAGGGAGACCTGGTGGTGGCACGCGCCATTGCCTGGCTGCAGAACCTGCTCAAGCAGCCGCGCCAGCCGATGCTGCTGACCCGCGCGATTGCCCGTGCCGACCTGCATGAGGCGCTGCACCCGGACCTGATCCAGCTGGACCGCTTTGTCGAGGCCTGGTTCGCCCCGGACGCACAGAACGCCCTGCAGGCCCTGGTAGCCCGGCTGGGCAAGTAAACGGTAGTGCCGGCCGCTGGCCGGCAACCAGGCAATCCTTCCGGGTCGCCTGTGGCTGCCGGCCAGCGGCCGGCACTACCGATGATGGGCTGGCCTGCACCGGTATAATCAGGGCCTCTTCACTGCTGTGGCCGCCCCCCCTTGAACGAAACGCCCGAACCCGTCGTCTCCGAGCTGATCGACCTGCTCACGCTGGAGCGGCTGGAGGACAACCTGTTCCGCGGGCAGAGCCGCGACATCGGCACCAAGTACGTGTTCGGCGGGCAGGTGCTGGGCCAGGCGCTGGCCGCAGCGCAGGCCACGGTCGACAATGGCCGCCACGTGCACTCGCTGCACGCCTATTTCCTGCGCGCTGGCAACATCGACCACCCGATCGTCTACGACGTGGACCGCACCCGCGATGGCGGCAGCTTCTCGGTGCGCCGGGTCACCGCGATCCAGCACGGCAAGGTGATCTTCTTCTGCGCGGCCTCGTTCCAGCAGGCCGAGACCGGCGCCGAACACCAGCACAAGATGCCCGAAGTGCCACAGCCGGAAGACATCGAGCCGAATCGTCCGCTGCCGGCGGAAGTGCTCGAACGCCTGCCGATCAAGGTGCAGCGCTGGCTGTCGCGCGGTGGCCCGTTCGAGTTCCGCCACGTGTACCCGCGCGACGAACTGAACCCACCCAAGCGCCCGCCCTACCACCAGGTGTGGCTGCGCCTGAGCGAACCGGTGGGCGATGCGCCGGAGCTGCACCAGGCGCTGCTGGCCTACGCCTCCGACTTCCACCTGCTGGGCACGGCGACCTTCCCGCACGGTATCAGCTACTACCACCCGCACGTGCAGATGGCCTCGCTCGACCACGCGATCTGGTTCCACCGCCCGTTCCGCGCCGACGACTGGCTGCTGTATTCGCTGGACAGCCCCAGCGCGCAGGATTCGCGCGGCCTGGCCCGCGGCCAGTTCTTCACCCGCAATGGCGTGCTGGTGGCCAGCACCGCGCAGGAAGGCCTGATCCGCGTCGTTCCCGACCAGGCCGCGGCCGCTGCCGTGCCAGCCAAGGAGTAACCCCATGCGCCAGATCTTCAGCAGCCAGCGCGTGGAAACCGTCGAAGGCGTGGCCGAGCTCCTGCGCGAGCATGGCATCGACGTCAAGGTGACCAACGGGCGCTCGTACAAGACCCGCCGCCGCGGTCAGTTCAGCTATACCGACCTGGGCAACGCCAACGCCTATCCGGCGGTGTGGATCGTACGCGCCGACGACCAGCCGCGCGCGCGTGAAATCCTGCGCGAGGCGCGCCTGCTCGACACCACCCGTCGCGACCACCCGACCGCCGAGTTCGCCTTCCGCGACGCGCCGGAACCGGGCAGTGGCGGCCGCAGCTGGGCCTGGCGCATCCGCATCGCCCTGCTGGTGGTGATCGCCGGCGTGGCGTTGGTGATCGGCCTGCGCCATCGTGGTGCCCCGGCACCGGTCGCACCGGCCCCTGCCCCGCAGGCCCAGCCGCAGCGGGCACAGCCGGCACCGCAGGCCGCGCCGGAAGAGGAAGAAGTGCGGGTCCGCATCCAGCCCTCAAAATGACGCACGGGTAGTGCCGGCCGCTGGCCGGCAGCCGCAAAAAAGGGGACGGAGGGGATCAAGTCGTTTGTGCCTCAAACGACTTGATCCCCTCCGTCCCCTTTTTTGTCATGAGGATGCCGGCCAGCGGCCGGCACTACCGCACAGAAAGTCGGTCACATTGGGCGCGCGGCTCCGTCATGGGACACAATCCCAGCAGGAGAGCCGCCGCCATGACGACGTTCGCCGCATCGATCGACCAGACCCTGGAACGCGAACTGCCGGCCGCCGCCAGCGGTTGCCAGCACGCCTATGGCCGCATCGTGCTGGCCTGCCAGAACACGGTCACCGCCATCGCGCTGGCCATCACCCGCGACCGCCAGGCCAGCGAGGACATCGCCCAGGAAGCCTTCGTCAAGGGCTGGCAGCAGCTGCACCAGCTGCGCAGTTCGACCAGCTTCCTGCCCTGGCTTCGGCAGATCACCCGCAACCTGGCCCGCGATTGGCTGCGTGCACAACGTGGCCGGCCGCTGACCGGCGAGGCCGCCGAGGTGGCGATGGGCATGGCCGCCGACCCGGCCCCGGGCGCGGCCGACCGCCTGCAGCGGGTGGAGGAAGAGATCGCCGCCGAGGACATCATTTCCGCCCTGCCCGCCGACAGCCGCGAGGTGCTGTTGCTGTACTACCGCGAAGGCCAACGCTCGCAGCAGGTGGCCGACCTGCTCGGGCTCAGCGACGCAGCCGTGCGCAAGCGCCTGTCACGTGCACGTGCCCTGGTGCGCGACGGCCTGCTGCAGCGCTTCGGTGAGTTCGCGCGCAGCAGCGCGCCGAGCGCCGCATTCGCTACGGCGGTGGTTTCGATGGTACTGGTGGCCGCGCCCGGCACGGCCAGCGCAGCGATCCTGCTCGGCGCTGGTGTCGGCATGGGCGGCAGCAAGCTGGGCCTGGGGGGCGTCAGTGCCGCAGGCGGGGCTGCCATGGGTTCACTGACGGCCGCCGCCAGCCAGCTGCACCTGATTCCCGCCAGCGACTGGGCCACCGTTGCCGGTGGCGTCGTCGGCGGCATCATCGGCAGCTATCTGGGTGGCCGCTTCCTGCTGCGCTTCGCAGACACCCAGCAGGAACGAACAGCAGTGCGGCGCTTCGTGCACCTCAATACGTTCACCGCGATGGTCGTCTGCACCAGCCTGCTGATCTCGCTGATGCTGCAGGTGCCGATCTGGCTGCAACTTGCGATTCTCGTCATCGGCCTGGGTACGGTGAACTACCAGTGCCTGGTGCCGCTGCAGCGCGTGATGGCACCCATGATCGCGCGCGATTCAGCGCGGCGCGGCCGCAGCGGAACCAACTGGAAATACGAATCCGTGTACGGGCGCACCGGCATCATCGGGGCGAACGTATTCGTGATCGGCCTGGTGGTATATGCGCTGATGCGCAACGGAAACGTGTAACGGACAACGCCGGCAGCCTGCCGGCGTTGTCGTCATTCACTGCGTTGACCCTCAGCGCTGCGGCTTCGGCGCAGCGCCATCACGCGGACCGCCATGGCGCGGGCCACCGTGCATCGGGCCCTTGGCGGCGTCGAACTCGGCCTTGCTCAGCTGGCCGTCCTTGTTGGTGTCGGCGGCAGCGAACCAGGCATCACGATGCTGCTTCATGCGCAGCTCGCGGTCGGCCTTGTCCAGGTAGCCGTCCTTGTTCAGATCAAGCTGGTCGAAGCGCGCGGCCAAGCGCGGATCGGCCTTGGCTTCCTCGCGGCTGATGCGGCCGTCCTTGTTGACGTCCAGCTTGGCCCAGCGCTCACCGCCGTGGCCACGTCGCCCATACTGCCAGCGCGGCAGCTCATCGCGCGAGAGCTTGCCGTCCTTGTTCTTGTCCAGCTCGTCGAACTTCGCGGCCAGGCGCGGGTTGGCGGCGGCCTCGCTGCGGTCGATGACGCCGTCGCCGTTGGTGTCCAGCCTGGCCGGGCGCGGCGCGGGCGTGGTCGGGGTGTCGGCGGCCAGCGCGATACCGGAAGCGGAGGTGCCCAGCAGCAGGGCCAGCAGCAGGGGGGTACGGATCATGAGGTCACTCCTGGGGATGGGAACAGCGTCGGGGTGATCACTTCACCCTCGGGGGACAACAACGCCCGGGCGCGACGTCGGTTGACGCTACTGCCGATTCCATTCATCCGCCGGACAGTCGCCGCCACTGCGACAACCTGGGGCTATGCTGTGCCCATGGCGATACATGGCGACAGAGACGACGAACTGCGACTTTTCCAGACCGGCGAGCACCCCTGCGGGTACTGGTCGGACCGGGTGGCACGCGACCTGGTGCTGGACCCGAACGACCGCCGCCTCGGTGCGCTCTATCCGCTGGCACTGCGCTGGGGCTTCCGCCGCAGCGGCGACCTGGTCTACCGGCCGCATTGCGCGCACTGCCAGGCCTGCGTGGCGGTGCGCATCCCGGTGGCGCGCTTCGCTCCGGACCGCAGCCAGCGCCGCTGCGCCGCCCGCAATGCCGACCTGGAGGTGCGGATCACCGCCGCCACCGCCCGCGACGACCTGTTCGCGCTGTATCACCGCTACCTCACCCACCGCCACGCCAACGGCGGCATGGACGACCATGGACCGCACGAGTTCGAGCAGTTCCTGATCGGCAGCTGGTCGCACACCCGCTTCATGGAAATGCGCCTGCCCGGCCACGACGGCCAGCCCAGCCAGCTGCTGGGGGTGGCGGTGACCGACGTCACCGAGCACGGGCTGTCGGCGGTCTACACTTTCTTCGACCCGGACCATGCCGCGCGCGGGCTGGGCACCTTCGCGATCCTGCAACAGATCGAATGGGCGCGCCGCGAGGGGCTGCCGCACGTGTATCTGGGCTACTGGATCCGCGGCCACCAGAAGATGGACTACAAGCGTCGCTTCCGTCCGCTGGAAGCCTACGATGGCCGCCGCTGGCACGATTTCGACAATGATCTGGACGGGCGCTGACAAACCGCTGACACCGGGCCGGGTGCACAATACGGCCCATGAACATGACCCGCCGCCATCCCCTGATCCTCGCCCTGGCCCTGCTCTGCGGCGCCACCGCCCCTGCCTTCGCCACGTCCCCCGCGATGACCGAAAAGCCATCCGCTGCGCTGCGCCTGGCCACCTACAACACCTCGCTGTACTCCGATGACGCCGGCGGCCTGATCAAGGAGCTGGAAGGCGACAGCGAGCACGCGCGCAAGATCGCCGCGGTGCTGCAGCAGGTGCGCCCGGACCTGGTGCTGCTGAATGAGTTCGACTTCGACGACGCCCATCGCGCCGCCGACCTGTTCCAGAAGCGCTACCTGGAAGTGGCCCAGCCTGGCGGCGGCAAGCCGCTGCACTTCGCCTACCGCTACCTGGCACCGGTCAACACCGGCGTGCCCAGCGGGCTGGACCTGGACAACAACGGCGTGGTCGGTGGCGAAGGCCGCAGCCGCGGCAACGATGCATGGGGCTACGGCCTGCACCCGGGCCAGTACGGCATGCTGGTGCTGTCGCGCTATCCGATCGATGAAGCCAAGGTGCGCAGCTTCCAGCTGCTGAAGTGGAGCGCGATGCCCGGTGCGATCCGCCCGGTCGATCCGCGTACCGGCCAGAGCTTCTACAACGATCATGTGTGGTCGCAGCTGCGGCTGTCGTCGAAGTCGCATTGGGACGTGCCGGTGAAGACCCCGGCCGGCGTGGTGCATGCGCTGGTCTCGCACCCGACCCCGCCGGTGTTCGACGGTCCGGAGAAGCGCAACGCAGCGCGCAATCACGACGAACTGCGCCTGTGGCAGGAATACCTGTCCAAGGGTGACAAGCCGTGGCTGTGCGACGACAAGGGCCAGTGCGGCGGCCTGGAGCAGGACGCGCGCTTCGTGATCCTCGGCGACCTCAACAACGACCCGGTCGATGGCGATGGCCGCCATGAGGCGATCGTCGAACTGATCGAGAACGCCCGCGTGCTGCGCTACCCAACCCCGCGCAGCGTCGGCGGCGAGCAGACCAGCCTGGCCTATGCGGCCAAGGGCATCGAGCGCAAGGGCGCACCGTTCCACGCCACCGGCGACTTCGGCCCGAAGTCCGGCACCATGCGCCTGGACTACGTGCTGCCCTCGACCGGTTTCGAATACGTGGGCAGCGGTATCTTCTGGCCGGCCAATGAAAGCCCGGAAGCGAAGATCGCCGACGGCAGCGACCACCACCTGGTGTGGGTGGACGTGCGGTAGAGCAGCGTACCGACCAACGGTCGGTACCCACCGGGATTCGGTAGGCGACGACCGTTGGTCGTCGCTCCTTTTTCAGGGGCGCAGTTCGATGCCGATGGCGTCGGCGGCATCACGCGCGATGGCGCGTGCTTCGTCGATGGTTTCCGCGCGCGCCAGGGTCACGCCCACGCGGCGGTGGCCATGCACGCTCGGCTTGCCGAACAGGCGCACGGCGGTGTCCGGCACCTGCAGCGCGGCGGCGACATTGTTGAAGTACGGCACGCCCTCGCCGTGGGCCAGCAGCGCGCACGATGCCGACGGGCCGCTCTGGCGGATCACCGGAATCGGCAGGCCAAGGATGGCGCGCGCATGCAGCGCGAATTCGCTCAGTTCCTGCGATACCAGCGTCACCAGGCCGGTGTCGTGCGGGCGCGGCGACACTTCGCTGAACCACACCTCATCACCCTTCACGAACAGCTCGACACCGAACAGGCCCCAGCCGCCAAGGTCGTCGGTGATCGCGCGCGAAATCTCTTCGGCACGCGCCAGCGCGGCGCTCGACATCGGCTGCGGCTGCCAGCTTTCGCGGTAATCACCCTCCTTCTGCAGATGGCCGATCGGCGCGCAGAACGAGGTGCCACCGCCATGGCGCACGGTCAGCAGGGTGATCTCGTAATCGAAATCGATGAAGCCTTCGACGATGCAGCGGCCGGCACCGGCACGGCCACCGGTCTGCGCGTACTCCCACGCCGGGGCGATGTCCGCCTCGCTGCGCAGGGTGCTCTGGCCCTTGCCCGAGGACGACATCACCGGCTTGACCACGCACGGCAGGCCGATGGCGGCCACGGCAGCACGGTATTCGGCCTCGGTATCGACGAAGCGGTACGGCGAGGTCGGCAGGCCCAGGGTCTCGGCGGCGAGGCGGCGGATGCCTTCGCGGTCCATGGTCAGGCGCGCAGCGCGCGCGGTCGGGATCACCCGCAGGCCCTGTTCCTGTTCCAGCTGGACCAGGGTTTCGGTGTGGATGGCCTCGATCTCCGGCACCACCAGGTGCGGCTGCTCCTGGGCGATCAGCGCACGCAGGGCCATCGCGTCGAGCATGTCGATCACGTGCGAACGGTGCGCGACCTGCATGGCCGGCGCATCGGCATAGCGATCGGCGGCGATCACCTCCACGCCCAGCCGCTGCAGCTCGATGGCCACCTCCTTGCCGAGTTCGCCCGAGCCCAGCAGCAGCACGCGGGTGGCGGAGGGGGACAACGGAGTTCCAAGCTTGGCCATGGCGGTTCCAGCAGCGATGTGAAGGCGGGTGGGCATTCTAGCTGGCCGACCGCCCCGGCCACGGCATCCGACGAACGGTAGTCGACAAGTGATATCACTTTGATATCTTTTCTACGAACCCTCAAGGACGTACCGCCATGAAAGAGAAGTCGCTGTCTTCCCTCAACGGCCTCGGCACGCTGGCCGGCGCCCTGCTCGTCGCCCTCGCTGGCGCCGCCCTGTTCGTACTGGGTGTGGCAGCCAAGGCCAGCGCCGGCTCGCCCAATCTGCTGCTGATGCTGCTGGGCGCCCTGCTGGCGGCGCTGGGCGTGTTCATCCTGGCCGGCCTGTACACCATCCAGCCCAACCAGGCGGCGGTGCTGAGCCTGTTCGGCAAGTACGTGGGCACGGTCAAGGACAACGGCCTGCGCTGGAACAACCCCTTCTATGCCAAGCGCCGGGTCAGCCAGCGCGTGCGCAACTTCGAGAGCGGCAAGCTGAAGGTCAACGAGCTGGACGGCAGCCCGATCGAGATCGCTGCGGTGATCGTCTGGCAGGTGGTCGATGCCTCCGAGGCGGTCTACAACGTGGACGACTACGAGAGCTTCGTGCACATCCAGTCCGAATCCGCGCTGCGCGCGATGGCCACCAGCTATCCCTACGACCAGCACGAGGATGGCCAGCTGGCCCTGCGCAGCCACGCCAGCGAGATTTCCCAGCACCTGAAGAACGAGCTGGCCGAGCGTCTGGCCGACGCCGGCGTGCAGGTGATCGACGCACGCATCAGCCACCTGGCCTACGCCGCTGAAATTGCCCAGGCCATGCTGCAGCGTCAGCAGGCCAACGCGGTGATCGCCGCGCGCACGCGCATCGTGGCCGGTGCAGTCGGCATGGTCGAAATGGCCCTGGCCGAACTGCAGAAGAACGGCGTGGTTGAACTGGACGAGGAACGCAAGGCGCACATGGTCAGCAACCTGCTGACCGTGCTGTGCTCGGACCGCGGCACCCAACCGATCGTCAACGCCGGTTCGCTTTACTGAGCCATCCTCGCAACGGGGCGCCCCACCGCCCCGCCAGGAGTTTTCATGAGTGAGAAGAAAGCCTATCCGCTGCGCATCAATGCCGAGGTCCTGGCCGCGGCACAGCGCTGGGCTGACGACGAGCTGCGCAGCCTCAACGCGCAGATCGAATACGTACTGCGCGACGCCCTGCGCAAGGCAGGACGCCTGCCGAAACCCACGCCATCGCCGGAGGACAAGGAATGAGCAAGCGCTGGAGCTACCAGACCATCGAGGTCAAGACGTCCATGATGGGTGTACTCAAGCCCGAGGACGTGCAGGCCGAACTCAGCCGCCAGGGCCAACTGGGCTGGGAACTGGTCAACATCATCATCCCGGCGCCGATGCGCCCGGCGATGCTGGTGTTCAAGAAGGAGGCCTGAACCATGGGCGGCAGCGACCCGAAACCCTTTGACGTGGCCGAGAGCTCGCCGCTGCGCGTGCTCTGGATCGTGCTGCCGCTGCTGGCTGCCTTCGTGGCCTGCCTGTATGCGCAGCTGTACAAGGCACCGGCGAGCGCACCCTGGATCGCAGTAACGCTGTCGCCGCCCTGGTTCCGGATGGGCGGCAGTGCGGCATGGAGCCTGCTGGTGATTGCCCTGCTGGGCATTGGACTGGGCACGGCCTTCTTCCGCCGCCGGGTGGAACTGGCCGGCGATGTGCTGGACGTCCGTTCAACGATGTACCGGCGGCGGGTGCCGGTGGCGCAGTTGCGGCTGGACCAGGCCGAGGTGGTCGACCTGCAGCGTGACCGCCGCTACGGCATTCGTGTCAAAACCAATGGCTATTCAATGCCGGGCTTCTACTCGGGCCACTTTCGCCTGCAGGGAGGCGGCAAGGGCTTCGCCCTGGTCACCGACCGTGCGCGCGTGCTCGCCCTGCCGGTCAGTGATGGCAGCACGCTGCTGCTCAGTGTGGACCGGCCGCAGGCGCTGCTCGATGCGCTGCGCAAGGTGGCCGCGTCGGCGCCACGGCAGTAAGCTGCGGCGATGCAACGACGCGCCCCCCTGCTGATCAATACCGAGGCCATCGAGCTGTGGCCCGCCCACCTGTTGCGCGCACGCAGCAACCTGGATGCACGCCTGCTGTCGCAGGCGCAGTGGGTGCTGCGGCGCAAGCGTGATGGCCGCTATCTGGCGGTGGTACTGGCGCAGGGTGTGCACGCCATGGTGCCGCGCCTGCCGCGCGAGCCCGGGGTCGAGGAAGCACTGGCACTGCTGGATACGGCGGCGGCACGCCCGTTCGGTGCCGCACTGCAGGAACAGTGGCTGCCGCTGGCCGGGTTGCAGCAGCGCTTGCAGCAGCTTGGCCTGGATGCGCAGCGCTATGCCGACGACAGCGGCCTGCCGCTGGAATCCGAGCCGTGCCTGCTGCACTTCGCCGGTCGCGACCGCTTCGCACGCCCGTTGTGGCTGCGCCGTGGCGCCGCGCAGGGCTGGCGGCGGATGCGACTGCACGCGGCACAGGATGGAATTGCGCTGGATGCCATCTCCGGCTTCCGCAGCCATGCCTACCAGTTGGGCATCTTCGAACGGAAGCTGGCGCGCGGCTTGAGCGTGGCCGAGATCCTGAAGGTGAATGCCGCACCGGGTTTCAGCGAACACCACAGCGGCCACGCACTGGACATCGGCACACCGGGCGACGCGCCGGCTGAAGAATCGTTCGACGCCACCGATGCGTTCGCGTGGCTGCAGGCGCATGCCGGCGGGCACGGCTTCCATCTGAGTTACCCGCGCGACAACCCGCACGGCATCGTCTACGAACCGTGGCACTGGTGCTGGAGACCGGCCAACGGCTGAGCCCCTCGTGGCGAAAGCCTGGAGCGGTCAGCGCATGGCCGCGGGATGGAACAAGAGAGCAAAGACAAAAGCGGGTCGCTTCGCTCGAAGCTTCTATAAGGGATCAGCGCGCGGCTGTTGGGTCCGCCTTCAAGCGAGCCGAGCACCGCAGGTCCGGCGAGGGCGAAGAGGTGCGGGTGTCTGAGCGCAGCGAGTTCCCGCACCGCCCCTCGACGGGCCGAGGAGCGCAGGGGACCGGTGCGCAGCGCCGGCTCGCGGCCGGCGGCGCGTTTCTTTTGGTTACTTTTCTTTTCGCGCGAAAAGAAAAGTAACGCCCATGAACCATCACGATCGCATCGGCATGGATCGGAGCGACAGCCCTGCGACCGTCACCGCCTCAACGCATTGATCGCCAGCAACACCCACCCGGCCATCATGCTGGTGCCCCCGATCGGCGCCATCCGCGTCGGCCACTGCCACAACGCACCACCCACCAGGCTGCCGGAAAACAGCAACACGCCCAGCAGCAGCACGTACAGCGCCAGGTGCGCGGTCGCCCCCTGCGCACGCGGGCCAAGCGCCACCAGCACCGCGCCATGCGCGAACGCATACAGTGCCGCCATGTTCAGGTGCTGCTGTGAAAGCGGGTCAGCCACACCGTGCGATGCGTAGGCGGACAGGCCGATCGAGGCCGCCGCCAGCAGCGCACCAAGGCAGGCCAGCAGGGAAGGCTTACGTGCGCGACGTTCCAGGTTGAACATGGGGGCTCCTTGCACAGCGCCCTTTCCGGGCGCCAGATGAAAAAAAACGCGCCGCAATGAGCGGCGCGTTTTCGTGTCCAACACTACATGGGTCAGCCGAGGCTTACTTGACGGCCCAGTAAATGTCGTAGGTACCTTCCGGGGTGAACGACTTGTCGATGCCATCCTTCCAGGTTTCGTACGGACGGTCGATCACTTCGTTGCCGGAGGTCACAGCCCAGGCGCGCAGGCCGTTGCGGGCAACGTCCAGACCCGCCATGTGGCCGGTGTAGGCCGCATGTGCCGAGCGGTGCGGAGCCACGTGCACGTACTTCACCGGAGCGCCACCGTCGATCTTGACGGTCAGGGCCTCAGCGGTGGCACCTTCAGCACCCTTCTTCTTCACCGGCTGGGCGATGTCGAAGGCGTACTTCTCCTGGCCGAAGTCGGTGGTGATGATGCGGAACGGACCGGCGGCTTCAAGGCCATTGGCCTCCATCACGCGCTTGATCCACTCCTGGTTGTCCTTGATGGACTTGGTGATCGTGTCCTGACCGCGGTCCACGTTACCGGCGTTGACGACCAGCAGATCCTCAGCCGGCACATCGACGATGGCCAGATCGGTCAGCGGGGCTTCCGGCGTGCGGTAGTCGACGTTCGGGACGGTAGCCAGCATGTTGGCCATGCGCGACAGGCCCATCTTGATGTCGTCGCCGATCTGACGGCTGACATACAGGCCTGCATAACGGCCGAACAGGTCGAAGCCGTACTTCACCGAGTAGTCCTGGGTGATCTTCACGTTGCGGCCACCCTTGCCGGTCGGCTCCAGGGTGAAGGTGGTGACCTTGTCGTGACCCTTGGTGGCGTCTTCGATGGCGATCGCAACGCGCTTGTTCTCTTCGGCGTCGGTGATCTTCCAGGAGCCGGTGCCCAGGTCCTTGGAGGTGAAGTCCAGGGTGGCACCCTTGCCGGAGGCCGGGCCGGACAGCTTCAGTTCAACGGCGGGATCGCGCAGTACCAGCGGGTTCCAGTCCTTGAAGCGGCGCAGGCTGCTGACCGTGTCGTACACGATCGTCATCTTGCGGTTGGTCTCGATGCTTTCGGTGATGTGACGCTCGCCCGGCAGACATACGCCAATGATGACGAACAGGCCAGCCACGATCCCCAAGGCGATCAGGAACTCGATAATACGGGTCATTCAGAGAGTCTCCGGGGCCGATCCCACGGCCGGGTTGATTGAAGCGAAGCGCCAATCCTAGCAGGCTTCGCGGGCATTGTTTATCGGGATTGGCGCACCGGTTTCCCTGCCGGCTGCGTATTTGTATGGACAAAGAATTCGAAGGGTAACGCATACCGCTGCCCGGCAAGTAGGGGGGCACCTTGGCCGGAACCCCCTGCCATCACCCAAGTCTTTGTACCGAAACGATTTTCCTCAGACCAGCTGGAGTTCGAACGCCTTCAGTACCGCGCGCGTACGGTCGCGCACACCCAGCTTGGAGAGGATGTTGGACACGTGGTTCTTGATGGTGCCCTCGGCCACGCCCAGCGAGTTGGCGATCTCCTTGTTGGAGAAGCCGCTGGCCATCAGCCGCAGGATCTCGGTCTCGCGGTCGGTCAGCGGATCCGGGCGGTCCAGGCTGACGAACTCGTTGCGCATGTGCTCCAGGCCCGACAACAGGCGCTGGGTCACCGCCGGCTGTACCAGCGAACCACCCTCGGCCACGGTCCTGATGGCACCGACCAGCTGTGCCAGGGTCACATCCTTGAGCAGGTAACCCTTGGCACCGGCCTTGAGGCCAGCCAGCACCAGCTGATCGTCATCGAAGGTGGTGAGGATGATGGTCGGCGGCAGCTGTTCCTGCCGCGACAGCACCTGCAGCGCTTCCAGTCCGGACATCACCGGCATGCGCATGTCCATCAGGACCACGTCGGGGCGCACCTGCGGGATCAGCTCGACCGCCTGCCGGCCATCGCCGGCCTCGGCCACCACCTCGATGCCATCGTCGAGCGCCAGCAGGGAGCGGATTCCCTGCCGCACCAGGGTTTGGTCATCGACCAGGCAGACGCGAATCATCAACGTACTCCTTCAGGAACCTTGGTAAGGGCGGCCACCAGCACCGTTGCCGGCACCGTTGCCCGCAGGCGGAAGCCTTCACCGGGACGGGTCTCGATCTGCAGCTGGCCACCACATTGTTGCAGGCGCTCGCGCATGCCGCGCAAGCCATTGCCCACATTGACCATGTCCGCGCCGACACCGTCGTCGCGGGCCTCCACCACCACCCGGTCCGGGGCTTCACGGTACACCTTGATCCACAGGTGCCGCGCACCGGCGTGGCGCACCGCGTTGGTGATTATCTCCTGCGTGCAGCGCAGCAGGACGTGGGCCCGCTGGGGATCTTCCACGTTCAGCGGATCCTCGATCTCCAGCTGGATGTCCAGCGAGGGCACGTTCTCGGTCAGCGGGCGCAGCGCCGCGGCCAGGTCGATCGCACCGGTCTCGCGCAGCTGGCTGACCACCTCGCGCACGTTGCCCAGCAGCAGTTTGGCCAAGGTGTGGGAGCGCTTCACGTGCTCCAGCGCCTGCCCTTCGGCCAGGTGCCCGGCCACTTCCAGGTTCAGGGTCAGCGCGGTCAGCTGGTGGCCCAGCAGGTCATGCAGCTCGCGCGAGATGCGGGTGCGCTCATTGACGCGCGCACTCTCGGCAAGCAAGGCGCGGGTGGCACGCAACTCTGAATTGAGCCGGCGCTGTTCGTCGCGCGCCTCGGTCTGCTGCCGGGCAACCAGGCTGGTCACGAAGATGAACATGGAAAAGCCGCCGTACAGCAGCGACTGCATCACCGCTTCGAACAACGGGAAGCGCAGCAGCAAGTAGTAGACCGGGGCCACCGCCAGTTGGCTGACCAGCAGCCACAGCACGCCCAGCCGCACCGACAGCATCCACGGGATGACCCCGGCGGCCACCATCATCAGGATGCTGCCCAGGCCCGAGCCGCTGAGGAAGCTGACGCCCAGCGCCGAAATCGTCAGCAGCAGCAGCAGGCCGCGGTCCAGCCAGCTGGTGGGGCTGTCGCTGCGCAGGATGCGGGTCAGCCAGTAATAGGAGGTGCCGAAGGACAGGTAGGCGACGAACAGCAGGACCGCCCAGCCGCCCATGTCACCGCGGCTGTGCAGGTTCTCGAACTGCGAGTACGCCAGGGGCAGACCGACCATGACCCAGGTGAACAGGCCGGCCAGGCGAAGGACGCGGGTATGGCTGAGGACTCCCAACATGCCAGCACTCTACGGGCCCGGCCTGCACACCGCACCCCACGGAAGTCATGCCTGCCCGGTCGCCTGTTCATGCCGCAGCCCACCCCGGGCATGCAATAATCGTGCGCAGGGTCCCTTGATGGACCAACCGCGTTACCCCACGGAGTCACAATGTCGATTGTCATCCGCGACGTGCGCGAGCACGAGCTCGATTCCGTCCTGGCTTTGAACAACAACGCTGGCCTGGCCATCCTTCCCCTGGATGCGGCCCGCCTGCGCCTGTTCTATGAAACCGCTGAGTATTTCCGCGTCGCCGAGCGCGACGGCAACCTGGCCGGCTTCCTGATCGGCTTCGGCAGCGACAGCCAGCACGACAGCAGCAACTTCGCCTGGTTCAAGCAGCAGCTGGACACCCCCTTCTTCTACATCGACCGCATCGTGGTCGCCAGCCGCCGCCGCGGCGGTGGCGTCGGCCGTGCGTTCTATGCCGACGCGCAGAGCTTTGCCGAGCTGCGCTACCCGCAGATGACCTGCGAAGTCTTCCTCGACCACGGCGCCGATGCCGCCCTGCTCTTCCACGGCAGCTTCGGCTTCCGCGAGCTGGGCCAGAACACCATGGCCCAGGTCGATGTGCGTGCCAGCATGCTGGCCAAGGAACTGTGCAGCTACCCGTGGGTCCAGGAGACCTACGGCGGCAAGCTGCCGGATGTGGCATGGACACGCGCCCGGCAGCTGCCGGCGCAGGCACAGCGGCCGACGGGGACCTGAGCGTGGCGGTGAATTTCGATTACGAACAGGCCGGTGAACTGAAGATCGGCCAGGTGGGCATCGCCAACCTTCGCATCCGTACCCTTGATGTCGAACGCCTCGTGCAGGAAATGCGCGAGCGCGTGACCCGCGCGCCGAAGCTGTTCGGCCGCGCGGCGGTGATCCTCGATTTCGGCGGCCTGAGCCAGGTTCCGGACGTTGCCACCGCACAGGCGCTGGTCGATGGCCTGCGCAGCGCCGGCGTGCTGCCGGTGGCGCTGGCCTATGGCACCAGCGCGGTCGACCTGCTCTCGCAGCAGCTCGGCCTGCCGCTGCTGGCCAAGTTCCGCGCCCAGTACGAACGTGCCGAGGCCGAAGCGGCCCCGCCGCCGCCCGCACCGGAACCGCGCCGCGCCGCGCGTGCCGAACCGAAGCCAGCCCCGGCCGCACCGGTAGCCAAGATCGCCGATGCAGCCGCGCCGCAGCCGGGCCGCATGCAGCTGGGCAACGTGCGTTCAGGCCAGCAGCTGTACGCGGAGAACTGCGACCTGACCGTGATGGCCACCGTCGGCGCCGGCGCCGAGGTCATCGCCGATGGCAGCATCCATATCTACGGCACCCTGCGCGGCCGCGCGCTGGCAGGGGCCCAGGGCAACACCGCGGCACGCATCTTCTGCCGTGATTTCCATGCGGAACTGGTGGCCATTGCAGGCCACTACAAGGTACTGGACGATGTTCCGGACAACCTGCGCGGCAAGGCCGTGCAGGTGTGGCTGGAACAGGACCAGATCAAGATCGCTGCGCTGGACTGACGCAGCCCCAAACTAATGCAGAACCAGGAGAAGTCCTTTGGCTGAAATCATCGTAGTCACCTCCGGCAAGGGCGGCGTGGGCAAGACCACTTCCAGCGCGAGCCTGGCCTGTGGCCTGGCGCGGCGCGGCAAGAAGGTGGCGGTGATCGACTTCGACGTCGGCCTGCGCAACCTCGACCTGATCATGGGGTGCGAACGCCGCGTGGTGTACGACTTCGTCAACGTCGTGCATGGCGAAGCCACCCTCAAGCAGGCCCTGATCAAGGACAAGCGCTTCGACAACCTGTATGTGTTGGCCGCCTCGCAGACCCGCGACAAGGACGCACTGACCCAGGAAGGCGTGGGCAAGGTCCTGAAGGACTTGGCCGCCGATGGCTTCGATTACATCATCTGCGACTCGCCGGCCGGCATCGAGAAGGGAGCATTCCTGGCGATGTACTTCGCCGACCGCGCCGTGGTGGTGGTGAACCCGGAAGTGTCCTCGGTGCGTGACTCCGACCGCATCATCGGCCTGCTGGACTCGAAGACCCACAAGGCCGAATCCGGCCAGAACGTGCCTGCCTTCCTGCTGCTGACCCGCTACACCCCGCTGCGCGTGGAAACCGGCGAGATGCTCAGCATCGCCGACGTCGAGGAAGTGCTGGGGCTGAAGGCCATCGGCGTGATCCCCGAATCGGGCGATGTGCTCAATGCCTCCAACAAGGGCGAACCGGTGATCCTGGATGTCGAATCCGCTGCCGGCCAGGCGTATGACGACGCCGTCGCGCGCATCCTCGGCGAAGATCGCCCGATGCGCTTCACCAGCGTCGAGAAGAAGGGCTTCTTCAGCAAGCTGTTCGGAGGGTAAGCATGGGCCTGTTCGATTTCCTCAAAGCGAAGAAGACCACCGCCGAAACCGCAAAGAACCGCCTGCAGATCATCATCGCGCAGGAACGCAGCCACCGCGGTGGCCCGGACTACCTGCCGCTGCTGCAGCGCGAGCTGCTGGAAGTGATCAAGAAGTACGTGAACATCGACGTCGATGCGGTGAAGGTCGACCTGGTGAAGGATGGCCAGCACGATGTGCTGGACATCTCCGTGGCGCTGCCTGAAGGCCCGGACAAACCCTGATGCCCCGCCCCGCCCGTGCCTGCATGGGCGGGGCCGCGTGACCTGCATGACCGATACGACAACCGCCGTGGACATCACCTGCGTGGGCGACATCGCCTTCGCCGACGCGCAGTGCCTGCTCGCCGCGCATGGCCTTCGCCTGCACCACGTGGCCGCAGGCGAACCGATTCCCGGCAGCTACTGGGGCGAGCCCGAGGCGGGCATCATCGCCAGCAATGTCTATGTGCGCGATGACACCCCGGTGCATTCGATGCTGCATGAAGCCTGCCACCTGATCGTATTGCCGCCGGAGCGGCGCGCGCAGGTGCACACCGACGCCACCGATTCGGTCGCCGAGGAAGATGCCACCTGCTACCTGCAGATCGTGCTGGCCGGGCAGCTGCCTGGTGTTGGCAGTGCGCGGTTGATGGCCGACATGGATGCCTGGGGGTACACGTATCGGCTGGGGTCGACACAGGCGTGGTTTGAGCAGGACGCCGAAGACGCGAAGGCGTGGTTGATCGAACGCGGATTGCCGGTGGCGTAAGGCCGCGGGCGCGGTTGGCCACGGGCGCGTGGCGACGCGTCGGACCTTGCGGCGCCCCTCTTTTCACTCTGCGCGGTTCGAGCAGGACGCCGAAGACGCGAAGGCGTGGCGGATCGAACGCGGGTTGCCGGTGGCGTAACGCATCGGTAGTGCCGGCCGCTGGCCGGCAACCTCATGAACCCGTGAAGCATTACCTGGTTGCCGGCCAGCGCCCGGCACTACCCCATCAGCCCTGCCCGGCCAGCGCGCGCAGGGTGATGCCGACGATGTAGGCCAGGTATGTGCCGGTGGCATAGCCCATCGTGCCCAGCAGCACCCCCACCGGCGCCAGTGCCGGATGGAACGCCGCGGCCACCACCGGCGCAGAGGCCGGTCCACCGATGTTCGACTGCGAACCGATGGCGAAATAGAAGAACGGCACCTTCAGCAGCTTGCCCAGGCACCACAGCAGCACGATGTGCACGGCAATCCAGATCAGGCCGAGCAGGAACAGCCACGGGCGATCCAGCAGCGCCAGCAGATCCATCTGCATGCCGATGCAGGCAATCAGGAAGTACAGCAGCAGCGAGCCCAGGCGCGATGCGCCCGCGCCTTCCAGCGTGCGCGCACGGGTGAAGCTCAGGCTCAGGCCCAGCGTGGTCGACAGCACCACCACCCACACGAACGGCGCGTCCAGGCTGAACTGCGAGGCCCAGCTGACGTTGGCCTTGAACCATGCTGCCAGCGGCGCGCCGATGGCGTGCGAGAGGCCCACGCCGCCGAAGGCCACCGCCACGATCAGCATCAGGTCGGTGAGGCTGGGAATGCGCTCATGTTCGGCCTGGAAGCGCGCGATGCGCTCCTTCAGTTCATCGATGGCCGAGGTATCGGCGCCACTGCGCGCGTCGATCTTCGCTGCCCGCCCCGCCAGGAAGATCAGTGCCGCCATCCACACGTAGCCGACACCGACATCGACCACCGCGAACTGGCCGAACGTGGTCGCATTGACGTCGAATACTTCGCGCATTGCCAGCATGTTGGCACCGCCACCGATCCAGCTGCCTGCCAATGCGGCCATGCCGGCCCAGGTGTCACCGGCCACGGTTTCCGGATGCAGCGCGCGCATCGCCAGGAACGCCACCACCGCACCGAGCATGATGCTGGCCGAGGCGCCCAGGTACATCAGCACCAGCTTCGGGCCCAGCCGCAGGATCCCCTTGATGTCCACCGCCAGGGTCAGCAGGATCAACGCTGCCGGCAGCAGGATGTCGCGTGCGATCGGGTTGTAGAGCTTGGTGTTCTGGCCATCGATCAGGCCGACAGTGTTGTAGATGCCGGGAATCAGGTAGCACAGCAGCAGCGCCGGCACGAACGTGTAGAAGCGCTTCCACAGGCCCTGCTCGCGCGAAGCGGTCCAGAACACGGCGCCAAGGGTGGCGGCGATCAAGCCGAAGACGACGATGTCGTTCTGGATCATGCAGGTGCTCTGGGTAGAGCCGGGCGCTGGCCGGCTGCTGTTGGCGGCGGATCATGAGGGTGTGCCGACCAACGGTCGGCCCCCACCGGTAAAGCAGATGGCGAAACAAAAGCGCCGCCCCGAAGGGCGGCGCTGCAGTCATCAGTTGCCGATGTGCTGCTTCAGCCAGGCATTGACGGTGTCGTGCCACAGGATGCTGTTGTTCGGCTTCAGCACCCAGTGGTTTTCATCCGGGAAGTACAGGAACTTCGATTCGATGCCCTGGCGCTGGGCAGCGGTGAACGCGGCCAGGCCCTGCTCGACCGGAATGCGGAAGTCCTGCTGGCCGTGGATGACCAGGATCGGCTTCTTCCAGTCCGCCACGTGGTTGACCGGGTTGAACTTTTCGTAGTTCGCGGCCTTCTGGTACGGCGTGCCGCCCTGCTCCCACTCGGTGAACCACAGTTCTTCGGTGGCGTAGCCCATCATGCGCTGGTCGAACACGCCATCGTGGTTGACCAGGCACTTGAACGGGCTGTTCCAGTTGCCGGCGATCCAGTTGACCATGAAGCCGCCGTAGCTGGCGCCCAGCGCACAGGCCTTGTCACCGTTGAGGAAGGAATACTTCTTCAGCGCCGCGTCCCAGCCCTTCTGCAGGTCTTCCAGCGGGCGGTCGCCCCAGTGCTGGCTGATCGCATCGGTGAAGGCCTGGCCGTAGCCGGTGGAACCGTGGAAGTCGATCATCACCACGGCGTAGCCCTGGCCCGCGTAGGTCTGCGGATTCCAACGGTAGCTCCACCCATTGCCGAAGCTGCCCTGCGGGCCACCGTGGATCAGGAACGCGACCGGGTAGGACTTGCCTTCCTGGTAGTTGTGCGGCTTGACCACATAGCCATGCACGGTGTCGTTGTTCCAGCCCTTGAACTCGAACTGCTCGTAGTCGCCGAAACTGACGTCCTTGAGCACCTCACCGGCGGCCGGGGTCAGCGCGCGCAGTTCGCCGATCGGCTGGCCGGCAGCCGGCAGCAGGCCGACCAGCACCTGGTCGTTGCTCTTCAGGCTGTTGCGGGTGATCGCCACGCTGTTGCCGGCCACATCCACCGAGGTCACGCTGCCGTCGCCGATCAGCTTGGTGGCCTTGCCGCTGGCCACGTCGATCTGGAACAGCGGGTGTTCGCCAAGGTCATCGGCCGTGGTGTAGATGCTGGCACCATCGGCAGACAGGGTGATGCCGCCCGCCGAGCGATCCCACTGCGGCGCGATTTCGCGGGTCTTGCCGCTGGCCAGGTCCATCGCCATCAGGCCGAAGCGGTCGGCCTCGAAGCCCGGGCGCTTCATCGCACGGTAGAACAGCGTCTTGCCGTCCGCGCTGAACACCGGGCCGGCATCCCAGGCCGGGTTGGAGGCGGTCAGGTTGACTGGCGCCTGCTTGCCGGCGGCGTCGAAGCGGTACAGGTCGAAGTTGGTCGACCACGGCTCCTGCTTGCCGGCCACGCGGATGCTGGCCACCACGCTGGCGCCGTCCGGCGACCACGCGAAGTCATCATTGCCGCCGAACGGCTTGGACGGCGCATCACCATCGATGGTCGCGCTCAGCGCCGACGCGCCCTTGACCGCACCGGCCTTGGCCGTCGGCAGCGGAGCGACGAACAGGGTGTTGCGGCGACCGTCGTTCCAGGTGTCCCAGTGGCGCACGAACAGCGAATCCCACACCTGGCCGCTGGCCTTGGCGTCCTTCTTTTCCTTCAGCTTCTTCTCGGTGCAGGCCAGGTCCGAGGCACAGTCCTGGAACACGCCGGCGCTGAACAGCACGCGGTCATCCTGGGGCGACACGTGGTAGCTGTCCACGTCGACCGGGAAGTCGGTCAGCTGGCGCGGAGCACCGCCGCTGATCGGCTGCGCGTACAGCTGCTGGCTGCCGTTCCTGGCACTGAGGAAATACACGGTCTGGCCATCGGCCGACAGCGAAGCGGAATTGACGTTCCAGCCGGCCGGGGTGATCTGCTTCGGCGGCGCCGCATCGCGGGTACGCAGGTTGCGCGCGAACAGCGCGGTGGAGGCCTTCAGGTTGGCATCGACGCTGCGCTTGGCGAACACCACGGTGCCACCGTCAGCGGTCAGCACCGGCGCGGAGACGCGGTCCATGGCCACCATGTCGCGGACTTCCAGGCCACGGGCAGCGGCGACGCTGGGCAGGGCGGCCAGCAGGCTCAGTGGCAGCAGGGCATGACGCAGTTTCATCGGGGTCTCCGCAGGACGGCAAAAAACCGATGGTAGGCCCGTGCGGCCGGGGCTGCCAAGGCCATCGGTCATGGCTGCCTGCGGGGTTGGCCCCGTCGCCAGAAAGAGCAAACCCCGCCGAAGCGGGGTCTGCGGTAGTGCCGGCCGCTGGCCGGCAACCAGGGGTATCACGGGATTCCGGGATTGCCGGCCAGCGGCCGGCACTACCCGTTGAACCCAGGGGCAGAGCCCCCTTACGCCTTGGCGTACTTGCCGGTGCGGTAGATCAGCCAGCCGACCAGGAACAGCACGGCCAGGCCGATCCACTGCGCGCCCGGCAGGTGGAACGGCACGGCCAGCACGTCGGCGCGGCTGCTGACCACGATCGGAATCGCGATGGCGATGCCCATCAGCGCTTCGCCGGTGATCAGGCCCGCGGCGAACAGCACGCCCGGCTTGTGCACGCGGTCGCGGCCTTCTTCGTCATCGGCACGCACCTTGTGGAAGCGCTCGACCAGGTGGGCGATCAGGCCGCCGAGGAAGATCGGCACCATCAGCTCCAGCGGCAGGTAGATGCCGATGGCGGCGGCCAGCACCGGCACGCGGAAGCGGGCGTTGCGCGCCTTCAGCCAGCTGTCGAAGGCGATGATGGCGGCACCGACCACGGCACCGATGCCGATGAAGGTCCACGGCAGTTCACCACCGAACAGGCCCTTGGCCACCGAGGCCATCAGGTTGGCCTGCGGTGCGGCCAGCGCGTTCGGGTGCAGCTCGGACTTCACGCCGATGCCGTAGGCGGTGGCCAGCAGGTTCAGCACCGGGGCCATGATCAGCGCACACGAGAAGGCACCGATGCCCAGCATCAGCTGCTGCTTCCACGGGGTGGCGCCGACGATGTAGCCGGCCTTGAGGTCCTGCAGGTTGTCACCACCAACCGCAGCGGCGCAGCACACCACCGCGCCGATCATGATGGCGGCCACGGCGCCCAGCGGCGCGCCGCCGGCACCGACCGGCTTCAGGCCGTCGGCGCCCAGCAGCACGACCAGCACGGCCGAGGCGAACAGGATGGTGGAGATGGTGATGCCCGACACCGGGTTGTTGGACGAACCGATCAGGCCGGCCAGGTAGGCCGAGACCGAAACGAACAGGAAGCCGGCGACGATCATGATGAGGGTCATCGGGATCGACACGTGCCACTGGCCGACGATGGCCTGGTACAGGGCCAGCAGCGGCAGCACGAAGACCACCAGGGCCACCAGCATCCACTTCATCGGCAGGTCGCGCTCGGTGTGCGCCAGCACCGGGCCACCGCTCTTGCGGGCGGCGGCAAAGCCGCTCTTGACGCCGTTGAGCAGCGACTTGCGCAGCGAGATCAGGGTCCAGATGCCACCGATCAGCATCGCGCCGACACCCAGGTAGCGCATCTTCGCGCCCCAGATGGCGAACGCCGCCTCGGTGGACGAAGCCGCGGCAACCGACGCGGCCAGTGCCGGATCGGTGTTCATGAAGAACGCCTGGTAGATCGGAATGGCGATGTGCCAGGTCAGGATCGAACCGGACACCACCACGATGCCGACGTTGAGGCCGACGATGTAGCCCACGCCCAGCAGTGCCGGCGACAGGTTGGTACCGATGAAGGCGGTGACCTTGGAGCTGCCGACGTAGGCCGAGGTGGCCCAGGCATCCGGGATCAGGCGCATGCCGCTTTCCGCGGCCAGCTTGACGAAGGCACCGATCACCGCCGACAGGCCGAGGATCTTCAGGCCCGGGCCCGGATTCTCACCGGCCTTGAGCACTTCCGCCGCAGCCTTGCCTTCCGGGAACGGAAGCGGGTCTTCGACGATCATCGAACGACGCAGCGGCACCGAGAACAACACGCCCAGCAGGCCGCCGAGGCCGGCGATGCCCAGCACCCACCAGTACTTGAAGTCCGGCCAGTAGCCCATGATCACCAGCGCCGGGATGGTGAAGATCACACCAGCGGCGATCGACGAACCGGCCGATGCGCCGGTCTGCACGATGTTGTTTTCAAGGATGGAGCCACCGCCCAGCAGGCGCAGCACGCCCATGGAAATCACCGCGGCGGGAATGGCGGTGGCGATGGTCAGGCCTGCGAACAGACCGAGGTAGGCGTTTGCGGCCGACAGCACCACCGCCAGCACGATGGCCAGGGCCACTGCGCGGAAGGTGAGCTGCTTGGGCGCAGCGTCGTGGTTCATGGAAGCCCCTGCTGGCAAAAAATCCCTTGCACGCTAGCGTTCAGGAGGCGGCAAGTCCAGTGCGGTTCGGGAGGGTTGCGGCCAGGTCGGCAGTGAGATAGTCGCTTCCGGCCAAACTCGGCCAACGCATCAAGCGCATGGGGCACATCCCGGACGGCTGCCGGGCCTCGCTGTCTCATGTCCTGCAGGGGGCCAGGCCAACCAGTACTGCAGCATTCCAGCCATCATCGTTTGAAGTGCCTCAACGCCCCGTGCATCGTGTTCATGATCTGAACCGATGACGCTGAGCCGCCCGATGAACAACCCACTGCGGATCCGCCCGATCAAATCACCGGTCGTGGCTGTCGTGACCCTGACCTGCCTGATGCCGCTTTGCGATTACGCATCTGCCTGGAGCCGCATTGGCGCAGTCGAGATCACCGACCACGCCGGCAAACCTTGTTTCGGACTACCCAGGAAGGAGCGCAAGCGTATCGGTAAAACTCCGGAGGTGTTTGGTGTGGAGGTGCATGACGCAATTACTCCACCGCTGCGGCGGCAATGGTCGTTCTACTTTGCCCATCCCGCATCAATCCCACTTCCACCCGGAGCCTGCGTGGTCTACGGAGAAGTGCCAGCCAACGCCATTTCAAGACAGACGGCGATGCCGCTGCAGCCCGGACGCCTGTACGACGTTTCGCTGTCGGCCACCAGGACCGGCGCCACGCAACACCACAGCGCCCGATTCTGCTTGAAGGCCACCCCCGACGGGAGCCTGCGAGCGATCCAGGTCCACTACGACGAGGCGCTGGGCTGGAGCCCCTCGGTTTGCCTGCCCTGAGCCGACGCGCGCGCTCGTCGGAACCGCCCAGCACACGCTGGAAAGACGCAATTGTAATGTTATATCCTGTCACGCCGACCGAACCTCGCACGTGGCTCCTTCCCCCACTACCCGCCTGGCCTCCATCGACCAGCTGCGCGGCACCGTGATGCTGTTGATGTTGCTCGACCACGTGCGCGAGACCTTCTTCCTGCAGCACCAGGTGAGCGACCCGATGGACGCGGCGACGGTCTCCCCCGCGCTGTTCGCCTGCCGTCTGCTGGCCCACCTGTGCGCACCCGTGTTCGTCCTGTTGACCGGCCTGTCGGCCTGGCTGTACGGCCAGCGCCAGGCGGATCCGCGCCGGGCCACGGCCGCGTTCCTGCTCAAGCGCGGGCTGTTCCTGGTCGTGCTGGAACTGACCCTGGTGAATTTCGCCTGGACCTTCCAGCTGCCGCCGGAAACCCTGTACCTGCAGGTGATCTGGGCCATCGGGCTGAGCATGATCGCGCTGGCCGGGCTGCTTTGGCTGCCACGCCCGGCCCTGCTGGTGCTGGCAATCGCGGTGGTGGCCGGGCACAACCTGTTCGACGGCTTGCGGGTGCAAGGCAATGGCCTGCTGGCGGTGCTGTGGAAAGTGCTGCACCAGCGCGACTGGATCGAGGCCGGCGCGCTGCGCCTGCGCACCTCCTACCCGGTGCTGCCGTGGATCGGGGTGATCGCCCTGGGTTATCTGATGGGGCCCTGGTTCGCCCGCGAGCGCGCGCCGGCACAGCGTCATCACTGGCTGCTGTGGGCAGGCGTCGGCGCGCTGGCCCTGTTCGCCTTACTGCGGTTCGCCAACGAGTACGGGGATGCCCCTTGGCAGTACCAGACCACAGCACTGCGCACCTGGCTGAGCATCCTCAACATCACCAAGTACCCGCCGTCATTGCAGTTCCTGCTGCTGACCCTGGGCGTGGGGTTGTTGCTGCTGCGCCTGTACGAATGGCCGCCACTGGCGCGTGCGCTGCGCCCGCTGGCCGATATCGGCGCCGCGCCGATGTTCTTCTACCTGCTGCACCTGTATGTGCTGAAGGCGCTGTACCTGGGCGCGCTGGCGGCCTGGGGGCCGACCCATGGCGAGTTGTATGCCCTGGATTCGGTCAGCGGCCTGCTGCTGGTGGCCTGTGCGCTGGCGGTGGTGCTGTACCCGCCGACCCGGGCATTCGCGCGGTTCAAGGTGCGAAGGCGTGACCTGGCGTGGTTGCGGTATCTGTGATCGCCCAGGCCAGTCCGGCAATCCACGCATGGCGTGGATCTACTGAAATCGGATCGGGCCACAGGCCTATAATTCCGCGATGAATTCCACCGCTATCGCTTCCGACGACTTCCTGGGCCACCCCAAAGGCGTCTACGTCTGCTTCTTCACCGAAATGTGGGAGCGCTTCTCCTTCTACGGCATGAAGGCGCTGTTGCTGCTGTACCTGACCAAGTACCACCTGTTCGGCGACAAGGCCGGCCTGGACCTGCTCGGCGCCTACGGTGGCCTGGTGTACTGCATCCCTGTATTCGGCGGCATGCTGGCCGACCGCTGGCTGGGCATGCGCCGGGCCGTGCTGTTCGGCGGCATCCTGCTGGTACTCGGCCACCTCGGCATGGCCGTCGAAGGCCACGCTGCGTACCGGGTGAACGGCGAAGTGGTGCGCGACACCTCGGCACTGGCGGTGACCTACCTGTCGCTGGCGCTGATCATCATGGGCGTCGGTTTCCTGAAACCGAACATCTCCACCATTGTCGGCAAGCTGTACGCCAAGGACGATCCGCGCCGCGATTCGGGTTTCTCGCTGTTCTACGCCGGCATCAACCTGGGCGCGCTGTTCTCATCGCTGGTGTGCGGCTTCCTCGGCGAGGCCTACGGCTGGAAGTACGGTTTCGGTGCGGCCGGCATCGGCATGCTGGCCGGCCTGGCGATGTTCCTGTGGGGCCAGAAGTACCTGCAGGGCCACGCCGAGCCGCCGCAACCGGCGGCGTTGAAGCAGAAGGTGCTGGGCCTGCCGCGCGAATGGCTCATCTATCTGTGCGCGGTGCTCGGTGTGTTGCCGGTGGCGTGGCTGATGTGGGCGGCCGGCAACGGCGCGTTCGCGCTGGGCGGTGAAATCAGCCTGGCACTGATGTTGATGGTGGTGGTGCTGGGCGGCGTGCTGGTCTGGTTCGCCTGGTTCACCGGCAGCAAGTGCACGCCGGTACAGCGCCAGCAGATGATCGCGCTGATGGTGCTGATCTTCATGGCGCTGGTGTTCTTCACCATGTACGAGCAGTCCTACGGCTCGTGGGTGACCTTCACCGACCGGCTGCTGACCAAGGACATCGTGCCCTCGCTGGTGATCACCGGCGGTACGCCGCTGCCGTGGTCGATCCTCTCACTGCTGCTGGCACCGCTGGGCTTCGTGGTCAGCGCGCGGTTGTCCGAGCGTCGTCCGGGTTCGGCTGCGCCGCGCACGTTCTTCGCCGCCATCGTCGTGCTGATGCTGGTGCTGCTGGTGCGCGACTGCCTGGTGATTCCGCAGACCGCCGGCTCGCTCACCTATCTCGGCGGCCTGTTCCTGGTGCTGCTGGCACCGGCCTTCGCCGCGCTGTGGACGTGGATGGACCGCCGCGGCTGGGAACCAGGCAAGCCGGTCAAATCAGCCTGGGGCCTGGTGATCGGCGCACTGTCGTTCGTGCCGCTGGCGCTGGCTGCTCAGCAGGTTGGCGCCACCGGCGAGATGGCCAGCGTGTGGTGGCTGGTGCTGGCTTACTTCCTGCTGGCCAGTGGCGAGATGTGCCTGTCGCCGGTCGGCCTGTCGGCGGTGACCCAGCTGGCGGTGCCGCGGGTGATGAGCCTGATGATGGGCACCTGGTTCCTGGCCACCGCCTTCTCGGAAACGCTGGCCGCGCTGTTCGGCAAGCTGGCCGCGATCGAGGTGCCGGAAGGCGAATCGCTGGACATGGTGGCCGCCGCCGGTGCCTATGCGCACCTGTTCTGGCTGTTGATGTGGATCGGCCTGGGCTGTGCGCTGGCCGCTTTCATTGCCGCGCCACTGTTGAAGAAGATGATGCACGGGGTGAAGTAAGCCCACGCGCAGGCAGGAACCGGGGCGGCGGTTGGATCATCCGCCGCCCTTCGCGTTACGGCGCCCTGCCCTTGCCGTCCGCAGCCGCAGTCGTGGCGGTCTTGCCACCCAGGCTGCGCGACAGGAACGCCAGCAGCTTGCCGTAGTACTCGCTGCGATGGGCCTGGGTATAGAAGCCGTGCCCTTCGGTCTTGTAGTACAGGCTTTCCACCGGCGTACCGGCACGCTTGAGCGCCGCTTCCATGCGCTCGGTGTGCTGGATCGGGGCACGCTTGTCCTGACCCCCGGCCGCCAGGAACACAGGCACCTTGATCCGCTCGGCCAGGTTGACCGGCGAGACCGCGCCCAGCGTGGCCGGATCACCCAGCCACTCGCGCAGGTAGCTCATTCCGGAATCGCGGTCCTGGATATCGCCGCCAGTAAACATCAGCGGCAGGTCGTAGACGCCCACATAGCCGGCCGCGCACTGGTACAGCCCCGGTTCGCGCGCGGCGCCCATCATCGCCGAGTAGGCGCCGTAGCTGGCACCGTAGATGCAGATGCGCCGGGCATCGGCGATGCCTTCGCTGATCGCCCAGCGCGTGGCGTCGGTCACGTCGTCCTGCATCGCACGCCCCCACTGTTTCAGTGCTGCCCGGCTGTGCGCACGGCCGTAGTTGCCCGAGCCGCGGAAATTGATCTGCAGCACGGCGTAGCCGGCAGCGGCCAGCAACTGGTTCTCGTGATCGAAACTGCCGTTGTCGAATATCCCGATCGGCCCACCATGCGGCACCACCACCATCGGCAGGTCACGGCCAGTGCTGCCATGCGGGACTGTCAGGAATCCATGGAGCTCCAGCCCGTCACGCGCCTTCAGCAGGACCGGCCGCACCGACGCAGTGCTCTCCGGATCAATCCATTCGCTGCGCGCCATCAGGAAGCGCGCCTGGTTGCGGTCGCGGTCGTAGAGGTAGAACTCGCCCGGATTGGAACCGGACCCGGTTTCCACCAGCAGCCGGCGACCGTCGCGGGTACTGGAGGTGATGAATACTGCACGCCCGGGGAAGGCCGCCTCCAGGCTGCGGTACAACCGTGCCTCGTCCGAGCTTTCGTCGAAGAACCGGGTATGCGGCGTGTTTCCCAGGAACAGCGCGCCGACCGGCACGGTGCTGCCCGGGCTGCGGATCAGTCGTGCCGGATCGACAACCTCATCGCGCAGCACGACCTTGCGCTCCTGCGTGGCCGGGTTCCAGCTGACGATGGCATCGGGGCCGCTGGGCTGCTCGCTGAGCAGGTAGGCCAGCTGGCCGTCGGCGGAAAAGCCCAGCGCCGCCTCGCTGCGACCACTCCGTTTCTCATCGTTGACCAGCGCCCAGTCGCCACCGTTACGGTGGTAGAGCCGATGGACGTTGTCAGTACCGGCGCCCTGTACGAAACGTACGTCGCCGCGGGCATCCACCACATAGGAGGCACCCGGCATCGGCGCGCGGGCCAGCAGCCGCTGCTTGCCGCTTGCCAGTTCCAGCTGGGCCGCATAACCGTTGGCATCCAGCCGCGATCCGCCTACTGCGATGACCACGTGCGCATCATCGCCAGGCAGGGCGTCACTGAGGAACGCCGCGGCCGACGTCCGGTACTTGGGCCGCACGCGCAGGCCAAGGTCGCGGTAGCCCACCAGTAGTTCCGGTCGTCCGGTGCGTGCATCCAGTGTCAGCAGCTCGCCGGTGGCCCACGGCGCGTCGCGGGTACCGAACTTCTGCGCCAGACCGAACATCACCTGATCGTTGTTGACCCAGTGCAGGCCGAAGACATGCGAATTGAGTGGTGGGCGCAGGCTGCCCACCGGCGTGTTGTCGTCCGTACGAAGGATGATCACAGCGGTGAAGCCGTCCGCAGGCACGGTCGCGGCCAGATAATCGCCCCCGGGAGACAGCATGACATCGCCGAACTTGTCCGCTCGCACATAGGCGCCCAGATCGATCGCAGCAGCGGTTCCACACCAAAGTCCCGCCACGATGATGGCGGCCAGCCAGCGCTTGTGCATCCTTCTCTCCCCCTGCCTGGACCCCTTGTCCCGGCTGGCCGATTCTAGGCAGGCCAGTGCCCGGCCCGCCAGTGGCGCACAAAAAACGACGGCACCGTTGCCGGTGCCGTCGTTACCACTACCTTGGAGAGAGAGTCAGGACGTGGGTTCGGGGGGCGTGCGCCGGGTCAGTGGACCCCGCGCACCGCCAACGTGAGGGCCAGGATGCTGAGGATCACCGCGATGGTGCCGTCGAGCACGCGCCAGGTGCTGGGCTTGGTGAACAGCGGCGCCAGCAGGCGCGCGCCCAGGCCCTGCGCGGTCAGCCACAGGCAACTGGCGGTGACCACACCGGCAGCGAAGGCCATGCGGGCGTTGCCGAAGTTCTCGGCGATCGAACCGATCACCATCATGTCCAGCCAGAAGTGCGGGTTGATCAGCGAGAAACCGACCGCGGCCATCAGCACCGCGCGGCGGCTGCCGTCGTCGCTGTCAGCCTCGCCCATGCCGCCACCACCGGCGATCGCGCGGCGCGCCGACTTCATCGCGTACCAGGCCAGGAACGCCACGCCGGTCCACAGCACGGCGGTGGTCAGCCACGGCAGCGCCGAAGTGAGCGTGCGCAGGCCGGCCACGCTGGCAAAGATGAAGATCGCATCGATGGCCGCACAGGTGGCGACCACCGGCACGATGTGCTTGCGCAGGATGCCCTGGCGCAGGATGAAGGCGCTCTGGGCGCCGACCACGGCGAACAGGCCGATGCCGGTAGCTGCACCAGAGAACCAGGCACCGAGGCCGGTGCTGGCGGAGATGACCGAGAACATGGGATTCACTGCCTTTACTTGCTTGGGGGGACGGTGCCTCGCGAAGGCGGACAGCACCGGAACGAGCGCCATTGTCGCGCCGCAACATGAAAAAGACGAGCTAAACTTCCTAAACCAACATTAGCGGAACTTAATTCGATGCGTATCGACCATGCCCAGCTGCGTGCCCTGGCCGCAGTGATCCGCGAAGGCAGCTTCGACCGCGCCGCGCAGTCGCTGAATGTCACCCCGTCCGCCATCTCGCAGCGGGTCAAGGCGCTGGAGGACCGGATCGGCCGGCTGCTGGTCAAGCGCGGCACCCCGGCCACCGCCACCGCCGAGGGGCAGTTGCTGGTGCAGCTGGCCGAGCAGACCGCCCTGCTCGAGCACGATGCGCTGCACCGGATGGGCCTGGCCGACGAGGACCTGCCACAGGCCAGCATCCCGGTGGCGGTGAACCACGACAGCCTGGAAACCTGGTTCCCGCAGGCGGCCTACCAGTTCGCGCAGACCACCGGCACCACGCTGGACCTGCGCGTGGAGGACCAGGACCACACCGTGGAGCTGCTGCGCCAGGGCACGGTGCTGGGCGCGGTGACCACCCTGGACGAGCCGGTGCAGGGCTGCCAGATCCATGCGCTGGGCAGCATCCGCTACGCCGCCACCTGTACCCCCGAGTTCCGCGAGCGTCATTTCGCCAAGGGCGTGACCGCGCAGGCGCTGGCGCAGGCCCCGGTGCTGGTGTTCAACCGCAAGGACGACATGCAGTCGCGCTTCGCCCGGCGCATGGCCGGCGACGACCTGCCCAGCACCGCGCCGACCTGGTGGATTCCGTCCACGCGCGCCTTCGTGCAGGCCAACCTTGGCGGCATGGGCTGGACGATGAATCCGTTGCCGCTGGTCAAGCGGCACCTGGACGCGGGCCGCCTGGTCTACGTGCGCCAGCGCGCGTGGGAAGACGTGCCGCTGTACTGGCAGCATTGGAAGGGCGACGTGCAGACCATGGCCCTGCTGACCCGCGCGGTGCTGGATGCCTCCTCCGCGCTGATCCGGCGCAAGCGCTGAAAAGGGGACGGAGGGGATTAAGTCGTATAAGGCCCAAGCGACACATCGGGCAAAGACGACTTAATCCCCTCCGTCCCCTTTTTGCTCCATCCAATCTCCATCAACCCTCCACACCGGGTCCATGCGTGATGCGGATACTGGCGGGCCAATCACTACAAGGGTGTCCTGTATGCCGATAGCCGTGCGCGATGCGCGCCCCGAAGATGCCGCCGCCTGCATCGACCTGCGCGGGCGCACCCGCGAAAACGCCTTCAGCGCCGCGCAGTTGGCAGAGCTGGGCATCACCGAGGACAGCTGGGCGGCCGGCATCGCCCAGGGCGATTCGATCGGCCGCGTCGCCTGGGAGGGCGAGCGCATGGCCGGCTACTGCTTCGCCGACCGCGACAGCGGCGAGGTGCTGGTGCTGGCCCTGCTGCCCGAGTATGAAGGCCGCGGCATCGGTCGCCAGCTGCTGCAGGACGTGGTCAGCCTGACCCGCGATGCCGGCCACCAACGCCTGTTCCTGGCCTGTTCGGCCGACCCACGCTCGCGCTCGCATGGCTTCTACCGGCGCCTGGGCTGGCGCCCGACCGGCGAGATTGATGAGGCCGGCGACGAGATTCTTGAGCTGGTCTGAGTGAAGCTGTCGCCAGGGATGGCCTGACGCTACTGGGGCTGCGGTCGCCAGGTCGAGCCCGCCAGCCACGTGACGGGGCCGCGAAACGTCGGATGCTGCGTTGCATCAAAAACGGACCGGATCCGGTTAGAATCGCGGTTGGATGTCGCAAGGCGTTGTTTCTTCACGCCCTTTCCCTGCCCCACGCGCATCCTGACCCCTTCCCCTCCGCCAACGATCCCGCCCCCATGAAGAAATTTGGCAAGGCCCTGCTCGCCCTGCTCGTGCTGCTGTTGCTGGCCGCCGCGCTGTTCCTGTACTGGCCGCTGACCCAGCGCTCGGTGCCCGCCGCCAGCAACGACAAGCCCGTCGATGTGGTGCTGGTCGGCGCCGGCATCATGAGCATCACCCTGGCCACCTACCTGCAGGAACTGCAGCCGGACTGGAACATCCAGGTCTACGAACGCCTCGACGGCGTCGCCGGTGAAAGCTCCGACGGCTGGAACAACGCCGGCACCGGCCACTCGGCGTTCGCCGAACTGAACTACACCCCGGAACTGCCCGACGGCAGCATCGAGACCAAGCGCGCGGTCGGCATCGCCGAATCGTTCGAGGTCTCGCGCCAGTTCTGGTCGCACCAGGTGAAGGAAGGCCGTCTGAGCCAGCCCAGCGACTTCATCAACCCGACCCCGCACATGAGCTTCGTCTGGGGCGATGACAACATCGCCTACCTGCACAAGCGCCAGCAGGCCCTGGTGAAGAATCCGCTGTTCTACGGCATGCAGTACTCCGAGGATCCGGCCCAGATCAAGCAGTGGGCCCCGCTGCTGATGGAAGGCCGTGACCCGAAGCAGAAGGTTGCCGCAACCTGGATGCCGCTGGGCACCGACGTCAACTTCGGCGTGATCACCCGCCAGCTGACCGCCGGCCTGCAGCGCAGCCCGAACTTCAGCCTGCACCTCAACCACGAAGTGAGCGCGCTGCGGCAGAACGCCGACAAGAGCTGGAACGTGACGGTGAAGGACCTCAGGGCCGGCACCGAGTCCACCACCCACGCCCGCTTCGTGTTCATCGGTGCCGGTGGCGCTGCACTGAAGCTGCTGCAGATGTCCGGCATTCCGGAATCGAAGGACTACGCCGGCTTCCCGGTCGGTGGCCAGTTCCTCGCCTTCCAGGGCCAGGACGTGACCTCGCGCCACGGCGTGAAGGCCTACGGCATGGCCGAGACCGGCTCGCCGCCGATGTCGGTGCCGCACCTGGATGCGCGCAAGCTGGACGGCAAGCCGGTGGTCCTGTTCGGGCCGTTCGCGCTGTACAGCACCAAGTTCCTCAAGCACGGCTCGTGGTGGGACCTGTACTCGTCGGTGAACCACAACAACGTCGGCCCGATGCTGGAAGTGGGCAAGGACAACCTGGACCTGGTGCAGTACCTGATGGGCCAGGCGCGCCTGAACGATGCCGACCGCCAGGCCGAGCTGGTCAAGTACTTCCCCAACGCCAAGCCGGGTGACTGGAAGCTGGTCACCGCCGGCCAGCGCGTGCAGATCATCAAGCGTGATCCGCTGAAGGGCCCGGTGCTGCAGTTCGGTACCGAGATCGTGACCGACAAGGACCACACCCTCGCCGCCCTGCTCGGCGCTTCGCCGGGTGCGTCGACCTCGCCGCCGATCATGCTCGACCTGATGGCCAAGGCCTTCCCGGACCAGATGAAGGCCGGCTGGGAAGCCCGCCTGCGCGAGATCGTGCCGTCGTACGGGCGCAAGCTCAACGACAGCGCCGCGCTGGTCAACGAGATCCGTACGCTGACCAGCCAGACCCTGCATCTGCCGTATCTGGAGGTGCCGGTGGATGCGAACGCGGCATCGCCCGCTGCGGCTGCGGTGCCGGCAGCGGCCAAGGAAAAGCGCAACGCCAACGAGGAACTGCAGGCGCTGTAAGCCCGCAGTTTGCTTTCGATTCAGACGGACGGCCACCTTCGGGTGGCCGTCTGTTTTTGTGCGAGGTGGGTCGGATCCCTCCCGCACGGAAGGGCTCTGACCTGCGCTTGGGATCCGATGATGGGGTCAGAGCCCATTGCCTGCGGCAACAGGATCCGACCCCGGCCCGCCACTGCTCTGCGCCGGAAAGCCCCTGCGAATGACGCGAATTGTAATGTTGTTAAGAATTATTTACATTTGCGTCCTGTGCAGTGATCGCACCTCCCCAGATGGACCTGACCGTGCCCGAAGCCGCCGCCCGGGCGCTGGACGACTGTTGCCGCCCTTCCCCGCTTCCGAGCCTCGAGCCCACCATGTCCCTGATCCTCCGTAACCGCCTGCCCCGCCGCGCGTTGCTGCCGGCTGCCCTGCTTACGTCGCTGACCCTGCTGGCCGCGCCCAGCGCGTTCGCCGCCGCCGATGGCACTGCCGATGCCAAGACCCTGGACCGGGTCAGCGTCCGCGCCGAACAGTCCGCACCACCGTCGAGCACCACGCGCCTGCCGATCACCCTGCAGGAGACCCCGCAGTCCGCCACCGCCATCAGCCTGCAGCGCCTGCAGGACGAATCACTGTTCAGCATCAACGATGTGATGCGCAACGTAACCGGCGTGAGCGTGTCCTTCTATGACACGCAGCGCCCGCTGTACTACGCGCGCGGCTTCGCCATCACCGACTTCCAGGTCGATGGCATTCCCACCTACAGCGGCTCCACCAACCAGGAGTACGACACCGCCTTCTACGACCGTATCGAAGTGATCCGCGGCGCCAACGGCCTGCTCAGCGGCGCCGGCGTGCCGTCGGCCACGGTCAACCTGCTGCGCAAGCGCCCGGGCAAGGAATTCGATGCGTCGTTCGCGGTCAGCGCCGGCAGCTGGGACTACCGTCGCATGGAGGCCGACGTGACCGCGCCGCTGACCGCCGACGGCCGCTTCCGCAGCCGCGTGGTCGCCGCCTACACCGATCGTGGCCTGTATTACGACCGCTACGACGAGAACAAGATGGCCGGCATGGCGGTGCTGGAGGGCGACGTCACCGACAGCACCACGATCACCCTCGGTTACCAGAGCCAGGACAACAACCCCACCGGCTCGACCTGGGGCACCGTGCCGTTCTTCGACAACCAGGGCCATTTCGCGCACCTGCCGCGCTCGACCAACCTGTCGCCGAAGTGGAGCTACTGGAAGCGCGAGAGCAACACCGCCTTCGCCAACCTGGAACAGCGTTTCGGCGACAACTGGCTGTTGAAGATCAATACCGCCTATACCCGTGGCAACGTGCAGAACGTGCGCCTGTACGGCACCGGCAACCCGGACCCGGTGACCGGCTCGGGCATCTTCCTGCGTGCAGCCGCCGGTGATTCGAAGGACACCCGCCGCAACGTCGATGCCTACCTGACCGGCAGTTTCGATCTGTTCGGCCGCGACCACGACGTGACGCTCGGCGCACAGTGGTCGGACCTGGAAGGCACGACGAATACCCTGGCACTGAACTTCCCGAGCGACTGGGCAACGTGTGTCAGCGCCACGGGTGCACGCGAGCGCTGCTACTACATTCCCAACGTGTACAACTGGAACGGCGACATCTCCGAGGTGACCTACCGCCGCACCGGCGCGCGCCGCGTGGCCAAGACCACGCAGAGTGGCGTCTACCTGGCCACCCGCCTGCGCCTGGCCGATCCGCTGTCGCTGATTGCCGGCGCACGCCTGAGCCGCTGGGAAACCCTCACCCGCTCCTACAACGCCGCTGGCGCCTACACCGGCACCAGCGGCGCGTACAAGGTGAGCGATGAAGTCACTCCCTACGTGGGCCTGGTCTACGACATCACCCCGAACGTGTCGGCCTATGCCAGCTACACCGAGATCTTCAACCCGCAGAACTTCAAGGACCGCAACGAGAACCTGCTGGCACCGGTGCAGGGTTCGAACCTGGAAGCGGGCATCAAGACCCAGTGGCTGGACGGCCGCCTGACCGCCAACGCCGCCGTGTTCGAGGCCAAGCAGGACAACTACGCCGTGCGCGACATGGGCGTGCCGGAAGGTTCGCTGAGCGATGGCACCTCCGCCTACATCGGCGTCAACGGCACCAAGGCACGTGGCTGGGAAGTGGACGTCAACGGCGAGATCCTGCCGGGCTGGACGGTCAATGCCGGCTACACCCACGTCAAGGTCACCCGCGCGGCTACCGACCTGCTGTACGCCAACCCGCCGAAGGATCTGTTGCAGCTCAACACGCAGCTGCAGCTGCGCGGTGCGCTGGAACGCCTGAGCGTTGGCGGTGGCGTGCAGTGGCAGAGCAAGGTGCAGGGCTACAACATCGCCTATCCGCTGGGCGGCACGGTGACGGTGAACCAGCCGGCCTACATGCTGGTGCAGTTCAATGCCAACTACCGCATCAGCGACAGCTGGACCGCAACGCTGAGCGTGCGCAACGCACTGGACAAGACCTACTGGGCGAATCTGGACTACAACAACTACGGCGAACCGCGCTTCGTGTCGGCCAGCCTGCGCTGGACGTTCTGAGCAACCCGCAAACCGGTGGGTGCCTGGTGGGTGCCGACCGTTGGTCGGCACGCCCTCCGCCACGGCCCACGGTCGTGGCCTACCTGAATGGGCCCGCCTCCGCGCGGGCCCTTCCTTTTGCTGCACTGCAGGTTGCGGCGTCCTTCGTAATTATGTCGTAATTACATCGACACCAATCGGAAGCCGGTCGATGAACCCGAGCTGGGATACGTTGGAACGCAGCCGCCAGGCCCGCCTGGAACGTGCCGCGCCGTGGGCCCGGGGACGCGAGGTCGCCGCCGGCGACGTAGGCGAGCTGCTGCACGCACTGCTGGAGCCAGGCGACAAGGTCTGCCTGGAGGGCAACAACCAGAAGCAGGCCGATTTCCTCGCCCAGGCCCTGGCCGATCTTGACCCGGCCCGCGTGCACGACCTGCACATGGTGCAGTCGGTGCTGTCGCTGCCGTCGCACCTGGATGTATTCGAGCGTGGCATCGCGTCGAAGCTGGACTTCTCGTTCTCCGGCCCGCAGTCAGTGCGGTTGGCCAACCTGGTGGCTGAAGGGCGCATCCAGATCGGTGCCATCCACACCTACCTGGAACTGTTCGGCCGCTACTTCATCGACCTGACCCCGCGCGTGGCCCTGGTCGCCGCGCAGGCCGCAGATCGGCACGGCAACCTGTACACCGGGCCGAACACCGAAGACACGCCGGTGATCGTCGAAGCCACCGCCTTCGGTGGCGGCATCGTCATCGCCCAGGTCAACGAGATCGTCGACACCCTCCCCCGCGTCGACATTCCCGCTGACTGGGTCAACTTCGTGGTGCAGGCGCCGAGGCCGAACCATATCGAACCGCTGTTCACCCGCGACCCGGCGCAGATCTCCGAGATCCAGGTGTTGATGGCGATGATGGCGATCAAGGGCATCTACGCCGAGTACGGCGTGAACCGCCTCAACCATGGCATCGGCTTCGACACGGCGGCCATCGAACTGCTGCTCCCCACCTACGCCGAATCGCTCGGCCTGAAGGGAAAGATCTGCCAGCACTGGGCGTTGAACCCCCACCCGGCACTGATTCCGGCAATCGAATCGGGCTTCGTCAGATCGGTGCATTCGTTCGGTTCGGAACTGGGCATGGAGAAGTACATCGCCGCGCGAGGCGATGTGTTCTTCACCGGCGCCGATGGCTCGATGCGTTCCAACCGCGCCTTCTCGCAGACCGCCGGCCTGTATGCCTGCGACATGTTCATCGGTTCCACATTGCAGATCGACCTGCAGGGCAACAGCTCCACCGCCACCCGCGACCGCATTGCCGGCTTCGGTGGCGCACCGAACATGGGCTCGGACGCACGCGGCCGGCGCCATGCCAGCGAGGCCTGGATCAAGGCCGGCCAGCAGGCCGCGCGCCCGGGTGAGATGCCGCGTGGGCGCAAGCTGGTGGTGCAGATGGTGGAAACCTTCCGCGAGCACATGGCGCCGGCCTTCGTCGAGCGCCTCGATGCCTGGGACCTGGCCGAACGCGCGAACATGCCGCTGCCGCCGGTGATGATCTACGGCGACGACGTCAGCCATGTGCTGACCGAGGAAGGCATTGCCAACCTGCTGCTGTGCCGCACCCCTGAGGAGCGCGAACAGGCGATCCGTGGCGTGGCCGGCTATACCGCCGTGGGCATGGGGCGCGACCGCGCGATGGTGGAGAACCTGCGCGACCGCGGCGTGATCCGCCGTCCCGATGACCTCGGCATCACCGTGCGCGATGCCAGCCGTGACCTGCTGGCGGCGCGTTCGGTGAAGGACCTGGTGCGCTGGTCCGGCGGCCTGTACGACCCGCCCAAGCGCTTCCGCAACTGGTAAGGGGCTGAGCATGGAAACCCTCGACTATCGATTCGAAGGACACACTGCGGTGCAGTTTCCGCGCGATGCGGTGCTGGTCGGCGTGCTGGCCTCGGGCAACCTGGAAATCCTGCTGGAGCCGGCCGCACTGGACGGCGCGATGACGGTGCGCATCATCACCGCCGCGAAGGGCTTCGGCAGCGTGTGGCAAGCGGTGATCAGCGACTTCGCACAGCGTCATCCGCTGCGCGATGTACGCATCTCGATCAACGATGCCGGTGCGACCCCGGCGGTAGTCAGCCTGCGCCTGGACCAGGCCGTGGAAACACTGCTGGCCGGAGGCACGCCATGAGCCACGCTCGACGCCACAGCTATTACGAAGCCGATGCACGCGAGCGCATTGCCGGGCTGGTCGACGCCGGTTCGTTCCGCGAATTCCTCGGCCCGGCGCGGAGGGTGATGAGCCCGCACCTGGCCCAGCTCGATCAGCCGGCCGCATTCGACGATGGCATCGTGGTCGGCGAAGCCACGCTGCAGGGCAAGCGCGTGCTGCTGGCCGCACAGCAGGGTGAATTCATGGGCGGCGGGGTGGGCGAGGTGCACGGCGCCAAGCTGACCGGGCTGCTGCGTCGTGCAGCCGAAACACATCCCGAAGGCGTGCTTCTGCTGCTGGACACCGGCGGCGTGCGCCTGCATGAAGCCAATGCCGGGCTGATCGCCATTTCCGAAATCATGCGCGCCACCCTGGACGCGCGTGCAGCGGGTGTGCCGGTGATCGCGCTGATCGGCAGCGGCAACGGCGCCTTCGGCGGCATGGGCATCGTCGCCCGCTGCTGCACTACGGTCATCATGTCCGAAGAGGGTCGCCTGTCGCTGTCCGGCCCGGAAGTGATCGAGACCGTGCGCGGCGTGGAAGAGTTCGATTCCCGCGATCGCGCGCTGGTCTGGCGCGTAACGGGAGGCAAGCACCGCTACCTGATCGACCAGGCACAGGTGCTGGTGCCCGATGCCATCGAGGCCTTCGCGCAGGCGGCCAGTAACGCGCTGCAGCCTGATACCAGCAGCACCGATCCGGATACTGCACTGGCCGCGCTGCAGGCCCGCCACGCTGCACTGAAGGCGCGCGTGCAGGCCTGGGGCGATTGCCGCGATGGCCTGGAGATCTGGGCCCGCCAAGGCATCGCAGCCCCCGAGCGACTACCGCTGCTCGACACCGATGAGTTCCTCATCGCCACCGCCGACCGGAGCCTGCCATGAGCATGCCGCTGCAGACCCTGCTCGATGCCCTGTTCCCGCATGGGCATGCCATTGCGGTGAACGATTCGGTGCTGACCGGCAGCGCTGCCACCGAGGATGGCGAGGTGACCGTGATCGGCACCGCCGACAGGCTCGAGGTGGGCGTGGACCACGTACTGGTACTGGCCGAAACGGTGCTGGCCAGCACCGCCGCGCATCCGCAGCAACCGATCGTGATGCTGGTGGATACCGCCGGACAGCGCCTGGCGCGGCGCGACGAACTGTTGGGCATCAATGGTTACTTTGCGCATCTCGCGCAGACGCTCGATCTGGCACGCCGCCGTGGTGCGCGCCTGATCACCCTGGTCTACGGCGAATCCGTCAGTGGCGGCTTCCTCTCATTCGGCCTGATGGCCGACCACATCCACGCCCTGCCCGATGCACAGGTGCGGGTGATGGACCTGCGCGCAATGGCGCGGGTGACCAAGCAACCGCTGGAGAAGCTGCAGGCGCTGAGCCAGAGCTCGCCGGTATTCGCGCCGGGCGTCGCCAACTACGTGGCGATGGGCGCGGTGGACTCGTTGTGGGAAGGCGATCTTTCCCAGCACCTGCTGCAGGCCCTGCGCACACCCGCCGAAGGCGACCTGCGTGCCGCACGCGGCGCACAGCGCGGCGGTCGCGCCCTGGCGGCAGGGGTTTCGACTGCGGTGGCCCACGGCGATGCCTGAGCGGCCCGCCCGCCACACGCTGGCCTGGCTGTCGGCCGATGCCGACTGGCGGGCTGACGTGACTGCGCACGAACCGCGCCTGGCAGCATGGTTCGCACAGGGCCTGCCAGCGATGGTGGCACGCAGTGCGGCGGATGATCCCGACCCGCGGCTGCGCTTGGGGGTGCCGCTGCCGCCAGGCGAAGGCAAGCAACGGCTGGCGTTGCGCGTGGCCCTGCAGGACATCCAGCACCTGCAACCTCCCCCTGCCCTGGATGAGATTCTCGCCGGCGGCGTTCCGGCTGATTGGCAGGCGGCACTGCAGGCAATGCTGCGGCTTGCACCGGCCCGCGTGTTCGGCGCCTTCGCTTGGCAGCACCTCAGCGGCCTGCCCTATGTGCATGCACGCTCGGACATCGACCTGCTGTGGCAGGTGGGTGACGCACGCCAGGCCGACCTGCTGGTCGAGCGCCTGCAGCACTGGGAAAGCGCCTTCGGGCATCGGGTCGATGGCGAACTGTGCCTGGTGGATGGTGGCGCGGTGAACTGGCGCGAATACGCCGGGCGCAGCCGCGAGGTACTGGTCAAGCGCCTCGATGGTGCCGCACTGGAACTACGTGATGCGTTGTTCGCCTCCACCGGGGTGAGCGCGTGAACGCCCTCGTGCAACCGGCGGTCAGGCCAGCTGCCGTGGACAGCGCGCGTCTGGGGCGCCTCGCCATCGCCAGCCTGCACGCCGAACTGGCCCTTGCACCCAAGCCAGGGTTGGTCACCCCCTTCGACAGCGGCAGCCACCACGACATGGACGCCGGCACGTTCCTGCGCAGCCTGTTCACGCTGCGCCACTACTTCATCGCCGTGGCCGACGCCGGTGCCAGCGCGGCACCGTTCCAGACGTTGCGCCGGCACGGCATCGCTGCGGAGATATCGATGCTGCACGCCACTGCGGGCATCAACACTCATCGCGGCGCGATCTTCAGCCTTGGCCTGCTGGTGGCGGCTTCCGCTGCCTGTCGGGGCCGCGCGGGCGGTGCCATCGCAGCCGAGCAGGTCTGCCAGGAAGTGCGCCGCTGGGCTGCCGAGCTCGCCGACGCACCTCTAGATGCGAACAGCCCTGGCCAGCGCGCGCGCGCGCGGCACGGCGTGCAGGGTGTGCGCGAACAAGCGACCGCCGGCTACCCGCTGCTGCGCGAGGTGGCACTGCCTGCCCTGCGCCACGCGCTGGCCAGCGACCTGCCACGCCAGGCCGCGATGTGCCAGACCCTGATGCAGCTGATCGCGTGCGTGGATGACCTCAACCTGCTGCACCGTGGCGGCGTCGACGGCCTGCGCTGGGCCCAGCAACAGGCGCGAGGGTTCCTCGATGCCGGTGGCGCCTTCGTACCCGGCTGGCAGGCATGCCTGCACAGCATCGGTGATGGATTCGTCGCACGCCGGCTGAGCCCCGGCGGCAGTGCCGACCTGCTGGCCTGTGCCTGGTTCCTGCTGCAGCAGGAGGTTGCATGAGCCTTGCCCTGCTCTGCCCCGGCCAAGGTGCGCAGCATGCGGCAATGTTCGACCGCGTGCGCGATCTGCCCGCCGTGCGCGACGTACTGGAGACCGCCAGCGCAGTGCTTGGACGCGACGTGTTCGCGGCAGCTGCTGACGAATCGCGCTTCGACAATGTTCTGGCGCAGCCCTTGCTGTGTGCAGCCAGCCTTGCGCACTGGCAGGGACTTCGCGAAGCGGCGCCTGCACCGGTGCTGGTGGCCGGCTACAGCATCGGCGAGCTCGCCGCGCATGCCATCGCCGGCAGCTTTGATGCGGCCACCTGCCTGGCGCTGGCTGCGCAACGTGCGCAGTTGATGGACAGCGCCAGCCCCGCCGATGCAGGCCTGCAGGCGGTGCTCGGGCTGGAACGCCATGTACTGCAGCCGCTGTGCGATCTGCACGGCGCGCACGTGGCCATCGCCAACGGGCAGGACCATTTCATCGTGGGCGGCACGCACGCCTCGTTGCAGCGGCTGGACGATGCAGCGCGGGCGCAGGGCGCGGACATCCGTCTGCTGCCGGTGCGCGTGCCCGCACACACACCATTGCTGGCGACGGCGGTCGCACCGTTCGCTGCCGCACTCGATGCATCGCCACAGCAGGCCCCACGCCTGCCGCTGCTGGCCGGCATCGATGCGCGACCGGTGCGCGACCGCGCAACGGCAGTCAACACGCTGTCGTTGCAACTGGCGCAGACCATCGAATGGGCGCAGGTGATGCGCCAGGCCTTCGAGCGCGGCGCGCGGGTATTCCTGCAGTTGGGCCCGGGCAACGCGCTGGCGCGCATGGTCGCGCCGGCCTATCCGTGCTGCGAGGTGCGCGCGGTGGAAGAGTTCCAGAGCCTTGAAGGCGCGGCGGCATGGGTCCGCAGCGCGCTGGAACGGCTGCAGTAACGGGTTCGAGCAGTACGTATCACGCAACACGCCGTACGTCGCCTTACCCCGGGATGGCGGGTCTCCATCCGCGCTGTACGTGAGTCACGTGTCTGGGAGGGCGCATGAGTCCACAAATCGCAACGATCATCGGTCTGGTGATCATGTTCATCGTCGCCACCGCGATGCCAATCAACATGGGTGCCGTCGCTTTCGCGCTGGCCTTCATCATCGGCGGGCTGTGGGTCGACATGGGCGGCAAGGAGGTCCTGGCCGGCTTTCCCGGCGATCTGTTCCTGACCCTGGTCGGCATCACCTACCTGTTCGCCATCGCGCAGAAGAACGGCACCATCGACCTGCTGGTGCACTGGGCAGTAAAAGCCGTGCGCGGCCATATCGTGGCCATTCCGTGGGTGATGTTCGTGATCACCGCAGTCCTCACCGCGTTCGGTGCGCTGGGCCCGGCGGCGGTCGCGATCATCGGTCCGGTCGCGCTGCGCTTTGCCAAGCAGTACAACATCAATCCACTGATGATGGGCCTGCTGGTCATCCATGGCGCGCAGGCCGGTGGCTTCTCGCCGATCAGCGTGTACGGCAGCATCACCAACGGCGTGGTGCAGAAAGCCGGGCTGGAAGTGACCGAGATGGCGGTATTCCTGACCAGCCTGGGCTTCAACTTCATGATGGCGACGATCTGCTTCTTCGCGTTCGGCGGCATCGCCCTGCTGCGGCGTGGCTCGATCACCGCGGCCGGAACGATCGGCAATGCCGAGCTGGCGATGGCCGGTGGCCCGCAGGCATCGTCGCGGCAATTCGCCATTGAAGGCCATGGCGCGCTGGTCGCAGCTGGCGGCGGCACGCTCAGCAATGATCCGGCGGCACTGGATGCGGTGAGCCTGACCCGCGAGCGCCTGTTCACCCTGATCGGCCTGCTCGGCTTGGGCGTGGCCGCGCTGATCTACAACCTCAACGTCGGCCTGGTCTCGATCACCGTGGCTGTCGCGCTGGCACTGCTGTCGCCACAAAGCCAGAAGGGCGCGGTCGATGGCATCAGCTGGTCCACCGTGCTGCTGATCTGCGGTGTGGTGACCTACATCGGCGTGCTGGAACATGCCGGCGCGGTGGACTTCATCGGCAATGGCGTGTCCGACATCGGCATTCCGCTGCTCGGCGCGCTGCTGGTCTGCTACGTCGGCGGCATTGTCTCCGCATTCGCCTCGTCGGCTGCGGTGCTGGGCGCCACGATTCCGCTGGCGGTACCGTTCCTGATGCAGGGTCACCTCAGCGCCGCCGGCGTGATCTGCGCGCTGGCGGTGTCGTCCACCATCGTCGATGTCAGCCCGTTCTCCACCAATGGCGCACTGGTGGTGGCCTCGGCAGCCAAAGAGGAACGCGAGACCCTGTTCCGCCGCTTCCTGGTCTACAGCGGACTGGTGGTGGCCCTGGGGCCGCTGCTGGCCTGGCTGGTGTTCGTGGTGCCGGGCTGGATGTAACCGCCGGACGGTCGTGCCGGCCACTGGTCGGCACGACCTGGCGTTACACTCTGCGCATGGCTATTGCCCCTGCCCCGCGGTCACCGAAGAAGCGCGCGCCTCTGTATGAAGAGGTTGCCGAACACGTGCGCGAACGCATCTACGATTACCGCCTGCCGCCGGGTGAGTGGATCGACGAGCCCGCGCTGTGCGAAGAACTGGGCATCAGCCGCACACCGCTGCGCGAAGCGCTGAAGCTGCTGGCCGCCGAAGGTCTGGTGCAGATTGACGCGGGTCGTGGCAGCAGGGTCACCCGACTGACGCTGGAAGACCTCAACCAGTTGTTCCCGGTGATGGCCATGCTGGAAGGCCGCTGCGCGCACGAGGCGGTCAGGCACATCGACGATGCCGGCGTGCAGCAGCTGGAAGACCTGCATGCCGCGATGGAAACCGCGGCAGCCGAGGGCAACATCGCCGAGTACTACCGCAACAACTACCTGATCCACGAAACCGTGCAGCACTACGCCGGCAACCCGTGGCTGATCCGCATCACCCACGATCTGCATCGCATCCTGAAGATGCATCGCGGCCGCCAGCTGCTGACACCGGGGCGCACCGCGCAGTCGCTGGCCGAACATCGCGAGCTGATGGAGTGCTTCCGACGCCGCGACGCGCAGGCTGCCGAACGCACCATGGAGCGCCATCTGCTGAGCCAGGGCCAGGCTCTGGCCGCCTATGTGGCAGCAGGCGGGCTGTTGAACGTGCCGGCGCCCTTGCCGACCGAAGGCGGCGGTTGAGCGGATGAGGTTGCCGGCCAGCGGCCGGCACTACCAGGACGTGACCTTGGCCGGCACCCTGGAACGTCTCATCAATCGCCGCCACCGCAGCTGCCGCCGTCACCACCCCCACCGCTGTCGCCGCTTCCGCAGTCAGAGCTGCTGTAGCTGTGATGGCTGTGGTTGTCACTGGAATAGCCAACGGAGGTGTCATGGCTTCCGCCGCCATCCCCCCGGCTGCCCGAGCCATCGGCCGTGGCCACCGCCATGCACAGGATGGCGCCGACCAGCGGCAGCAGCCAGACCAGCAGCAACTGCACCGTCCGGCCGCCTGCCGAGAGGCCATCGCGCCTGACGATCACCACGGTAGCCACCACGTTCAGGCCCAGCACCAGCAGGACCAGCAGAAGGGCAACGATCAGCATTCGGCGGTTCCGTGCCTGGACTGGGGGCATTATGGCCTGCCTCCCCGGCAATGGCCCTGCCTGTCATGAAGATGGGACAATGTAGGGCGCGCCGGCCTGCTTCCGGGCCGCCGGCGCCCCCCGCACCACACGGAAGAAGAAGAACAACAACATGCTGAAAGTCATTTTCGATACCGACCCGGGCGTCGACGACGCCCTGGCCCTGCTGTACCTGCACAAGCACGCCCAGATCGACCTGATCGGCGTCACCACCACCTTCGGCAATGCCTCGGTGGAGTCGACCACGCACAATGCGCTGTACCTGAAGCAGGCCTGGGGCTTTGCCGCCCCGGTCGCACGCGGTGCCGGCGGCCCGCTGCAGCCGGAAGCCACCCCGGAAGCCTGGCCGGTGCACATCCATGGCCACAACGGCCTGGGCAACCACCCGGTGCCGGCCAGCCTGGACGTGGCGGCCGATGCGCGCCCGGCCCACCAGCTGATCATCGACCTGGTCCGCGCCCATCCGGGCGAGGTGACCCTGGTCGCGGTCGGCCGCATGACCAACCTGGCCCTGGCCCTGCAGCAGGCGCCGGACATCGCCGGCCTGGTGCGCGGCGTGGTGATCATGGGCGGCGCCTTCCACGTCAACGGCAACATCACCCCGGCCGCCGAGGCCAACATCTGGGGCGACGCCGAAGCGGCCGACGTGGTGTTCACCGCCAGCTGGCCGGTCACCGCCATCGGCCTGGACGTGACCACCCGCGTGGAAATGGACCGTGACGGCCTGGACACGCTGGCTGCGATCGGTGGTGCCGATGCCGAACTGGTGCGTGCGCTGTCGCAGGATTACGTGGACTTCTACCTGCAGGCCGGCCACAAGGGCATGGTCGTGCACGACTGCTGCGCCTGCATCGCGCTGACCCGTCCGGAGCTGTTCCGGTTCGAGCGCGCCAGCGTGCGCGTGGCCACCGACGGCGTCGCCCGCGGCATGACCATTCCCAAGCCGGAAGGCCTGGCGTTCGGCCCCAGCGTGTGGGACGGCCACGTGGTGCAGTCGATTGCCATCGGCGTGGATGCGGCCGCCGTGCTGGCCGACATCGAGCAGACCCTGAAGGTCTGACCCGCTAGCGCTTGGCCCTGCCCGGGACCGTCTCGGGCAGGGTCCACAGCACCGGCAGCACCAGCACCGCCACCAGCGCGATCATCGCGCCCGGCGCCGCCGCCCAGCCGCTGCGTTCCACCCACCATTGCGCCAGCCATGGCGTTGCCCCGCCGAAGAAGGCCGTGGCCATGGTCACGCCCAGTGCCAGCCCACTCACCCGCCCTTCGCCGGGGAACTGCTCGGCCGTGGCCGGGGCCGCCACCGCGCTCACGCCACCGGCCACGCAGGCCAGCAACACCGCGGCCAGCGCGATGCCCAGCGGCGTCGCCTGCGCCATCCACGCGAACAAGGACAGCGGCAGCAGCGCTGCCAGCACGGTCAGGCCCAACAGCACCGGCCGTCGTCCGACACGGTCGGACAATGCGCCGCACAGGGGCGTGATCGCGATCACCGCCACTGCCGCAATCGTCGACAGCCACAGCGCATCGCCCTCATCGTGGCCCCGCGCATGCAGGAATGCGGGCACATAGGTGATGCCGACGTAGTAAGTAATCGAGCCCAGCGCCGAGATCGCGAACGTGCGCGCCACCGCCAGCGGATGGTTGCGCAGGACATGGCGAAGCGGCGTGGCCGGAATGCTGCCCTCACGGCGCTGACGCTCGAACTCCGGCGACTCGTGCATGCCCGAGCGTGCGACCAGGATCACCAGTGCCAGCGCCGCGCCAACGAAGAACGGAATACGCCAGCCCCAGCTGTCCAGCTGCGCGGGCGCGAGCAGCGCCACGGTAACCGCAGAGATCGCCACCGCCAGCAGCGCACCCACCTCGCTGGCGGCCGAAGCCAGCGAGGTCACCAGGCCGCGTCGCCGCGCCGGTGCGCTTTCCAGCAGGTACGCCACCACGCCGGTGTACTCGCCGCCCACCGAAAACGCCATCACGCAGCGCAGTACCAGCAGCAGTACGCCCGCCGTGGTGCCTGCGGTGGCCGCGGTTGGCAGCAGCGCAGTGGCCAGCATTGCCGCCGCCATCAACGCCATCGAAGCCAGCAGCATCCAGCGCCGGCCCAGGCGGTCGCCAAGGTGGCCGAAGCACAGCGCGCCCAGCGGGCGCATCAGGTAGGACACCGCGAAGCCGGCCAGCGTGACCAGCAGCGCCTGTTCGCCGCCGCCGAAGAACACCCGCGACAGCACAGTGGCGAAATACAGGTACAGGGTGAAGTCGTACCACTCCACTACCGTGGACAGGCCCGCCACCCACATCGAGCGCTGCCGCGCCGCGGTCATTGCGTATTCGCCTTCAACAGCCTCGATCCCGGTTGCGCAGGTTCCGCGCAGCGTGGCATGGACGGGGTGAAATACCGGTCATCGGCTGTCCGCTGCCTGCATGTACTGGGTTTCATGGCCGGTGAAACGCTCGCCGTCAAAGCCGAAGCAGAAGCGCCCCTCCTCGAACACGCGGTAGACCAGCAACGCGCCATCGAGGCAGAACTGCGGCTGGTCCACGCCCGTTTCCAGTGTCCCGTAGCCGGTAGCATCACCGCCCTTCCCCGCCGGCCCGGTGAAGGCATCGAACGGCAGTGGCGTCGCCCTGCCCGTGCGGGTATCGACCAACACCAGCGTGCGCTGGAAGTACTCGGGTCGATCATCGACCTGCACCAGCAGGTAGTGCTCGTTGAAATTGGGTTTCTGATGCTGGAGGGCATCTTCGATGGCGGCCCGGTGCGGCGCATCGCAGAAGTCGACCGGGCTGTAGCGGTAGCTGCAACCGTCGTGGTCGTAGGGCAGGTTCATGCCCGAGTAGCTGACGCCTGCCTGGCTGCCCAGATTGTCTCCCGGTTCCGGCGTGCTGCACAGCAGCCACGAACGCTGCGCATCCTCCGGGTCGGCCAGCAGCTTCGGCTCGCGGCCCTCCTCGTAAGCCACACCACCCGGGAATTCCTGGCCGAAACGCTGGCGGACGATGGGACGTGCCTTCTCCAGCGGCAGGCCGATCTTCGCGCCACGGAACGAGACGAAGGTCATCGTCGGCAGGATCACCTCCTCCACCGGCAGTCCCTTCCACTGCCCCTGCACGCAGAACGTGGCGATCTCGTTCTCCTCATCTTCCTTGCAGGGCTTCGGTGCATTCGTGGCCAGCCAGGGGTCGGCCGGGCGGTCGGTCTGCAGATCGATGTACCAGCCTTCCAGCGCGCAGGTCGGCAGGGCATCGAGCAGCGGAGAGAGGTCTGTTGCGGTGGCCGGGGCGGCAAGTGGTGCGGCCGCTGCGGGCGCGTCGGCCGGTACGTCTGGTGCGCGCTGGCAGGCCGCCAGCGCGAGTAGACCGACCAGCAGCGCGACGTGGCGCGGGCGCCGGATTGAATGCTGCGTTCCCTGCATTGCGTGTTTCCTGGTTTCGACACTCCCGGCAGATGATCGCCGATCCCGAAGCCGTGCAGGAACGTCGCAGATCCCACATCGGGGTCAGCGCCCTTCGCTCCCGCAAAGGGATCCGACGCCGCCCGTTACACCGGCAGCTGCAGTTCCGCCCGCAGGCCGCCGCCCTCGCGGTTGTGCAACGTCAGCGAGCCGCCCAGCGACTGTGCCAGCTGCACCGCGATGGCCAGGCCCAGGCCAGTGCCGCCGGTATCGCGGTTGCGCGAGCTTTCCAGCCGATGGAACGGCGCCAGCACTGCCTGCAGCTGGTCCTCGGGAATGCCAGGGCCACGGTCGGAAATGCTGATCCACACTCTGCCGGCGTCATCACGGCCCGCCTCGACCTCGGCGGCACCCGCGTAACGCAACGCGTTGTCGACCAGATTGCCGACCACCCGGCGCAGCGGCTGCGGCCAGGTCTGCACGACCAGTCCAGCGGGCGCAACACCGCTGACCGGCTTGCCCATGTCCTCGTAATCGCCCACCACACTGGCCAGGAACGCGCCCAGGTCCATCGACACCGGTGCGCCACTGGCGACGTGGCTGCTGCGCGCATAGGCCACGCCCTCACGCACCAGTTGACCCAGATGGTCGAGGTCGTCCAGCAACCGCTGCTGGGTGCTGTCTTCAGGCAGGGTCTCCACCCGAAGCTTCATGCGCGTGATGGGGGTCTGCAGGTCATGCGAGATCGCGGCCAGGATCTGCAGGCGCTCACTGACATGGCCACGAATGCGTGCCTGCAGTGCGTTGAGCGCGGCCGCCGCGCCGCCCACTTCCGCCGGGCCATCTTCAGGCAGTTCGGGCCCGTCCTTGCCCGGCTGCAGATGCTCCACCGCATGCGACAGCTGCTGCAGCGGGCGCATGGCCAGGCGCACCGCCAGCCACGCGCACACCAGCAGCAGCGCGAGCTGCACCAGCAACACGGCGGGCAGCCAGCGCGCCAGCGGCAGGCCCGACGGGGTGACTTCGATGGTCAAGGGGGTGCCGTCGTGCAGGCGCAGTTCCACCTCGAACCGCTCCGGCAGGCGAGCCACCTGGCGCGCCTGCAACGGATAGCGGCGCTGCAGGCTGTCGTCGATGATCGCGGTGACCTGGCGTGCACGATCGGTCTGCAGTCCCGGCCCAGCCGCAGCCGGGCGCAGCAGGTAACGGTAGGTGCGCCGCTCCAGCCGCGGCACCCAGGCCGCGCGCTGGCCTGCGGGCAGGTGTTCCAGCAGCGCGACACTCACGGCCACGTCTTCGTCCAGGTTGCGCAGCATCATGCTGCGGGTGGACTGGTAGCGTTCGAAGAACAGCAGGCCGAAGGACAGTGCGTGGGCCAGGGTCAGTCCGCCCAGCAGCACCAGCAGCAGCCGCGCCGACAGCGTGCGCGGCCAGCGTGGGCGGTGTGCGGTGGTGTTCATTCGTCCGGCCCCAGCAACTGCACCGGCAGGCTGAACACATAGCCTTCGCTGCGCACGGTCTTGATGTAGGTCGGCTCGCGTGCGTCGTCACCCAGGCGCTGCCGCACGCGGCTGACCAGCAGATCGATCGAGCGGTCGAACAGTTCGGCATCGCGGCCCTGGGTGAGGCTGAGCAGCTGGTCACGGCTGAGCACCCGATTGGCGTGATCGAGGAACACGCGCAACAGGCGGAACTCGGCGCCACTGAGCGGATGCGCGGTGTCCTGCGCATCCAGCAGATGGCGTGCGGTGGTGTCCAGGCGCCACTCGCCGAAGGCCAGCTGGCGACCTGCTTCGCTCACCTGCAGATTTGGCGGCAGCATCTGCGTGCGGCGGATCACCGCATTGATGCGTGCCAGCAGTTCGCGCGAAGAGAAGGGCTTGGTCACATAGTCATCAGCGCCCATTTCCAGGCCGATGATGCGGTCGGTCTCGTCGTCGCGGGCGGTCAGCAGCACCACCGGCACCGCACGATGCTTGCCGGCGCGCAGGTTGCGGCACAGGCTCAGGCCGTCCTCGCCCGGCATCATCACGTCCAGCACCACCAGATCCACGGCATGGGTATCCATCAGCGCGCGCATGGCCCGGCCACCGTCGGCCTGGCTCACGCGCAGGCCGTTGCGCTGCAGGTAATCGGCCAGCATCTGGCGGATCTCGCTGTCATCGTCGACGACCAGGATATGCGGTACGTGGTTCATTGCGTTCTCGATGAAGACGGAGGTCAGGGCCGCGCTGCGCGGCCATGGTAGCGCGGCTCAGGGACTGGCCAGCAGGCGCTGGATCTCGCTTTCGGTACGTGCGTAGTCGCCCTCGCCGTAATGGCGGTAGACCACCCGCCCCTGACGGTCGAGCAGGTACAGCGCGGGCCAGAAGCGGTTGCGCCAGGCGTTCCAGATCCGGTACTGGTTGTCCTGCACCACCGGCCAGGTGATGTCCAACCGTGCGATGGCCTTGCGCACGTTGCCGGGCAGCCCTTCATAGGCGAACTCCGGCGTATGCACGCCGATCACCCTCAGGCCCCGCGACGCGTAGCGTGCATGCCACTGGTGGACATGCGGCGCAACGTTGAGGCAGTTGCGGCAGGTGTAGGTCCAGAACTCGACCAGCACCACCTGCCCCCGCAACTGCTTCAGTGTGAGCGGTGGGCTGTTGTGCCAGGGCCCGCCACCGTCGAACCCGGCCATCGGTTCTGCATCGAGCGGTTGCGCGCCGGCATCCGCGCCGGGCCATGCCAGCAACAACGCCGCTCCGCCCAGCAGGGCCAGCAACAGCGGCAATGCGTACCCTCGCAGTGCGGCCATCGCTCAGCCCCCCTGCTCGGCCAGCGGCAGTTCCGCCGGCTTCACCCCCGCCGCTTCCAGGATGCTGTCGGCCACCTGCGCCGGATGCGAAAGCAGCGACACATGGCTGCTGCCGATCGATTGCAGCTGTGCACCGATGCGACGTGCGGTCGCGGCCTGCAGCTGCGGCGACAGCATGCGGTCATCGCGGCTGAGCACGTACCAGCTCGGCTTGCTGCGCCACGCCGCAACGTTCACCACCTCGCCCAGAGCGCTGGCCTTCAACGGGACCTGCGTGCTGTACAGCAGTGCGGCCGATTTTTTCATCACGTCCGGCGCGAAGTCCTGGGCGATGGCATCAGCCGGCAAGGTCAGGTAGCCGTCCCTTTCCTGCAGTCGGGCCAGACCCGGACCGACCGGGAAACCTTCGCCCTGTTGCGCCGAAGATTGCCCTGCATCCGGTGCGAACGCCGCCACGTACACCAGCGCCTGCACCTTCGGGTCATTGCCCGCTTCGGTGATGACCGTGCCACCCCAGCTGTGGCCGACCAGCACCACCTTGCCAGGCGCAGCGGCAATCGCACGACGGGTGGCGGCGACGTCGTCGGCCAACGAGGTGAGCGGATTCTGTACGGCCACCGCCGGCAGCTTCCAGTCATGCAGGGTACTGATGACCTTGCTCCAGCTGGAGCCATCGGCGAAGGCGCCGTGCACCAGGATGACGGTGGGCGGTGCAGCGGTATCGACCTGGCTAGCGAAGGCGGGGACGGCTGCGCCGGCAAGGGCGAGAGCAGCGGCAAGCAACGAGGTACGGATCATGGGTGGCACTCCGGTGTTGGGAATGGCCATTTCCGCCTGCCGGTGTATCACCGCTGTTTCTCCGCTGCGCGGAGTTGTACCGGACTGTAGGGCGCAGGCGGGTTTCTACAGTGGGATACATTCGCGCGCCGGTCCTGGCTGGGCGCTTTCGGGTGAATATCGCTCCCCGCACGCGGGCGCGCAACGCCCCGATGTGCGTCAACGCATCGTCTTTGTATCTGACTGTACGAAACCCCGGCCGCGACCACAGTCGCTGACAAAACCCCGGGCAACGGCACACGTTGCCGATACCTGCGCCGCCTGGAATGGCCTCCATCGACCACTGGCCCGCAGGACACCACCATGATCAGCACCGCCTCTTCCGTGTATACCCCCCGCCTGGATGCGGTCGGCCGCTGGCTCTCGCCATTGGCGCTGCGCACCCTGCTGGCCTGGGAGTTCTTTGAATCCGGCCGCGAGAAGCTGGGCGACCAGAACTGGTTCGCCGACCTGGAAGGCCGCTTCCCGTTCCCGTTCTCCGCCCTGCCCGCGTCGCTGAACTGGCAGCTGGCGACCTGGCTGGAACTGGTGGGCGCGGTGATGCTGCTGCTCGGCCTGGCCACGCGCTCGGTGGCCTACGTCTTCTGGGTCCTCACCATCGTTGCCATCGCCGCCGTGCACTGGCCCGACCAATGGAACGGCCTGGGTGAACTCTGGCAGGGCTACGCGATCACCGACCAGGGCTACGGCAACTTCAAGCTGCCGCTACTGTTCCTGGCCATGTTGCTGCCGCTGATCCTCAACGGCGGTGGCGCGCTCAGCGTGGACCGGCTGTTGGCCGGCTCACAGCATGCCCCTGTCGGCAATGACGGCCTGGGCTGGGGCGTCAGCCTGATCGCCCTGCTGCTGCCGGTTGCCGCGCTGCTGCCCGGCATCGGCTTCGGCGGTGCCCTGCTCGGCGGCGTGCTGCTGCTGGGCCATCTGCTGCGCCGTCGCCACGCCGCCTGAGCTGAATCCCCTGTTCCCGCGCCTTTCGCTTTCCGTCGCCTCCTCGGCGGCGTCCATCCCGCACGCCCCGCGTGCTTTCCCAAGGAGTCATCACCATGTCCATCTCGACCAGGAACACCCCCTCCTCCCGCCTGCCGCGCATCGGTGCCATCGGCATTGCCCTGGCCGGTGGCCTGCTGCTGGCCGGCCAGGCCGCGGCGATCCAACCGCTGGCGATCAGCGCGGTGGCCATGAGCGCCGCCGCCGAAGGCAAGTGCGGTGAAGGCAAGTGCGGGGCCAACAAGGCCACCACCGGCAAGCCCGCCGACAAGGCCAAGGTGGCCGAGGGCCAGTGTGGCGAAGGCAAGTGCGGCGACGCCTCGTTTGCCCGCACTGACCGCGACCACGACGGCAAGGTCTCGCGTGCCGAGTTCAACGCTGTGGCCGCCAAGCGCGCCGCCGAGTTCGACCGCATCGACACCGACCACGACGGTTACATCAGCGAGCAGGAAGCGCACGACTACCTGCGCAGCGTCTACACCGCCAACGGCAAGCCGATGCCGAAGGGCCTGTTCTCCCGCGTTGCCGATTGATCGACGTTCACCCGGCGCCGCCTTCAGGGCGGCGCCCTTTCTCTGGAGCATCCGCCATGTCCCTGCCCCTGCCCTTCAATGCCGCCGGCCTTGGCCTGCGCCGTGGGCTGATCGACGAACTGCTGGCAATGCCGGCCGGTGCCATCGACTTCCTCGAAGTCTCCCCCGACAACTGGATCGGCGTCGGCGGTGCACACGGCGACGCGCTGCGCCAACTCAGCGACCGCCACCCCTTGACCTGCCACGGCCTGTCGCTGTCGCTGGGCGGTCCTGATCCGCTGGACCGCACCCTGCTGGCACAGACCCGTGCCTTCCTCGACCTGCACCAAGTGCAGCTGTACAGCGAACACCTGAGCTACTGCGCCGCCGGCGGCCATGTCTACGACCTGCTGCCGCTGCCGTTCACCCCCGAGGCCGTTCACCATGTCGCCGGTCGCATCGCCCAGGTGCAGGAGATGCTGGGCCGACGCATCGCCGTGGAGAACATCTCCTACTACGCCGTTGCCGGCGCGGACATGAGCGAGATCGACTTCATCAACGCCGTGCTCGCCGAAGCCGACTGCGACCTGCTGCTGGACGTCAACAACGTTTTCGTCAACGCCTGCAACAACGGCTACGACGCCTTCGAATTCCTGGCCCGCGTGCCGGCCCACCGCGTCGCCTCGCTGCACGTAGCGGGCCACTTCGATGAAGACGATGGCTTCAAGATCGATACCCATGGTGCGCCGGTGAAAGGCGTGGTCTGGGCACTGTTGCGCGAGGCCTATGCGCGGGTGGGCGTGCGCCCCACGCTGCTCGAACGCGACTTCAACTTCCCCCCGCTTGCCGAATTGCTGGCCGAGGTCGGGCAGATCCGCCAGGCGCAGGCCGAGGCACGTTGGCCCGAGGTGACCCATGGCTGAGTCGCTGGCTACCCTGCAACGGCGCTGGGCCGATCATGTGCGCGACCCTGCAAAGACCGCACCCGATGGCATCGAGGCGCGGCGGATGGCGGTCTACTGCCGCCTGTGCATTGACAGTCTGGACAGCCTGTTGGCGGGCAGCCTGCCGCGGCTGAAGTCGCAGCTGGGCGATGCCTGCTGGCGCAACACCGTCGAGCACTACTACGCGAGGCACGCCTGCCGCACGCCGTTGTTCCCACGGATCGCGGGCGAGTTCGCGGCCTGGCTGGCGGTGCAGGACACGCTGGCGCTGCCGGGCTGGGCAGCGGAACTGGCGCACTACGAGAGCACGCAGCAGTCGCTGCACATTGAAGCGCGTGACGGCGGGCGGCCGCTGCAGCGCGCTCCCGTAGGCAATGATGTGCTGGCGGTTTCGCCATTGGTGCGGGTGCTTGGCTACCAGTGGCCAGTACATGAGGACGGGGCGCTGGAGCCGGTGTTGAGCACGGCTCCCACGCTGCTGGTGATCCAGCGCCTCGCCGATTTCAGCCTGCAGACCGAGGAACTGTCACCGCTGGCCTACGCGCTGCTGTCGGTGTTCGGTGACGACAGCGCGTCGGTGGATGAAGCACTGCAGCTGCTGTCCGAAACACATGGCGTGGCAGCGGACGCATTGCGCATGGCCTGCGTGCCTGTTCTGGGCGAGCTGTGCGCGGCGGGCGTGCTGGTTGCATCGCCCGCTTTCTGAGGTTGCCGGCCAGCGGCCGGCACTACCCGTTCCTCGGCCGGCCAGCGGCCGGCACTACCCCTTCCTTGACCGGCCAGCGGCCGGCACTACCGTCCCCCTACTTCGAGGTCTCATCATGGCTCCTTCCAACACGTCCTTCCTGCATGGCTGGCGCCTGTTCGTGGCCGTAGCGGTGGTCCTGATCGCCTTCGCGCTGGCGGCCTTCGCCCTGTATCCCGATGCAGCCGAAGGCAGCCGAGCCGCGATCCGGGTCACTGCGCGCACATCGTTCCTGCTGTTCCTGGCAGCGTTCACGGCATCGTCGTTCGCCAGCCTTCTGCCCGGCCCGCTCACCCGCTTCCTGCTGCGCGAACGGCGCATCATCGGCCTGTCCTTCGCGTTCTCGCACCTGTTGCATGCAGTCGCGATCACCAGTTTCGGCGTCCTCAACCCGGCGTTCTGGCCAGCACGATCCGCGCTGGCCAACCTCCCGGGAACGGTGGGCTACATTGCCATCCTGGCGCTGGCCATCACCTCGCACCGGGGGCTCGCCAGGCGCATGGGACCCACCGCCTGGCGTCGCCTGCACGTCACCGGCATGTGGATCATTGCGGCGGTGTTTACCTACTCGTACTTCAAGCGCGTTCCGGGCAACTTCTGGTATGCGGTGCCGTCGGCGCTGCTGTTCACCGCCTTCGTGGTGCGCTGGATTGCCAAGCGGGCGCAGGCGCTGCGCCGAAGTGCGCATGTGCGGCCGCCGCTGCGGGCGGCCTGACGGGCCGGGGTCAGATGCCTTTGCCGCAGGGAAAGGGATCTGACCCCCTAAGGTCAAGGCGCGCGGCGCAGCGTGATCAGGGTGATCTCCGACGGCACACCGATGCGCGCCGGGAAACCTGCCCAGAGGCCCGCACCGTTGCTCACGTACAGTGTCATCCCGTCCACGTCGTAGCGGCCGGAGACATAGCCGCCGTTGGCTCGTTTCACCAACTGGTCCATACCAAAGATCTGCCCGCCGTGGGTATGCCCGGACAATTGCAGCTTCACACCGCGCGCGGCAGCTTCACGCGCATTGCGCGGGCGGTGATCGAGCAGGATCACCGGTGCAGAGGGATCGGCGCCGGCCAGCGCGGTTTCCAGATCCGGCAGCGGCAGGCCATAGCGTGCCGCCACCGGATCGGTGACGCCGGCGATGGTCAGCGCCGCGTCATCACGGCGTACCTGCAGATGGCTGTTCTCCAGCACCTGCATGTGCAGCGCGCGGAACGCCTGCATCCACGCCTGGTACTGCGCGTAGTACTCGTGGTTGCCGGTGATGGCGACGACGCCGTCCGGCGCCCGCAGGTCCGCGAGCGGGCGCGCGTCGTCACGGCGGGCCTCGACACTGCCGTCGATCAGATCGCCAGTGATCACGATCAGGTCCGGTGTCAGTGCGTTGCTCTTGTCCACAACCTTGCGCACCCAGTCGCCGGTCAGCAAGCGGCTGGCGTGGATGTCGGTCAGCTGCAGCACGCGATAGCCGTCGAACGCAGCAGGCAGATCCTTGATCGCCACGTCGATCTGCCGAGGCTGGGGCACGGCCATGCCCTGGCTGATGCCATAGCCACTCACAAGCAGCGCCAGCAGGCCGGCCAACGGCCGCAGCTTCGAGGCGCGCAGGACCGATACGATGCGCGGCCAACGCAGCAGGCGCGAAAGCAGCAGGCCGGCATCCAGTACCAGCATCATCAAGGCGAGCAGCAGTACCGCCGTGGAGCCGGTGGCCAGAACGGCGATGGCCAGCTTCGGGATCTCTGGCGAGGCCATCGTGCCCCAGAAGGTGGCGACGATGCGCAGCTGCACGGCCACGCCCACCAGCAGCAACGACAGCACGACCTTCATCCAGATAGGCATGCGCAGTGGCCAGAACAGGCGCCAGGCCACATACAGGCCCATCAACAAACCGATCGTACTCAGCACTGCAACCATCCATGACAGAAATCGGGCCCGCCATGGTGACGGCTGCGGGTCGTGTTGTGTAGAGCCGGGCCCATGCTCGGCTGCCCAGGAAGCCGTCGAGCATGCCTCGACGCTACAGAACCCCGATCGCGCATGGCTCGACGCTACGGATGCCCCAGGCGCTCCACCCGCAGGCGGGCGATGCGACGCTTCTCCATCGCCAGTACGGTGATGCGAACATCCGCAATCTCCACCGCGTCACCGATGTCCGGCAGGCGCCCCAGACGCTCCAGCACCAGGCCGGAGATGGTCATGTAGTCGGCACTGCGCGGCAGCGATACGCCGGCCAGCCGCTGCAGGTCGTCCAGGGTCAGGGCACCGTCGGCCTCCCATTGGTCCTCGCCCTGCGCGACCACGCCATAGCGCGCGTCCTGGGTATCGACCAGGTCACCGGCAATGGCCGCCAGCAGGTCGTTGGCGGTCACCAGGCCTTCCACGCTGCCGTACTCGTCCACCGCCACCGCCAACGGCACCGGGTGCTGGCGGATCAGTTCCAGCGCCTGCAGCGCGCTGGCACTGGACAGCACGTACTGCGGCTCGCGCAGGTTGCCCTCCAGCTGCAGCGGCCTGCCCTGCAGCAGGTCGGCCAGCAGGTCGCGGCTCTGCACCACGCCACGCAGGCTGTCCAGGTCGCCATCACCCACCAGCAGGCGGGTGTGTGGCGACGCCACCAGGCGTGCCACCACATCCTCCTGCCCACGGGCCAGGTCGATCCACTGCACGTCGGCACGCACCGTCATCACGCTCGACACCGGGCGATCGGCCAGCCCCAGCACGCTGCGGATCATCTCGTGCTCCGCCGGCTGCAGGCGCTCTTCGGCATCGACGTGTTCGTCCGCGTTTTCGTCGTCGTGGCCATTGGCCGGGCGCGCGCCCAGCATGCGCAGCACGGCGTCGGCGGTGCGCTGGCGGAACGGCTGGCGGCGTTCGTTGCGCTCACGGTTGAAACGCACCCACTGGTTGAACGCCTCGACCAGGATCGAGAAGGCAATCGCCGCGTACAGGTAACCCTTCGGAATCTTGTAGCCCAGGCCCTCGGCCACCAGGCTGAAACCGATCATCAGCAGGAAGCCCAGGCACAGCACCACCACCGTAGGATGCTTGTTGACGAAGCGCGTCAGCGGCCTGCTGGCCAACAGCATCAGCGCCATCGCGATGGTCACGGCGGCATACATCACGCCCAGGTTGTCGACCATGCCCACCGCGGTGATCACCGAGTCCAGCGAGAACACCGCGTCGAGCACCACGATCTGTGCCACCACCATTGCGAAGCTGGCGTAGACCTTCTTGCCATCCTCTTGGTGTTCGCGGCCTTCCAGCCGTTCGTGCAGCTCCATGGTGCCCTTGAACAGCAGGAACAGGCCACCGCCCAACAGGATCAGGTCACGCCCGGAGAAGCTGTGGTCGAACAGCGTCAGCAGCGGCTCGGTCAATTTCATGATCCACGCCAACGCCGCCAGCAGCACCAGCCGCATCAGCAAGGCCAGCGCCAGGCCGATTACCCGCGCGCGGTCACGCTGGTGCGGCGGTAGCTTGTCGGCAAGGATCGCGATGAACACCAGGTTGTCGATGCCGAGAACGATCTCCAGCACGACCAGGGTTGCAAGGCCCATCCAGATCGAGGGGTCAGCCAACCATTCCATTTCAGGTCCGTTTCGTCAGTAGGTAAGGGAAAAGAGCGACCGCTCAGTCAGCGTCCTGTGCCTGCGCCGGGTCGTGCCCGAGCAGGTCGCCGGGCGTGCACTGCAGCTCGCGGCAGATCGCATCAAGGGTGGAAAAGCGGATGGCGCGCGCCTTGCCGGTCTTCAGGATCGACAGATTGGCCAGGGTGATGTCGATGCGCCCGGCCAGCTCGGACAGGGTCATGCCCCGTGCCTGCAGCATGCGGTCCAGGGTGATGACGATCGCCATCAGATGACACCGTCGAGGTCGTCGCGCATCGCTGCGCCCACGGCGAAGACGCGCGCCAGCACGAACAGCATCAGCACGGCCACCAGGCCAGTGATCGACATGCCACCGCCGACCTCCATCCAGGTGAAATCCGGGCCCATCCAGGCCGAATAGGCACCGATCAGGATCGACAGCAGTTCCATTGCCAGCATCAGCCAGGCCATGCGCTGCAGGCGCCGTGCATTGGCGTGGGTGAACGGCCGCTCGCGCGCCGCCGACTTCAGCAGCCTCAGCAGATGGCGCAGGAACAGCAGGCACAGCACCAGCAGCGCGATGATCGCGCCCAGGCCCAGGCAGAAGTGCAGGAACAGATCATTGCCGTGCGCGGCAGCGGCCTCGGCGTCATGCACGCTGTCGAGCAGCCAGCGGCGGTCGTGGGCGACCAGCGGCACCGCCAGCAGTGCGGCCAGGATGCCCAGCCAGCACATCGCCCGGACGGCCTGTACGGCGGCCTGGGCCAGGGCAAACAGGCCTCGCGCGGGTCTGGCGCGGGCGGGACGAGCGGTCAAGCGGCCTCCGGTGTTGGGGTGGACGCGCCGCCCCAGGATGGATTTATCGATAAACGATATATCACACGCTGCGTGAAAGGCTGAACCGCAGGCGTGGCTCCTGTCAGGGCCCGGGCGCGCCCCGCTCCAGCATCGCCTCACCCGGCGTCGCAGAGGCCATCGCCTGCACGCCGGCATCGGCGGCCTGTTGCGTGACCAGGCGGAAGCGCACCTGCAGCTTGCCCTGCCCCGGGGTGGCCCAGCCGTACTGGATCGCCACCTGATCGGCCGACAGCGGCCCACGTCCCGGCAGCGAGCGCACCTGCAACGGCATCGGCGCGGCCTGCACCAACCGGGCGAATCCCTTCTGCACGACCGCCGCGTCGGCCTTCTCGGCGTAGACCGTGCACGTGCCATCGTCAGCCCAGCTCACCGCATAACGGCCACTGGCCAGGGGCACCATCCAGGCCACACCCGATTGCCCCTGCAACAGCGTGGCGGCTTCGGCGGGCTGCAGCGGCGACAGCTCATTGGATTCCATCAGCGACTGCAACCGCGCCGGGGCCCCGATGTGCTGCATGCAGGCGGTATCGAACAACTCGCTGAAGGGATCCTGCGCCGGAGCCTTGGCCTTGGGCGTGCGCGCGGGTTGCGCCGCCGCCAGGGTGGGCAGCAGGGACAAAGCCAGCCAGAACGCAGGACGCATCGGGATTCCACGCTACGGAAAACAGCAGGGAGGATGGCAAAGCCCGGGCGTGCCGCGCAATGGGTCATGGCTTGACAGCCGCCACCGGCGGGAGGAGTATTAGTTAACGAATTAGTTAATTAGCTCGCCATGGACCGCATCTTCGAAGCCCTTGCCTCCACCGCCCGCCGGCAGATCCTGGCTTATCTCAGTGCCGGCGAACTCAGCGCGGGCGAGCTGGCCGAGCGCTTCGACTTCAGCAAGCCGGCGTTGTCCAGCCACCTGCGCATCCTCGAGGAAGCCGGACTGATCGAACGCGAAAAACGCGGCCAGTTCGTGTACTTCAGGCAGGTACCCGACCGTTTGGCCAACACGTTGTTCTCGTGGGCGGCCGAAGTCTGCCCGGTCGGCGGCCCGCTCAAGCGTGAAGCCCGCGCCCGCCGCAAGTCTCCCGCCCGCTGATCCGCCCCGCCAAGGAGCATGACGATGCCTGGTTCGACCCGCGATCGCCGTTCGTTTCCAGCAGTGCAGCTTCCGGCACAGGACGGCGGCAGTCCGACCGAAGTCACCCTGATCGCGCAGCTCGGCATCGGTGCCGGTGACGCGCTGGTGAGTGACGCCGGCCAGCGTCAGCGCCACCACCCGGCATTCATCGATGCGTTGGATGAACCTTCGGCGCGACTGGGTGGCATGCACCTGCAGCACGGGGATGCCTCCTCGCTGTACAGCTTCACCGTCGGTGCCGGTGGCCACCCGTTTCATCGCCATGCAGGCCCGCGCATGTTCACCGCCATCGCCGGCAGCGCGGGAGCCGAGCTGCGTTTCGCCACCGCCTCCGACACGCAGCTGGCGACAGATCCCGGTGCCTTCGCGCGCACGCTTCGGCGCATCCGCATCCCACCGGACTGCCTGTTTACCGTGCGCTTCGGCGGCGGCACCTGGCACCAGTTCGCGTCGAACCATCCTGCACATCCAGCGCTGTTCGCGTTGTCCTGCCACAGCAATGAACTGGCCGGCGCGATGAGCGAGCAGGCGCGTGCACAGGTGCAACGCAATGCCGCCGATATCCCCAGCCTGACCGAGGTGCTTCCGGAATCGCACTGGCCTTCGGGCACTTCGCTTGCGGCGGCCCCGCTGTTGCAACTGTCGCTGCAGGCGGCGCCTCCCAGCCTGTGCGCACACCTCTGCGCGCGTACCCGTGCCCTGCTCGGCCCGCTGCGCCGCATCTCCATGCGGCCGCTGCGCGGGTTCGTCGAACGTGCCACACCGGCCTATCCCATCCGTTCGCGGCCCGCCGCCACCGATGGCCTGCTGCCCACAGCGCTGCCGCACAGCCACTACCAGGACCTGACCACCCTGTGCCTGGAACCCTCGCAGGTGGTCCACCGTTCCGCGTCGGCACTGCTGGCCGATGTACTGGACGGCTTCCTGCGCAATCCGCCCAGTGGCGTAGGCCATCTGATGGCGCTGCGAAACCGACTGGTGGCGCCGTTGCGGTTGCGCACGTCGCCGCTGGGATGCCCGGTGTCGTCACTGCTGTCCACCGATCGCAGCCGGTTGTTCGCTGGTCGATTTCCTGTGCTGGATTCGCACATCGATACGCAGGACAACGACGCCGAAGTCCTGCTCGGCGCCGACGATCGGCACCTGCGTTTCCGCAGCAGCGTGCGCGTGCAGCGGCGTAGCGATGGACATGTCGAGATCAGCCTGGGCTCTCGCGTGCAGACCCTCAATGCGTTCGGCGGCATGTACATGGCACTGATCGACGCCGGGCACCGGCACTATGTCGCGCCGGCACTGCTGCGGCGTGCGGTGGAACACGCCTTGGCACCGGAGCTGGCCAATCTTGGGGATCCGGCAGCGCACCCTGCGCACTGCTGACCCTGGAACGCGATGCGCCGGGCGCTGCACGGTTCCGCTCAGATCACGATTTCGCCCTCGTCCTCGCCATCCCAGTAGTGGATGCGGCTGGCACGCACGTGAATCAGCACCAGTCCCGGTGTATCCACGCCCTGTTCGAACCATCGCTCCAGGTCCTTCACCCAGTGCTGGCTCATCGTGGCCCGGTCGCGCACCAGCGCTGCCCTGCCCTGCACGTGGACGAACAACGGTGGCTTGCCCAGCAGCGACTTGCTGCCGGAAAAACCCAACGCGACGGCGGGGTCAGCTTCAATCTCGCGCACCATGTCGGTGTCTTCGGTGGTGAAGAACCAGCTGTCACCGTCATAGTCCACGTCGCCGTTGTTGCTCATCGGACGACCGGCAATCTCTCCGCCGGCGTGGGTCTGCAGCATCGTGAAATCGATGCCGGCCATTTTCCTGGACAGTTCAGGCAGGGTGAGCTGGGTCATGTCGTCTTCCCTCGTCGGATGGAGTCCCAGCGTCTGCGCAGGGCGGTGACCGAAGCGTGGATGGGCAGTTGCGACCTCTTCACAGAAAACGAGATAGGGCGCATGGCACGTGCGTGACGCATTCCTCACCACCACACCCGCGTTAACAGCGGATGGAGGAACGGTCCTCCACGCCGCGACACGCCTCTAACAGGGCATTGCCCGAGAATCGCGCAACCTCGCGATGCATCCGGCATGGCCGCCGGCATCACCGGGGCTCCCCTCCGCAACCGCATGGCCCCCACATGGACCTGTTCGCCTGGCTCGCGTTCGGCTGCTACCTGTTGGCGTTCTTCATTGTCTCGCTGTTTGCTGCGGCCTACCTGAAACGCTCGGACTTCATGCCCTACCACGGCCAGGCCGTGGGCCTGCCATGGAAGGAGGTCGAACCGCGCATGCAGTTGCTGCTGATGGCACTCATCCGCGTGGTCGGCGCCGGTTGGATCGCACTGGCCGGCGCCGGCGTGATGTTGGCCTGGCTGATCTTCTTCGGCGGACACTTCGCGCTGCCGCAACTGCTGGCCTTCCAGCTGTTCTGCCTGTTCGCCACCGTACCGCCGCTACTGGTCGCTTCCGGCGTGCGGCGACGCACCGGTGCGCGTACACCGGTGCCCGCCGGCGCCGCGGTGGTGCTGCTATCGGTCATCGGATTCGTGCTGGCCCTGTTGGCACTGTCCTGATGCGTGCTCCCTCCTATCCCTCCATCGAGGCTCCCATGAATCCCGAATCGATCTTCTACAGCGTGGTCAACGGTGATCTGCCGCCCTCCCAGGCGGGCACCCTGCTCGGCTGGCGATTCGTCGACTACGACGACGCACTGCGCCGCATCCATGTCGAGTTCGACGCCGGGCCGATGCTGACCAACCCGATGGGCAACGTGCAGGGCGGTTTCCTGTCAGCGATGCTGGATGACTGCATGGGGCCGGCGATCTACGCCACACTGCCCGCCAACCGCATCGCGGTCACGGTGGAATCCAAGACCAGTTTCGTCAGTCCGGCACGACCAGGGCGCATCATCGGTTGGGGCGAAGTCGAGCACAGCAAGGGGAGCATCGCCTTCACGCGTGGCTGGCTGACTGACCCGGCAGGCAACGTACTGGCCACCGCCACCGCCACCTTCCGGGTGGGTGCGCTGCGCTGGCGTGGCTTGTCGGTACCACGTCCGATCGCGCGCCGGATGATCGCGCGGACGCTGCGGCGGGTGCATGCACGCATCAGCTGAGGCTTGCCCTCAGCGCGTGATGCGACCGCCGCCCGCCACCCGTACCCGATCACGCCCCTGCGCCTTGGCCCGGTACATGGCCGCATCGGCGGCACGCAGCAGGGTGCGCCAGCCCAGCGCGTCGGTGCCGCCCTCGGCCACGCCGAAACTGGCGGTCACCCGCAGCACGGTGCCGCCGGCCAGCGCGATGTCCATCTGCTGCAGGGCCAATCGCAATGACTCGGCCAGCTGCCGGCCACCGGCCAGATCACCGTCGGCCAGCAGCACCAGGAATTCCTCGCCGCCATAACGGGCGATGCTGTCGCTGCGGCGCAGGTGGTGCCGCAACAACTGCGCCACCCGCACCAGCACTTCGTCGCCGGCATCATGACCATGGCCATCGTTGATCGCCTTGAAGCGATCCACGTCCAGCAGGATCACCACGGCGCTTGCATCGCCCCCCGCGTGTCTCTGCTGCACCACCTCATCCAGCGCGCGCCGGTTCAACAATCCGGTCAGCTCGTCGGTGCCAGCGAGCTGGCGCAGCTCGCTGGTCAGTGCCGAGCGCTCGCGCGATTTCTCACGCAGTACTTCGATGGCGTCGAACAAGCGCTGCATCTCGGCCAGCGGGTGGGTGACATGCTGCTCCGGACCGGGTGCATCCGACGCAAGCTGGATCACCTGCGCCTGCGCCTGCAGCAACGGCTGCAGGATCTGCCGGTGGGCAATGCGCAATGCCACGCCCAGCACCACCAGTGTGCCCAGCGCGGTCGCCACCAGCACGGCCAGGCGCATGGCCTCGCGATTGCGGGTGCGTTCAAAGCGGGCGATGGACACGCTCAGGTAGCCATCACGCAGCGCCTCAAGCGACTGCAGGGTCGGCACGTAGCGCGTGGTGAATTCGGCGGCGGTCCATTGCGGCGGCAGGCCTCGGCGGCCATCTTCGATCAACTGCTCGATCATCGGCAGCGATTCGCCGAAGAACTGCCGACGCGCCATGTCCCAGTGCCATGACAATTCAGGGTCACTGCGGAACACCGACTCGTGGCTGCCCGCCAACCGCCACAGCTCCAACAGGCGACCCTCGGTCTGCAGTGCAGCGCGTACCTGTTCCTCCCGCCATGCCCCTGGCACCGCCACCGGCGCCATCACATTCGAGGCCAGGCGGCCACCATGCTCGCGAAGATCGATCAGCACCTGGCCCTGCATCGCCGGAATCGCTGCTTCACGGTCGGCGCTGACCAGCACGTTGATCTGTGCCGAGGTCAGCAGGTGCAGGCGATCGACCACGGCGAACATGCCACTGATCGCACGCTCCACCTCCTCCACGCGGCGTGCGTCATGGGGCTGCGCCACGACCCGGTCGACCGCAGCCCGCGCCGATTGCAGGCGACGTTGCGCGTCGGCCAGCAGCCCATGCTCGTCGACCACTCCCGGATCAGCCTTGAACACGGTGTCCAGCTGCAGCAGGGCAGCGTCGACCCGCTTGCGCGCGGCCGCCAGCTGCGCGGCCAGCGGTGCCTGCTCGGCCGCATCGGCCGGGTCGGCCCCCAGCAGGCTGTTGGCGGGGCCGCGTTCGGCCGACACCAGGTTGGCCAGGTCGAAGGTCTGCCGCAGCTGGCGCAGGCTGGCCAGGTTGTCCTCGGCGGCCGTGAAGCGCAGCGTGCCCTGCACCAGTGCGATGGCCATCAGCGGCAGCGTACAGACTACGAACAGCCCAGCCAGGATCCAGACCCAGGTCCGCAATCCGATGGGCGACGCCTTGCGGGCCATGCACATTTCCCCTGTAGTGCCGAACACTGTAACGGCCGGCTACACAGGCGCCAAGCCACTCGCGGGCCAACCGTGGCGGTGGGTATACCCTGCCGACCGCGAACGCACCGACAAGGCCGCGCGAACATTCGAACCGGGACAAATACGTCATGCCCAGCCGCGTCAGATCCAGCGCTGGTCGACCAGTTCGCGCTTCACGTAGGCATAGAACACCGGCGCGGCGACCAGGCCCGGCAGGCCGAAGGCCGCCTCCATCACCAGCATGGCCAGCAGCAGCTCCCAGGCACGCGCCTGGATCTCGCCACCGACGATGCGCGCATTGAGGAAGTACTCCAGCTTGTGGATCACGATCAGGTACAGCAGCGCGGCCACGGCCACATAGAACGAGACCGACAACGCGACGATGCTGATGATCGTATTGGAGATGATGTTGCCCACCACCGGCAGCAGGCCGGCGATGAAGGTGATCAGCACCAGCGTCTTGGAAAGGGGCAGGTGCACGCCGAACAACGGCAGCACGCCCAGCAGGAAGATGGCGGTGAAAATAGTGTTGAGCAGGGAGATCTTCACCTGCGCGAACACCACCTGGCGGAACGCGGTGGCCAGGCGGCTGGTGCGCCCGATCAGCTCCTGCGCCAGCGGCCCCATCGTCGGCAGCGGCAGTTCGTCGTACAGCGCAATCATCGCGCCCAGCACCATGCCGATCAGTACGCGTACACCCACCTGCACCACCGAGGTACCGGCCACGCCCAGCTGGCGCTGGTGCTCGGCGGCCCAGTCATTCAGCGCCGCACGCAGCGCCGGCATGTCCTCGGGGATATACGGCTGCAGCAGCGCTGGAACCTGGTGGCGCGACGAATTGAGGATATCCATCAGCCGTGCCAGCAGCGCGTCCGGCCCACCGGTCTCGTTGCGGAAGAACGACGCCACACCGATCCCGGCCAGCACCAGCGCGCTGATGATGATCGCCGACAGCACGATCACCGCGATCGCCCGCGCCCGTCCCGGCGGCAGCCTGCCTTCCACAGTGGACGCCAGCACATGGGTCAGCTGGAACACCAGCAGGCCCGACAGCAGCGTCACCACCAGGCCGAGCTTCAGCGCCAGCCACATGCCCAACAGCATCATCAGCCAGGCCGCGATCCTCGCAACGGGGGGCTTGGGCTGGGCAACGAGGGCGTCTTGCATGGGCGGCGCGTCCGGGCGGGGTGGCCCATGGTAGAGGATTGGCGTGCCGATTCCGCGTGCAGGATGAACGGGCGTTTCGGCCTCGTTCGGCGGCAGCCGTGCCGCACTCACTCGCCGTAGCTGGCTGTGTTCTTGCCCTGCCGCTTGGCGTGGTAGAGCGCGCGGTCGGCCAGTGCCAACCAGTCCTCGACACTACCGCCACGCGGCGTCGCGGCAATGCCGATACTCACGCTGAACTCCACGCCCGGCGTGGCCTGCCGCGCGGCCTCCAGCAGGTGCAGGCGCACCCGCTCGGCCACGTGCATCGCATCGACGGGCGCGCAGTCGCGCAGCAGCACTACGAACTCATCGCCCCCCAGCCGCGCGGGCGTATCACCGGGCCGGGCAAAGGTGCGCAATGTCGCCGCGATATGCCGCAGCACCTCGTCACTGGCGCGGTGGCCATGCGAGTCATTGATGCGCTTGAAATCATCCACATCGAGCATCAGCAGGCAGGCAAAGCCGCCCTGGCCCTGGGCCCGGTCCAGCGCCTGCTGCGCACGCAGGATCAGGAAGCCACGGTTGGCCAGCTCGACCAGCGGGTCCATCCGGCTGAGCCGCTGCAGCTGACGGTTCTGCGATTTGACCCGGCGCGCCAGCTGCCAGCTGAGAATGCTGAGGCCGATGCCATACACGAACAGGAACGGGACACTCAGCACGATCGTGCGCTGCGAGGTGACCGGCTGGTAAGGGAAGCCGAGCAGCCACCAGGTGAGTGCGAAGCCCAGCAGCAGGGCCAGCGTGGCGCGCATCGCCAGGCGCACGCCACCGGCGGCGATCTTGTCGGCCACCAGCAGCGCGGCGAACAGTGCGCTGGGCACCGCGCTCAACGCCATGAAGGCGATCCAGCCACCGCCGAAGAAGGAGTCGGCCACCATGCATCGGAACTGGACGACCGCCGGCTGGCGGGAGCGCTGGGTCAGCAGCAATGCCAGTGCCGGCCACGCCAGCGCGTTGAGCAGCAGCAGGACCCACGCCAGCCCGCCATCCTGGCGTTCAAGCATGATCGAGGCGATGGGGATCGCTCCCAGTCCATTGCCGACGAAACGCATCCAGCCGATGCGACGTGCCGCGCCAATGCCTTCGACCGCGCCTTCCGCCGAATCGGTGAAAAATGGCATTGCCGCCCCCCTTGCGCGATCGCACCTGCTGCTACGGCCCTTGCCGGGCTGCCTGCGATGAGTCTGACAGCTTTGCGTCAATTCGGGATCAAGGTTGCACGATATCGCGCGGGCCGGCTGCCACCCTCCCGCGGCCCCACCCCGTGGTCACCTGCGTCGGGGCGCAGCCGTCGATCCCCGCACCATCAGGCTGAAATCCAGCGTCTGTTGAAGCGGAACATCCACCTGTTCGATGATGGCGAGCAGCAGGTTGACCGCGCGCGCGCCGATTTCCCGCATCGGCTGCCGGATGGTCGTCAGCGGCGGCGTGAGGTAGCGGGAAGACGCCAGATCATCAAAGCCGACGATGGACAGGTCTTCCGGCACGCGGATGCCCAGCTCCCGGCAGGCCGCCAGGGTGCCCAGCGCCATCTGGTCGCTGAAGCAGAAGATCGCCGTTGGTGCGGACGTGCCGTCCAGCAGCGCCATGGCAGCCGCATGGCCGGATTCCACTGAAAAATCCCCGGGCACGATGCTCAGCTGGCGCAGGCGGCCACGCGCATTGCCGGCCGCCCGCACCCCTTCCAGGCGCTGCTGGTGCAGGGGATTGTCCGGCGGCCCACCGACCACGGCGATCCGTTCATGGCCCAGTGCGTACAAGTGCTCCATGACGGCGCGTGCGGCGGCGGCATTATCGATGTGTACACTGGGCAGGCCCAGCGCGGGATCGAACTCGCAGCCGTTGACCACCGGCGCGGCAGCCCCCCTCTGCTGGACAATCTCGCGCGCCGTCGGTGGCAGGCGATGGCCAAGCACGATCATGCCGTCGGCCTCGTTGCGCCGGAGCATCTGCGCGTAGCGCTCCTCGCGGTCGGGTTGGTCCTGCGTATCGCCCAGCAGCACCGCATAGCCGACAGCCTGCGCGGCGTCTTCCGCGCCCTGCAGGATCTGCGCGAAGAACGGGTTGGCGATATCCGGCACCGTGACCAGGATCTTGCCGCTGCGCTGGGTCTTGAGCGTTCGGGCAACCGTGTTGGGCACGTAGCCCAACGCCGCGGCGGCCTGCTCGATGCGCGCGCGCGTGGCCGGCAGCACTTTGTCCGGCCGCGAAAGTGCACGCGACACGGTGCCGGCGGAGACGCCGACGTGCTTTGCGATGTCGTAGATGGTGGCCATGGCGTTAGTTCTCCCGCCCGCTGTGCACTGCACAACAGGTCCTGCGTAAGCCCCTGCTAGGATAATGCAATCGATTGCATCGAGGGCGAATCACGTTGAAGACGCTCAAGGGTCCAGCGCTGTTCCTGGCGCAGTTCATCGGCGACACGGCTCCTTTTGATCGGCTGGACACGCTGGCCGGATGGGCTGCGGGTCTGGGCTATTCTGGCGTACAAGTCCCCACCACGGCGCCCCACCTGTTCGATCTGGCCGAGGCCGCGCGCAGCCAGGCGTACTGCGACGACGTCGCCGGCATGCTGGCCGGTCATGGCGTGCAGATCACCGAGCTGTCCACCCATCTGCAGGGGCAGCTGGTCGCGGTCCATCCGGCCTACGACAGCTTGTTCGACGGATTCGCACCCGCGGACAAGCGCGGCGATCCCGCGGCCCGCCAGGCCTGGGCAGTGGAGCAGCTTCTGTTGGCCGCCAAAGCCAGCCAGCGGCTGGGGCTGACCGCGCATGCCACGTTCTCCGGCGCATTGGCCTGGCCCTATTTCTATCCCTGGCCGCAGCGCCCACCGGGACTGGTGGAAGAAGCCTTCGCCGAACTCGGCCGCCGCTGGCGCCCGATCCTCGATGCCTTCGATGCCTGCGGCGTGGATCTCTGCTTCGAGATCCACCCGGGTGAGGACCTGCACGATGGCGCGACCTTCGAACGCTTCCTCGATGTGGTGGATCATCACCCCCGCGCCAAGATCCTGTACGACCCCAGCCACCTGCTGCTGCAGCAGATGGACTACCTGGGTTTCATCGACCGCTACCACGCGCGCATCGGCATCTTCCACGTCAAGGACGCGGAGTATCGCCCCAGCGCAAGCAGCGGCGTGTATGGCGGCTACCAGGACTGGATCGAGCGTCCGGGCCGCTTCCGTTCGCTCGGTGATGGCCAGATCGACTTCAAGGCGATCTTCTCGAAGTTCGCCCAGTACGACTTCCCCGGCTGGGCGGTACTGGAATGGGAATGCTGCCTGAAGCACCCCGAGGACGGCGCACGCGAGGGTGCCGCCTTCATCCGCGACCACATCATCCGCGTGACCGAACGCGCCTTCGACGACTTTGCCGACAGTGGCACGGACGCCGCATCACTGCACCGCATGCTGGGAATCTGAGCCAAGACCGCCCCGGGAGGGCAAGCCATGACGCACGCCATGTCGCGCCTGGGCGCGATGATGTTTCTGCAGTTCTTCATCTGGGGGGCGTGGTTCGTCACCCTCGGAACCTACCTGGTGCAGGGCCCGCTGCAGGCCAGCGCGAGCCAGGTGGCCACCGCCTTCCTCAGCCAGTCCATCGGCGCCATCGTGGCGCCGTTCCTGGTCGGCCTGATCGCCGACCGCTACTTCGCGGCGCAGCGCATCCTTGCGGTGCTGCACCTGGCCGGCGCGGTGCTGATGTGGCTGGCGTCCACCGCCACCAGCTTCAGCGTGTTCTCGGCCTGCGTGATGGGCTACATGCTGCTGTTCATGCCGACATTGGCACTGGCCAACAGCGTGGCGATGCGGCACATGCAGTCGCCCGAGAAACAGTTCCCGCTGGTACGCGTGGCCGGCAGCATCGGCTGGATCATCGCCGGTGTGCTGATCGGCTGGCTGGGCTGGGAACAGGCCCATCGGCTTGAACTGACCTTCCGCATGGCCGCGCTGGCATCGCTGGTGCTGGGCCTGTATGCATTCACCCTGCCGCACACGCCACCGCTGGCGCAGCAGCGCGATGCCGGACTGGGGCAGATCCTGGGGCTGGATTCGTTGCGACTGCTGAAGTCGCGCGCCTACCTGGTGTTTTTCCTGGCGTCCATCGCCATCTGCATTCCGCTGTCGTTCTACTACAACTTCACCAATCCGTATCTCAACGACCTGGGCGTGCGCGGCGCAGCAGGCCTGCAGTCGCTGGGCCAGGTCTCCGAAGTGCTGCTCATGCTGGCCATGCCGTTCCTGTTCGTGCGGCTGGGGGTGAAGACCATGCTGGCGGTCGGCATGGCCGCCTGGGTGGTGCGCTACGCCATGTTCGCCTTCGGCGATGCGGGCAGCGGCTTCTCGCTGCTGGTGATCGGCATCGTGCTGCACGGCATCTGCTACGACTTCTTCTTCGTCACCGGCCAGATCTACACCGATGCGCATGCCGGCCCCGCCGCGCGCAGCAGCGCACAGGGCTTCATCACCCTGGCTACCTACGGCGTGGGAATGCTGATCGGCACCTTCCTGTCCGGCGCGGTGGTGGAGCACTTCACCACCGAGGCCGGCCCCGACTGGCAGCAGATCTGGCTGTTCCCGGCCGGCGTTGCACTGGTGGTGTTGATCGCCTTCCTGCTGCTGTTCCGCGACCGGCCGACGGTCACGGCCGCGCCCTCCACACCCTGAGGATCCCCGTCGATGCCCAAGCTTGGAATCGCCATCGTCGGCGCCGGCATGATCGGTGCAGTGCATCGTCGTGCGGCACTACTGGCCGGTGCCGAGGTGCGCGGCGTAGCCGCCTCGTCAGCGCAGCGCGCGCATGAGGCCGCGCAGTCCTGGAATGTCCCGCGCGCCTACCGGGATGTCGAGGAGGTGATCGCCGATCCGCAGGTACAGGTCGTGCACGTGTGCACGCCCAACCATCTGCACCGCGCCATGGCACAGGCTGCGCTGGAAGCCGGCAAGCACGTGATCTGCGAGAAACCGCTGGCGACGACGCTGGATGATGCACAGGCGCTGGCGGCGCTGGCCGCATCGACCGGATTGGTTGCCACGGTGCCCTTCGTCTACCGCTACCACCCAGTGGTCCGGGAGGCGCGCGCACGCATCGCCCAGGGCGATCTGGGGCCGTTGCACCTGATCCACGGCAGCTACCTGCAGGACTGGCTGCTGGATCCGGCCAGCAACAACTGGCGCGTGGACCCCGCGCTGGGAGGCACGTCGCGCGTGTTCGCCGACATCGGTTCGCACTGGTGCGACCTGGTCGAATGGGTCAGTGGCGAGGGCTTCGCCGAAGTGAACGCGGCGTTCTCCACGGTAATCGCCGAGCGTGGCGCCGTCAGCGGGCAGAGCTTCAGCACGCCAACGGCCGCCAGCGCGATGCAGGCTGTCACCAGCGAAGACGTGGCCGCAGCGATGTTCAGGACCGGCGCCGGCACGCTGGCGTCATTGACGGTCAGCCAGGTCTCGGCCGGACGCCACAACCGCCTCTGGTTCGAGATCGATGGTGCCAAGGCCAGCGTGGCCTTCAACCAGGAGGATGCCGAACGACTCTGGATCGGCCTGCCCGATCAGCGCGAGGAAACCTTCATGCGCGGCCCCGGTGCCGGCAGCGCCGAACAACGCCGCCTTTCCGTGCTGCCGGCCGGGCATGCACAGGGCTACGCTCAGTGTTTCGAGGCGTTTGTCGCCGACACCTATCGCGCCATTGAAGGCGAGCGGCCGCAGGGCCTGCCCACCTTCGAAGACGGCCTGCGCTCGGCACGGATCGTCGATCGCGTCATTGCATCAGCCAGGTCACGTGCCTGGACCACCATCGGTTGAATTCCGGGAGGATCTGTTGATGAAAGCTCTTTTCCGTAGAAGTGCAAGTCTCATCCTGCTGCTCGCTGCCCTGCCCGTCTTCGCGAGCGAAGCCGCCACCACGCAGAAGCCGATCGCGGTGCAGATGTACACCCTGCGCAATGCAGGCTCGCTCGATCAGCAGTTGAAGATCGTCCACGACGCGGGCGTCCGTGCGGTGGAAACGGTCGGTACGCAGAACACCAGCGCCACCGAACTCAAGCAGCTGCTGGACCGGTATTCGATCAAGGCGGTTTCGTCGCACGTGCCACTGGCCGAGCTGCGGGGCAACCTGGATGGTGTGGTGACGTTCAACCGGTCGATCGGCAACAGCACGCTGGTGGTGCCTTACCTGGACCAGAAGGACCGCCCAACCGATGCCGCGGGTTGGACCGCATTGGGCAAGGAGCTGGGCCGCATCGCCAAGCAGGTGCGCGGCAAGGGCATGCGCCTGGCCTATCACAACCACGATTTCGAGCTGGCCGACTTCGACGGTCAGACCGGGCTGGAGCTGCTGTTCGCAGCGGCCGGGCCCGACCTGCAGACCGAGCTGGACCTGGCCTGGGTTGCACGCGCGGGCCTGGACCCGGCGGTGATGCTGGGAAAATTCCGTGGACGCGTGTTTGCGGTGCACGCCAAGGACAATGCGCCGAAGGGCCAGGCCCAGGATGAAGGCGGATTCGCCGCGGTGGGCCAGGGCGTGCTGGACTGGAACGCGATCCTGCCCGCCGCTGCGGCGGCCAAGGTGCAGTGGTACATCGTCGAACACGACCAGCCACGCGACCCGGCCAAGGTCATCCAGACCGGCGCGGACTACCTGCGTGAACACCTGCCCGCCAACGTGCCCACCCGTGCACGGCGCTGACGCATCAAGGAGCCCCACATGAAGATGATCCTGGCCCTGGCCCTGGCTCTGGGCGGCATGAGCACTTCAACGGCAGCCCGGGCCAAGGACGATCCTGCCGCCGGCGCGAAACTCTATGCCCAGCACTGCACTGCCTGCCACGGTGCTGAACGCGCCGGCGTACCGCCGACCTTCCCGGCGCTCACCGACGTCGGCAAGCGGCTTCAGCCCGCCCAGGTCAAGGACAAGATCAGGAAGGGCGGAGGATTGATGCCGCCCTTTGCCCAGCTGTCGCAGCAGGAGATCGACGACCTCGCCAGCTATCTGGCGAAGTAGGCGGCCGGCGACCACGCCGGCCGCGTGCCGCTACAGTTCGCGCACCCAGATGTTGCGGTAGCTGACCCTGGAGTCATGCTCCTGCAGATAGAGCGGCGCGCACGCATGGGGTGCGTACGAAGGCGCACCGATGTACTCGGTCCTGCCTGCCAGCACGGTGTCGTCCTGCACGAGTACGCCGTTGTGCAGCACGGTGATGCGCGCGGGGGACGTCAGGCCGCCGCCCTGCGAGAAGCGCGGCGCCTTCCAGATGATGTCGTAGACCTGCCACTGGCCCGGTGCGCGCGAGGCGTTCACCCGTGGCATGGCCTGCTTGTAGATCGAACCCGCCTGGCCGTTGGCATACGTCGGGTTGTTGTAACTGTCGAGCACCTGCAGCTCGTACAGTTCCTGCAGGAAGATGCCGCTGTTGCCCCGGTTCTGGCCGTCGAAGCCCTTCGTCTCGGTGGGGGTACGCCATTCGACATGCAGCTGGACATCGCAGAAGCGTTGCCGGGTGCGGATGCCTTTGCTGCCCGGAACGACGGTCATGGCGCCATCGGCAACCGTCCAGGGCACGCGCCCGCCCTGCTCTGCCTCCCACGCCGAGACATCCTTGCCATCGAACAGCACGATGGCATCGGAGGGGGCCTTGCCTGGCGGCGTGGCCACGACTGCGGGCACGGGCGTCCACACTTCGGTCTTCTTCGGGTCACGCGCAGCGTCGGCGCCGTCGTGAGCGAATGCGGATGCAGCGGCCAGCAGGCCGGCCGTGATCAACGCAGGGCGGAGCATCAGGGTGGCGTCCATCAGCTGGTCCCCCACGCGGGCGTACCGGGGACATAGGCCAGCTCACCGTCGTAGCGGCCCGGCACGGCGACGTACTGCAGCACACCGGTCGCCCCGACCTTTGAAGTGAAGAAGCCGAAGATGGCCAGCTGCTTGATCATCGTGAAGTAATGCGGCATGGCCTCGCCTTCCTCGGGAGTGCCGGTCTCGGTCACGTCGGCATTGCGTGCCTTGGCTTCGGCGTCCAGCGTTCGCAGCAACCCGGTGCGGGCTTCCGGCGTGAGCGATACGAAACGGCCACCGGCGCGCGTGTCGATGTCGGCCAGGCCGGCGCGGAACGTCGCCTGCTGCCGGGCGGTGTAACAGTCGCTGACGAACGTCGCCATGAACGCACCGGCACCCGCGTCCTTGGCCCCGGGCGTCCTTGTCCGCGGCAGGATGGTTTCGGCGATCTCGTCCAGCATGCCGATGTCGGCATCGGAGAACGCGGGCATCGCCCCGGCAGCCGGCACCTTGCCATGCACCAGCGCAGGCAGGCCAACCATGGCCGCTCCGGTAGCGGCAACGATCATCTTCAACAGTTCGCGGCGATCCATCAGAGGTTCCCCGCTTTCAGTTCGCGTACCGCATGGTCGGCCGCGCGCGCGGTCAGCGCCATATAGGTCAGCGAGGGATTCACGCAGGCGCTGGAGGTCATGCAGGCACCGTCGGTCACATAGACATTGGGTGCATCCCAGACCTGGTTGTGCTGGTTCAATACCGAGCTCTTCCGGTCACGTCCCATGCGTGCGGTCCCCATCTCGTGGATGCCCTTGCCCGGGGCATAGTCGTTGTCGTGCATCTTCACGTCCTTGACCCCGGCCGCCTCCAGCATCTCGGCGGCATCGGCGGCCATGTCCTTGCGCATCGCCAGTTCATTGGCGCGCATGGACACGTCCATCGCCAGCACCGGCAGTCCCCATTTGTCCTTGCGGTCGTGGTCCAGGCGGATCGTGTTGTCGTGGTGCGGCAGCATTTCACCGAACCCGGTCATGCCGATGCGCCAGTCACCCGGCACGGTCAGTGCCTCCTTCAGATCGGCACCGATGTTGAGCTCGGCGATCTCGCGCGACCATCCGGTGCGGCTGGCACCGCCCTGGTAGCCGAACCCGCGCAGGTAGCCACGCTTGTCGGCCGCGACGTTGCGGAACCGCGGAATGTAGAAGCCGCAGGGACGGCGGCCGAAGTAGTACTTGTCTTCGTAACCCTCGACCCGGCCCGAGGCACCGGCCCCGAAATGATGGTCCATCACGTTGTGCCCCAACTCGCCGGACGAAGAGCCCAGCCCGCCGTCCCAGACGTCGGTGGCCGAATTCATCAGCAGCCACGTCGAGTTGAACGACGATGCATTGAGGAAAATGACCTTGGCCGTGTACTGGTAGGTCTGCCCGGTCTCGGCATCGATGACCTCCACGCCGCGCGCGCGCTTGCGGTCCTTGTCGTAGAGCACTTCCTTGACGATCGAGAACGGCCGCAAGGTCAGATTGCCGGTCTTCATCGCCGCTGGCAGCGTCGCCGCCTGGGTCGAGAAATAGGCACCGAAGGGACAGCCCAGGATGCACTTGTTGCGGTACTGGCAGTTCACGCGCCCCTGCTCGGGCATCGGCTGGGTGATGTTGGCAGTGCGCGAGTGGATCATGTGCCGCGTTCCGCCGAAGGCCTTCTTGATGCGCGCGGCCACATCCTTCTCGACGATGTTCAGGGGAATCGGCGGCAGGAACTCGCCGTCCGGCAGCACGTCCAGTCCTTCGCGCGTGCCGGCGATGCCGGCGAACTTCTCCACGTGGTCGTACCACGGCGCGATGTCGGCGTAGCGGATCGGCCAGTCGGTGGCGATGCCGTCCTTGAGGTTGGCCTCGAAATCCAGATCGGAGAAGCGATAGCTCTGCCGCCCCCACATCAAGGAACGACCACCGACGTGGTAGCCACGGAACCAGTCGAAGCGCTTGGTCTCGATGTAGGGCGATTCCTGTTCGTTGGCCCACATTCCTTCCAGGTTCTCGGCCAGGCCGTAGTCGCGCATCAGCACCGGGAAGGCGGCCTTCATCGCCTGCGTTGGCCGGTTGCGGTGCGGGAAATCCCACGCCTCCTTCATCGCGTTGACGTAGTCCTTGACGTGCTCGATGTTGCGCCCGCGTTCCAGCATCAGGACCTTCAGGCCCTTCTCGGTCAGCTCCTTCGCCGCCCAACCGCCACTGATTCCCGAGCCAACAACAATGGCGTCGTAATGATTATCTGCCATGGGTTTCTCACCTGGGTGGATATCGTTTCAGACGTCGCAGAGGCGGATCGCCTCGCGCAATGAGGCAACGGGATCGGACGCTGCAGGCGTGAACTCCTGCGCCAGATACCCCTTGAAACCGGTGTCGCGGATCGCGCGACAGATGGCTGGATAGTGGAGCTCCTGCTGGTCTCCGATCTCGTTCCGGCCAGGCACGCCTGCGGTGTGGTAGTGCTTGAAGCAGGCGTGATGCTTGCCGATGGTGGCGATGATGTCGCCCTCCATGATCTGCATGTGGTAGACGTCGTAGAGCAGGCCGAAATTGTCCGAGCCGAGCCGCTGGCACAGCTCCACACCCCACGCGGAGTGGTCGCACAGGTAGTCGCGATGATCGACCTTGGAGTTGAGCAGCTCCATCACCAGCACCACGCCGCGATTCTCGGCATGTCCGAGGATGCGCTTGAGCCCGGCCTCGGCATTGGCCATGCCGTCCTGCGGGTCCATACCGTTGCGGTTGCCGGAAAAGCAGATGAGGTTTCGATAGCCGGCATCGGCGACAAGATCGATGTGCCGCGTGTAGCGTTCCACCAGCTGGTCGTGGAACTCGCGGCCGGCAAAGCCCTTGGTCAGGCCCAGTTCTGCGCCGTTGCACATCGAGCTGTACACGCCATTCGCCTTCAGCGTGGGCCAGTCTTCCGGGCCGACCAGGTCGATCGCGGCAAAGCCGATGTCCTTCACTGTCGTGCAGAGCTGGGCAACGGACAGCTGCGGGAAGGTCCAGCGTGCGACGGAATGCTTCAGGTTGCCCTTGAGTGGCGCCGTGGCGGCGAATGCGGGCAATGCGCCCGCGGTTGTCGCGGCCCCCAGGCCAATGCTGCCGGCAACTGCGATGCGCAGCGCATCGCGCCGCGTGAGCCCCCTCGAAGGAGCCGGTCTGATCGAATGGATGGTCATCCACCTTCCGGCCTCCCAACCGGTATCAAACGCAACGATTCACAGCAATGCAATCGATTGCACCATAGGGGAGGAAATTGTCTGTTTGCAAGTCGCGGTGCACGAAAAACTGATGGTGCGAGGCACAACGCAGATGGCATCGCGCAAAAAGAAAAGCCCCGCATGAGCGGGGCTTTCCTTTCTGCTGCGAACGAGCGTTCGATCAGAACGGAATATCGTCGTCAGCGAAGTCGTCCATCGGCGGCGCCTGTTGCGGCTGCGGGCGCTGGTTGCCACCCTGGTTGCCGTAACCGCCGCCCTGGTTGCCGCCCTGGTTGCCATAGCCGCCGCCCTGGCCACCACGCTGGCCACCACCGCCACCATACTCCTGGCGCGGCGCCTGCTGGCGCTGCGGACGATCGCCGCCGTAGTTGCCACCACCGCCGCCGCCACCGCCTTCACCGCGGCCGCCCAGCATCTGCATTTCATCGGCAATGATGTCGGTGGAGTACTTCTCCACGCCGTCCTGGCCGGTGTACTTGTCGTAGCGCAGGCTGCCTTCGACGTAGACCGAGCTGCCCTTGCGCAGGTACTCGCCGGCGATCTCGCCGAGCTTGCCGAAGAACACCACGCGGTGCCATTCGGTGCGCTCCTGCTGGTTGCCATCCTTGTCCTTGCGGACGCTGGTGGTGGCCAGGCTGATGCGGGTGATCGCCATGCCGCCCTGGGTGTACTTCACGTCCGGGTCGTTGCCGAGATTGCCGACCAGGATGACTTTGTTGATGCCGCGCGCCATAGGTACCTTCGTCCGTTGTCCAGGGGCAGACCGCCAGTGATAGCACAGCCCCGGGCGGGGGTGCAGTAGGCGAGGCCGCCCCTGTTGAAATTTGGGGGAATGCGAGAACGATGCATCTTAGCATTGCCGCCGCCATCCGCCCGGTCAGAAGACCCCGGCCGCGCAGGAGGATTGAACTGATTTCCTTGTCCGGCAATGACTTACCCTCGCTTCGGTGGACATCCGGAGGGGGATTGGCGTCTGCCCATGGCATCATGCCCAAGCTCCTCCCCCTGCCCCCTCCCGCGTTCCCATGACGATCAAAGGCAAAGCCACCTCCCTGGACATCGCCCACCTGGCCGGGGTCTCCCAGCCGACCGTGTCGCGGGCCCTGCGTGGCAGCCCGATGGTCAACGCCGAGACCCGCGAGCGCATCCTGCGCATCGCCCGCGAGCTGAACTACAAGGTCGACAAGAACGCCTCCAGCCTGCGCCTGCGCAATGCCGGCACTCTGGCCCTGCTGTTCTTCGAGGACCCGACCAACGACGACTCGCTGATCAACCCGTTCTTCCATTCGATGCTCGGCTCGATCACCCGCGCCTGCGCCCTGCACGGGCAGGACCTGCTGGTCTCGTTCCAGCAGCTGTCCACCGACTGGCAGGCCGATTACGAGGACAGCAACAAAGCCGACGGCATCATCCTGCTCGGCTACGGCGACTACCACGAATCGCGCGATCGCCTGCAGCGGCTGGTTGAACAGGGCACGCACTTCGTGCGCTGGGGCGCCGCGCTGCCCGGCCAGCCCGGCGTGTCGATCGGCAGCGACAACTTCCAGGGCGGGCATGACATCACCACCCACCTGTTACAGCAGGGCTGCCGCCGCATCGCCTTCCTCGGCCATGCCTCCAGCCATTACCCCGAATTCCAGGAGCGCTACCGCGGCCATGTCGCGGCCCTGCAGGACCACGGCCTGGCCGCCGAACCGGCACTGCAGCACGATGCGATCACCACCGAGGCGTCGGGCCAGGAAGCCTGCCAGGCGCTGCTGGCACGCGGTGAACCGATCGATGCGATCTGCGCCGCCAGCGACCTGATCGCCATCGGCGCGATGCGGGCCCTGCGCGAGGCGGGCCTGCGGGTGCCGCAGGACGTGGCGGTGACCGGCTTCGACGATATCCCGCTGGCGGCCTCGGTATCCCCGGCGCTGACCACGGTGCAGCAGGACACCAAGCAGGCTGGCCAACTGCTGGTCGAGCGCCTGCTGGCGCTGATCGGCCGGCAGCCGGTGGAGAGCCAGAGCATCCCGGTGAAGCTGGTGGTGCGGGAATCGTCGCTGCGCGGGTAGGCACCGCAGGGCCGGCGCCCCTACCAACGCACGACGGCCTGATTCCCCCCCATGACCAACGGCGGATGCGCACGGACGCTGATGCGCGGATAACGCGCAGACATCGCCCATGGAAAGGTGTACGTCACATGCTGAAGATCGATTCGCTGTCGAAGACGTACGCCAACGGCGTGCATGCGCTCAACAACGTCAACCTGGACATCCCGCGCGGCATGTTCGGCCTGCTCGGCCCCAACGGCGCCGGCAAGTCGTCGCTGATGCGCACGCTGTCCACCCTGCAGGAGGCCGACAGCGGAACGGCGACGCTCAGCATTCCAGGCGAGGCGCCGATCGACGTGCTGCGCGACAAGGACGCGGTGCGCCGCCGGCTGGGCTACCTGCCGCAGGATTTCGGCGTGTACCCGAAAGTCAGCGCGCTGGACCTGCTGGAGCATTTCGCAGTGCTCAAGGGCCTGGCCCAGCGCGCGCGGCGCCGCGAGGTGGTCGATGGGCTGCTGCAGCAGGTGAACCTGTGGGACGCGCGCAAGCGCAAGCTGGGCACCTACTCCGGCGGCATGCGCCAGCGCTTCGGCATTGCCCAGGCGCTGCTGGGTGACCCGCGGCTGGTGATCGTCGATGAACCCACCGCCGGCCTCGACCCGGAAGAACGCAACCGCTTCCTCAACCTGTTGGCGGCGATCGGCGAGAACGTGGCGGTAATCCTCTCCACCCACATCGTCGAGGACGTGACCGATCTGTGCCCGACGATGGCGATCATGAACAAAGGCCAGGTGCTGCTGACCGGGCGCCCGGCCGATGCCATCGACGCCCTGCAGCAGCAGGTCTGGCGCAAGCAGGTTGATCCTTCGGAACTGGCCGACCACGAGGCACGCTACGTGGTGCTGTCCACCCGCCTGGTCGGTGGCCGCCCGGTGATCCACGTGCACAGCGCCAACGACCCTGGCGACGGCTTCGCGGCCGTGGCTCCCGACCTCGAGGATGTGTACTTCCAGCGCCTGCGCCTGCAGGCCCGTGCCCGCGCGGCAGCCTGAGCGGAGCACGCCATGATCTTCAATTTCTTCCGCTTCGAGCTGCGCGAGCAGCTGCGATCCCCGCTGCTGTGGCTGCTGGCCGGGCTGTTCGCCCTGCTTGCCTTTGCCGCCGCGTCCAGCGACGCCGTGCAGATCGGTGGCGGCACCGGCAACGTGCACAGCAACGCGCCCACCGTGATCGCGCAGATGCTGGGCATCTTCACCCTGCTCGGCATGCTGGTCACCGCGCTGTTCGTCAGCAACGCGCTGTTGCGTGACTTCGAACTCGGCACTGCCGAACTGATCTTCGCCAGCCCGGTGAAGCGCCGCGATTACCTGGCCGGGCGCATCGGTGCCGCCCTGGCGGCCGGGCTGCTGGTCTACATCCTGATCGCGTTCGGCCTGTGGCTGGCGCCGTTCATGCCCTGGGTCGATCCCGAGCGCATGGGCCCGATCAGCTGGCAGGGCTATGCCTGGACGTTCGCGGTCATCGTCATTCCGAACCTGTTGTTCACCACCGCGCTGCTGTCGCTGCTGGCAGCGCTGACCCGCTCGATCCTGTGGGTCTACATCGGCCTGGTGGCCTACCTGGTCCTGTACGGCGCCAGCGCGGCCCTGCTGCGCGACATCGACAATACGTGGATCGCGGTGCTGAGCGAACCGCTGGGCATGCGCGCACTCGGCCGTACCATCCGCTACTGGTCCACTGCCGAACGCAACAACGGGATTCCCGAGCTGGCCGGTTACCTGCTGGCCAACCGCGCCCTGTGGTTGGGCGTGGCTGCCGCGCTGTTCGCCGCCACCTTCGCGCTGTTCCGCACCGAACGCAGCGGCAGTGGCCGTCCGCGCTGGGGCCGCAGGCAGGCGCAACCGGCTGCCGATGCCAGCGTGGTCCGCCCCACCCGCGCGACACTGCCGCGCGTGATGCCGGCGTTCACTGCCAGCACGGCGTGGCAGCAGTTCCTGCGCCAGGTCCGCTTCGATACACGCGGCGTCCTGCGCAGCGTGCCGTTCATCGTGCTGCTGGTATTGGGCCTGGCCAACTTCCTGCCCAGCGCGCTGTTCCGGCAGACCCTGTACGGCACCTCGATCTGGCCGGTCACCTCGCAGATGATCATGGGCCTGCAGGGGGCCTTCAGCTGGCTGCTGGTGATCATCGTGCTGTTCTTCGCCGGTGAGCTGGTCTGGAAGGAACGCAGTGCGCGCATCAATGAAGTGACCGATGCCATGCCAGTGCCGAACTGGGTGCCGCTGCTGGCCAAGTTCACCGCACTGCTGGCCGTGATCGTCTGCTTCCAGGCCGCCGGCGCGCTGGCCGCGATGGGCGTGCAGCTGGCCAAGGGCTACACGCATCTGGAGCCGTTGCTGTACCTGCGCAGCCTGGCGCTGGATTCGGTGGTCTACATCCTGATGGGGGGCCTGGCGCTGGTGCTGCAGGTGCTCACCAACAACAAGTTCGTCGGTTACGCATTGCTGATCGTGGTGATGATCGGTCAGGGCATGCTCGGCCTGCTCGACTACACGCAGAACCTGTACAACTTCGGCAGCTGGCCCAACGCGCCCTATTCGGACATGAACGGCTACGGCCACTTCCTGACCGGGCAACTGGCGTTCCAGGGCTACTGGGCGCTGTTCCTGCTGACCTTGATGTGCCTGGCGTCGGCCTTCTGGGTACGAGGTGTCAGCCAGAGCCTGCGCCAGCGCCTGGCCCTGGCCGGCCGTCGCCTGCGCGGCCCGACCGGTGCCTTCGCCGCAGTGGCCGCCCTGGCCTTTGTCGCCGTGGGCGGCTGGCTGTACTGGAGCACCAACATCCGCAACGAGTTCCTTTCCCCGGATCAACAGCTGGACCTGCAGGCCCGCTACGAGCGCGAGCTGTCGAAGTACCGCAACCTGCCGCAGCCCCGCATCGTGGCGGTGGACAACCGCGTGGACGTGTTCCCCGAATCGCAGTCGATGGTGATCGATGCGAACTGGACGGTGCGCAATACCCACGCCACGCCGATCCAGGACGTGCACGTCTCGATGGGCGATGACAAGCAGCTGGTCGCGGTCGACCTGGGTGGGCAGACACTATCGATGCATGACGCCGATCTCGGCTACCGCATCTACCGCCTGCAGAAACCGCTGCAACCGGGTGAGACCCGCAGCGTGCATTTCCGGGTGGTGCAGAAGCCCAACGGCATCACCGCGGGCCAGGCACCAAGCAACATCGTCGACAACGGCACCTTCTTCAACAGCCGCGTACTGCCGTCGTTCGGCTACAACGAAGGCGCCGAGATCACCGATCGCAACGAGCGGCGCAAGCGCGACCTGGGTGAGCCGCGGCGCATGCCCAAGCTGGAAGACGAAGCCGCGCGTGCCAACACGTACATAGCCAACGATGCCGACTGGCTCGACTTCCGCACCACGGTCTGCACGGCACCGGACCAGGTGGCGTTGGCGCCGGGCTACCTTCTGAAGGAGACCACGGTAAATGGCCGGCGCTGCTTCAGCTACGCCATGGACCGGCCAATGCTGAACTTCTACGCCTACCTGTCGGCACGCTGGGAGGTGCGCAGGGCGAAGTACAAGAACATCCCGGTGGAGGTCTACTTCGACCCGGCGCACGGCTACAACGTGGACCGTATGATCGAAGCGGTGCAGAAGTCGCTGGCCTACTACGAAGCGAACTTCACCCCGTACCAGCACCGCCAGGTACGCATCATCGAGTTCCCGGGCTATGCGCGCTTCGCGCAGTCGTTCGCCAACACCATCCCCTACTCCGAGGCCATCGGTTTCATCGCCGACCTGCGTGACCCGGACAAGGTGGACTACGTTTTCTACGTAACCGCGCACGAGATCGCACACCAGTGGTGGGCGCACCAGGTGATCGGTGCCAACGTGCAGGGCGCGACGGTGCTGTCCGAATCGCTGTCGCAGTATTCGGCACTGATGGTGATGGAGCAGGAGTACGGCCGCCAGCACATGCGCCAGTTCCTCAAGCGCGAGCTGGACGGCTACCTGTCCGGCCGCGGCGGCGAGGCCATCGAGGAACAGCCGCTGGAGCGCGTGGAGAACCAGCAGTACATCCACTACCAGAAGGGTTCGCTGGTGTTCTACCGGCTGCGCGAGGAGATCGGCGAGCAGGCGCTTAACCGCGCATTGAAGCGCTTCCTGCAGGACAAGGGGTACCAGCAACCGCCGTACACCACCTCACGCGAGCTGCTGGACTACATCCGCGCCGAGACCCCGGCCGACCGCCAGCAGCTGGTCACCGACCTGTTCGAGAAGATCAGCTTCTACGACAACCGCGTGATGGCCGCCAGCGCCCGCAAGCGCGATGACGGCCGCTACGACGTGACCCTGGACCTGCACGCCGCCAAGCAGTACGCCGACGGCAAGGGCAAGGAGAGCGACGGAAAGATGGATGACTGGGTCGAGGTCGGCGTGTTCGCCAATGGGCCGTCGGGCAAGGAGCGCGACCAGAAGGTGCTGTACCTGCAGCGCCACCACATCACCAACGCCGATCCGAAGATCACAGTGACGGTGGATGAAAAGCCGGACGAAGCAGGCTTCGATCCCTACAACAAGCTGATCGACCGGGTGAGCGATGACAACCGGCGCAAGGTAACGATGTGAGGTAACGGAGCGCCGGCCTATGCGCCGGCGCTCCACGCAACACGTGCGGGCTTGGCTTGGCTTGGCTCGCCCTACTGTAGTGCCGAGCCATGCTCGGCACATTGTCCACGACAGTCGCGAAGGTTCAGCGCACCGGGGCCTTCGGCCCCAGCAATGCCAGCAGCACATAGACCACGATCGAGGCGATGGTGCCGAGCGCCGCCGGCAACCCGAATGCCCACGCCGAACGGCGCTGCTGGCGCGCCCACTGGGCCAGATGCCAGGCCGCGCCCAGGTTGATCAGCCAGGCAATGACGAACACCGGCCACAGCACCATGCCCACCGCGCGCAGCAGGGGCATGGACACCAGCGCGGCAACGATCGCCGCGATCAGGAAGATCAGGGCCGAGCGGGGATGGCGCGATGTGGATGCGCTCATGCGGCCAACCTGCGCACCATCACCAGCACGCGATAGCTGCGGTTGTCGGCTTCCTGCAGCGGCTTCCAGCCCAGCCGCGCATACAGCCCACCGTCCAGGGCCTCGGTCTGCAGGTAGAGATCGGAAACCCCCATCCGCACCGCCTGCGCCGCTGCTTGCTCCACCAGCGCGCCAGCCAGCCCACGCCCGCGATGGCTGTCGGCCACGAACACGCTGCCCAGCCAATGTTCGTACTGTGGGAACGCCTGCATTTCCCGCCGCTTGAGCTGGACTGCGCCAAGCACCTGACCGTCATCGAATACGGCGATCAGGTGCGGGAAACCTTCGGCGTCCTGTGGCGGATTGAGCCGCTGCAGCTCCTGTTCCAGTGTCAGGCCGGCGTCCTGGCCCCATTCCGCGTGGTACCACTGGGCCAATTGCTGCCGTTCCGGTGCGTCGGCGGGTAGTCCCCTGAATTCCATGGCAATGCCTCGATCCCGATGTCACCCAAGGGGATCATGGACGGCGCCCGAAGGGAAGCCTTCTGTAAAGTCGAGCCATGCTCGACACATCAGGCCATGCGCGAAAGGCAGTCGAGCATGGCTCGACGCTACAAATGGCCCGACGGCAACTCAGCCTTGGGCGAAGTCCTTCAGGATCTCGCCAACGCCGCTGGGCGAGATCTCAAAGCCCAGCGAAGTACCCGGGTTGATCACCACGCCGTAGCCACCCGGCACGCGGCGCAGCACGTCCAGCATCAGCCAGCGGATCTGGTGTTGCGCCTGCTGGCTGTAGACGCCCACCCGCGACGGCTCGGTGAACACCGCCACATGCAGGGTGCCCTGCTTGTCGAACAGCAGCGGGTCGAAGCCGCTGCCGTCCGGGGTGACCAGGCTGCCGGTCAGCAGCACTACCTCGGAAGCGACGAAGGCCTCCATGAAGGCGCGGATCGGCACCGCCCCGTCCATCGCCGCCTTCAGCAGGGTTTCGATCGGGGTCTGCGGGGCGAGGTCGGTCATGGCGATACGGCGGGGCGTGAGGGGTGCCTATTGTGCCGGATGCGGCCAAACCCGGTAGTGCCGGCCGCTGGCCGGCATCTGCAGGTACCCGGAATCCGGGGCTGCCGGCCAGCGGCCGGCACTACCGCCCCAGACGCTGGTCCCGCGCCTTCTGGTCGGCCATCGCCTTGTCCAGCTCGGCTTGCAGTGCCGGCTGCTGAACGGCGGCATCCAGCACGTAGACCTTCACGCCGTGCGCGGGCACGTCGGCCTTCAGCGGACCGTTCACCTGCAACGAACCGCCGTCCAGCGCATCACGCCAGCGGCCGGCCTGAACGAAGCGCGTCACGCTGAAGGTCTTCGTCTGGTCACCCTTGTTCAGCAGCACCAGCGCGGTCTGCGCCACCTCGCCATGCTGCAGCACGCGGAAGAACACTGCCTCATCACCCTGCAGGCGCTCATTCACCTGCAGGCCGCGCTGCAGCGCCGGGGTGACTTCGCGCAGTCGCGCGATACGCTGCAGCGGCGCGAAGATCGGGCTCTTCGGCGCCGCATCCACACGCGGCTGGCCGAAGTAGGCGCGGTTGCCGGCGTGCTCTGCGCGGCCACGCATGAAACCGGTCTCCGAGCCGTAATAGACCACCGGAATGCCACGCGCGGTGAACAGCCAGTTGTGCGCATCGATGAAACCGCTGTCGCTGGCCTGCAGGCGCGGCATGTCGTGGTTGTCGTAGAAGCTCATCAGCTCGTACGGATTGGCGTACGGTCCGTCGCTCAGGTGCAGCGGCTCGGCCAAGGTCTCGAAGCCCTTGCCGGCGGTGCCGAAGGTCTGCTCCAGTGCACCGCGCAGCGGGAAGTCGAGCACACTGACATTGGCGTTGGCCGGCCAAGTGTGCTCGGCAATGGTCGCCGCGTTGTAGTCGAAGGCTTCGCCAAACATGAACATGCCCGGATGCTCGGCGCGGATGCGCTTGACGAAGGCATGCCACCACGGGTGCGGCAGCCAGCCGATGGTGTCGATGCGCAACGCGTCCACGCCCTGCGCGGTCCACTGCAGGTAGGCGCCGACCAGGTAGTCCATCACCGCCGGATTGTCCTGGTTGAAGTCCGACAGCTCGGCCAGGTTGCCGTCGAAGATCGAACCGTCCTTGCTGTCGACCGGACCGATATTGTTGTAGAACGCGTGCAGCGGGTTGTGCTTTGGATCCAGTTTCTGCGGCGGCAGGTTCTGGTGGTCGGCAATCAGCGTTCCGTCCTTGTCGAAGATCTGCCCGAACTGCGGCTGCCGCGTCGGCATGGTCCAGGCCGGCGAACCGTGGTTGCCCACGATATCCAGCACCACCTTCAAGCCAGCGCCGTGCAGGCCCTTGGTCAGCCCGGCGAAGTCCAGGTCCCTGCTCGGCAGGTGCTCGTCGAGCTTGTAGAAATTGATGCCCCAGTAGCCGTGGTAACCGGTCTTGCCACGATCGGTCAGCGTGCTGGTACAGCTGATCGGCTTGCTGCCGGTAAAGGCCTCGTCCGGGTTGTCGACGATGGGCGTGATCCACACCGCACCGAAGCCCAGGTTGCGGATGTACTGCGCATTGTCGAGCACGCCACGGAAGTCGCCGCCGAGGTAGCCGATGTTGCCGTCCACCTTGTCCGGGCATGGCACCGGGATATCGAAGGTGCGGTGCGCGCCACCCTGGTCACGATGGTCGTTGGACGGGTCACCGTTGACAAAGCGGTCGGTGACCACGAAGTACACCGCATCGCTGGCGAACGGCTCGGTGGTGCCGACGTAGTCCGGGCGCGGCGCGGCCGCGGCCTGGCCGGCGAACAGGGCAAGGGAAACAGCAACAGCCAGGACACCACGCATCACACCACCTCCGGACGGGACGGAACCCGCAGCACGCACAAGCCGGCCAGGAACAGGCTGCAGCCGCCCAGCACCAGCACATGCATCGGCTGGCCACCCAGCCATGCGCGCAGGGCAAAGCCAAGCGCGCTGGCCGCCACCAGCTGCGGGATCACGATGAAGAAATTGAAGATGCCCATGTACACACCCATCTTCGACGCCGGCACGCTGTCGGACAGCAGTGCATACGGCAACGACAGGATCGAGGCCCAGGCAAAGCCCACACCTACCATCGACAGCAGCAGCCAGTGCGGGTCGCGGATGAACATCAGCGAGACCAGGCCGGCGCCGCCCAGCCACAGGTTGACCAGGTGGCTCCAGCGCAGGCCGATCGCACGCACCATCGGCGGAATCAGCACCGCCGCCAGCGCAGCGAAGCCGTTGTAGGCGCCAAACAGCACGCCCACCCAGTTGGCACCTTCGTTGTAGGCGGCCGACTGTGGATCGGTCGAACCGAAGTGGGTACCGGCCACCGCAGCGGTGGTGTAGATCCACATGGCGAACAGCGCGAACCACGAGAAGAACTGCACCCACGCCAGGCGGCGCATGGTGACCGGCATCGCGCGCAGGTCGCCGACGATGGCGGCCAGCATATGCGTGGCCGGCAGCGCGCGCGCCGCCGCCAGCAGCAGGCCGTAGCCGGCGCACAGGCCGGCCAGCACGTACAGCATCCTGTCGCCTTGCCGCCAGGTGATCAGCAGCGCCAGCAACACACCCAACCCAAGCCACAGGGTCACCCGCGTCCATGAAGCCGGGCCGTTGATCGCGGCCGCCGCGTGATGTTCCGGTGGCTCGGCATCATCGAACCCGGCCAGCTCCGCCGGTGAATATTCGCGGGTGCTGACCACCGTCCAGGTGATCGCCGCGAGCAGCACCACCGCGCCGAAGTAGAACGCATAGCGCACAGTGTCGGGCACTTCCCCGGCGGCCGCGGTGTTGGCAACGCCGAAGTGGGCCAGGATGAATGGCAGGAAGCTGGCGACGATGGCGCCCACGCCGATGAAGAAGCTCTGCATCGCGTAGCCGGCCGGACGCTGGCGTGGCGCCAGCTGGTCGCCGACAAAGGCACGGAACGGCTCCATCGATACGTTGATCGAGGCATCCAGCACCCACAGCGTGCCGGCCGCGATCCACAGCGTCGGCGAGTTCGGCATCACCAGCAGCGCCAGCGTGGTCAACACCGCACCGATCATGAAGTATGGACGACGGCGCCCCCAGCGGGTCCAGGTGCGGTCGGACAGGTAACCGATCACCGGCTGCACCAGCAGGCCGGTCAGCGGCGCGGCGATCCACAATCCAGGTACCGCGTCGATGTCCGCGCCCAGCGTCTCGAAGATGCGGCTGGCGTTGGCGTTCTGCAGGGCGAATCCGAACTGGATGCCGAGGAAGCCGAAGCACATGTTCCAGATCTGCCAGAACGACAGTTGTGGCTTGGCGGGACGATTCATCGTGCGTCCTCTTGCGCCGCCACCTGCGTCACCTTCAACGCCTGCACCTGCGCCTGGTTGAGCACGCCGTCGCGCCCGCCCTTTCCGCCGGTGTAGTGCGCGAAATGCTGCAGCGCGCTCATGTTGAAGCCTTCTTCAAGCGCGACCGTGCACGGCCCCTTGGGCACGGCGAACGTTGCCGAGGTCGAGTCCTGCACGGCCACGCTGTGCGGCATCGCAACCGTATGCCGCTGCAAAGGCTGGCCCGGGCACTGCAGCACCAGCTGCTTGACTGCAGCCGTGACGCCGGTGTTGATCGGCCCGTTCGGGTTGCGGTACTGCAGGCGCAGGCGCACCTGCCCGGCCTTGGCCGAGGTGAACTGCCAGCGTTCCTCGCCCTTCAGCACCTGCTGCGGACCGACGCAGAGCATCGGGCTGTGCAGCGATTCCAACGTGCCTTCGCGTCGGGTCAGGCTGAGGCAATGCTGCAGGCCATCGTCGTTGACGCGCGCCACGCCGTTGCTGTCGGTCACCGCCTTGCCGTCCTTCCACAGCACCTGATCGGCTGCCACCGCAACGTTCCAGCCCGCGCCCTTGCGCAGGGCCTGCGGCGCAACCGGCGCGGCCGGCGCACGCACGTTGGCATCCGCAGTCGTGGCAGCGAAACCGGTTGCTGCCGGGGCGGCGACCAGCTGCACCGTCGTGGTGCTGCCACGCGTGGTGGTTCTGCCGGCCACCAGCAGGCCATCGCCCACGATCTGCGGGCGCTCCAGCACATAGCGCTTGCCGTTGGCTTCCAACGTGATACGGGGATGTGTGCCGAACAGTTCCGGCACCAGCGCGACCGGCAGCTTGGGCTGCACGCGGCCATCGTCCTGCACGCCGAACACGCCTTCGGTGACCATGGCCAGATAGCCGGCCACCGACCACAGCTGGCGCTCGGAGTTGACCACCGGGCCGCTCAGCGCACCTTCCTCGACATGCACCGCCTGGCTGACCAGTTCGTAGTTCTCCATGTTGGAACCGGCCAGCGCGGCGCCCTGCATCAGCGAGCGGATTTCGGCGGCGATGCGCGGCGCATCATCCAGCTGCCGCGCCGCACGCAGCGAGTAGGCGCTGACAAACGGCCAGATCGCACGGTTGTGGTAGATCGGCTGCTGCGCTTCCTGCGGCCAGACCACGGGGCTGCCGGCTGGCCCCATCGGGTAAGCAGCCAGTGCACGGCGTGCGCGCTCGGGCGGCAGCACCCCGGCGAGGATGCCCAGCGACAGGCCCAGCAGATCGACCTTGGCGTACGGCACCGGGTGCGCGGCTTCGCCGATGTAGCTCATGTACTGGCCGATATCCTCGCGCCAGAAGCGCGCATCGATCTGCTGCGCCAACGCATCGGCCCACGCCTTGTAGTCGGCCGCGCGGGCGTCGCCGTGCTGGCCGGCCAGGCGTTCGGCCAGGCGCAATGCCTGGTAGTGCAGCACGTTGGTGGACAGTGCGTAGGAATCACCGATGAAGCGCACGTCCTCGCGGGTCCAGTCCGGATAGGTCTGCTCGCGCCAGTCCAGGAACGAGGTCTCGCCACGGTACAGGCCCACCTGCGCGTCGAACACCATCGCGCGGTCCTGCGCCAGCGTGCCCTTCAGCGCCTGCCAGACCTGGTCGGCAAACGCGCGATCCTCCAGCAGATGACGTGCCGCCAGGAACCACACCACGCGATCGCTGCTGATCGGCCAGCTGCCACCGGAACCGGTGTCCTGCGCCACGAACAGGCCGGGCGTGTGCCCGTCGCGCGCCGCCGACAGCTTGAACTGCAGCGACTGCCGGGTGCGCTCCGGGTCCAGCCGCGCCAGCGCCAGATCGGCGGCGAAGCTGACATCGCGGGTCCACACATAGGGCCAGCGCGCGCCGGTCTGGAAGCACTCGCACGGCACCGGTCGGCCTTCGTCGAACGCGGGATCGCGAATCGCGCCCACGCGGTCCTGGTCCATCTCCTGCTGGGCCAGCGCGAACAACGCGTCGAACATCACGCTGCCGGTCTGGCTGCGCATCGGTGCGGCTGCGATCTGCACTGCGCCCTTCGGCGCATGCAGCACGAAGCTGCCGTTGGCAGCGGCTTCGGCGCGCGCATGGCGGCCGTCGAATTGCAGGTCGGCCGCCTGCGCGGTCGATCCCAGCGCTGCCCCCAGGGCAGCGGTCAGGCAAATGATCTTCAGCATCGAAGCGGCGGACCGGCTTGCGCCCGTCGGCCTCCCTCCCTCTCTGCACGCGTTGTAGGTCCGCACCGTCGTTGCCGACGGGCGGGCGCGGCCCCTCCCTCAAGGTGCCTTGGCCCCATGGTAGACGCGGGGCTGTCGGCTGCGTCCAGCTGCATACGTATTCATGGCGCCACGCGGTAGCGCGCCTGCTGCGCTGGCTTATGGTCCGGGTCTGCCAACGGCGCCTTGGGAGGGGAACTGCCGATGCCACACACGGTTGTACGCGCGCTGTTCGCGCACATGTTCGGCCTGGCCCTGTTGGGCGTGGCCACGCTGGCGCAGGCCGCGCCACAGGTCGCCAGCGTCGAATCACCCGGCAAGGTGCTCAAGGTCAGCCTCGTGCTGGACGGCGGCACCGCCCGCTACCGCGTCGAGCGTTTCGGCGAACCCGTGGTGGAGGATTCGAAGCTCGGCTTCGCCCTGCGCGACGGCCGCCTGGACCGCGATTTCGCCCTGCTTGGCCAGCAGCGGCGCAGCGTCGACGACAGCTGGGAGCAGCCGTGGGGCGAGCGCCGGCTCACCCGCAACCACTTCAACGAGCTGACCGTGCAGCTGGCCGAAACCACCGGCAGCAAGCGTCGGCTGGATGTGGTGTTCCGCGCCTACGACGATGGCCTGGGCTTCCGCTATGTGTTCCCTGAACAGCCGAACCTGCACGAGGCGATCATCGATGACGAACTGACCGAGTTCGCCATCGCGCCTGAATCCACCGCCTGGTGGATCCCCGCCGGCGAGCCGATCCACTACGAATATCTGTACCAGCGCACGCCGCTGCGCGAGGTGCCGCTGGTGCATACGCCGATGACCGTGCGCAGCCGCGATGGCCTGCATGTGGCCATTCACGAGGCCGCTCTGGTGGACTACGCCGGCATGTGGCTGCGGCGCACCGAGGGGCAACGCCTGCGCGCGCAGCTGTCACCCTCGGCCGAGGGCTGGAAGGTGCGTCGTGCCCTGCCCTTCGCCACGCCCTGGCGCACGCTGCAGATCGCAGACCACGCCGGTGGCCTGGTCGAATCGGACCTGATCCTCAACCTCAACGAGCCCAATGCGCTGGGCGACGTGAGCTGGGTGAAGCCGGCCAAGTACGTGGGCGTGTGGTGGTCGATGCACCTGGACAACGAGAGCTGGGCCACGGGGCCGAAGCACGCGGCCACCACCGCCAAGACGAAGAAGGTGATCGATTTTGCCGCCGCGCATGGCTTCCGCGGCGTGCTGGTGGAGGGCTGGAACCCGGGCTGGGACGGCATGTGGGTGGGCAACGGCTACGACTTCGATTTCACCCGGGCCACGCCCGATTTCGACATTGAAGCGCTGTCGGCATATGGCCTGAAAAAGGGTGTGCACCTGATCGGCCACCATGAAACCGGCTGCGCCATCGAGCACTACGAGGATCAGCTGGGCGCCGCGCTAGACCTGTACGCACGGCTGGGCGTGGACCAGTTCAAGACCGGCTACGTCTGCGACGATGGCCAGGTCGACCGCCGCAATCCCACGGGGGGCCCGCTGTGGCGCGAGTGGCACGACGGGCAGTTCATGGCACGCCACCATCTGAAGGTGGTGCAGGAAGCAGCACGCCGCCATCTGTCGGTGAACCCACATGAGCCGATCAAGGACACCGGCCTGCGCCGCACCTACCCCAACTGGATCTCGCGCGAAGGCGCGCGCGGCATGGAGTACAACGCCTGGGGCCAGCCGCCGAACCCGCCCGAGCACGAGGTCAACCTGGTGTTCACCCGCATGCTGGCCGGGCCGATGGATTACACCCCCGGCATCCTCAGCCTGAAGGGCCGCCACGGCCAGGCCATCCCCAGCACGCTGGCCCGCCAGCTGGCGCTGTACGTGGTGCTGTACAGCCCGATCCAGATGGCCGCCGACCTGCCCGAGCACTACCTGCAGCACCGCGAGGCATTCCGCTTCATCGAGGACGTGGCGGTGGACTGGGAGCAGAGCCGCGTGCTCGATGGCGAAGTGGGCGACTACGTGACGATCGTGCGCCGCGACCGCAACAGCCGTGACTGGTTCCTCGGCAGCATCACCGACGAACACGGCCGCGTGCTGCCGGTGCCGCTGGGCTTCCTGGAGCCAGGCGTGCGCTATCGCGCCGAGATCTACCGTGATGGTGAAGGCGCCGATTTCCGCAGCAACCCGTTCGCGTTCGCACGCGAAACCCGCGAGGTGACCAGTGCCGATGCACTGACGCTGGTGCTGGCACCGGGCGGTGGGCAGGCCATTCGCTTCACGCCGCTGTGAATGCCCCGGTAGTGCCGGCCGCTGGCCGGCCAGCCGGTGAACGTGATTGCCGGCCGCTGGCCGGCACCACCGCAAGCAGGATCTGAAAGCGATTACACCCCTGCAAACGCCATTGAATACGTATGCAGGGTGATTCCCGCGAAGAATGCGCTGCCTACCATAGCGGCGACGACAGCGGCCACCGCGTCGCGCGTTCACGGCACCGCCGGGACGTTCACGAATCGATCTGCAACATTGCCTGGGAGGGGAAAATGTTGAACCACAAGCGCAGTGCGCTGAGTCTCGCGCTGGCCGTTGTGCTGGCGCCGACGCTGGCGTCGGCACAGTCCACGCAGAGCACCACCACGCCGGCCACCACCGCCACCAACCTGGATACGGTGCAGGTCACCGGCATCCGCCGCGGCATCGAGAACGCGATCGCGGTCAAGCAGGACGCCACCTCGGTGGTCGAGGCGATTTCCGCCGAAGACATCGGCAAGCTGCCCGACGTCAGCATCGCCGAATCCATCTCGCGCCTGCCCGGCCTGGCCGCCCAGCGCGTGGCCGGCCGTGCGCAAGTGATCAGCGTGCGCGGCCTGTCGCCGGACTTCGCCACCACCCTGCTCAATGGCCGTGAAGTGGTCAGCACCGGCGACAACCGCGGTGTCGAGTTCGACCAGTACCCGTCCGAGCTGGTCAACGGCGTGACCGTCTACAAGACCCCGGACGCGGCGCTGGTCGGCCAGGGCCTGTCGGGCACCATCGACATGCAGACTGCGCGCCCGCTCAGCTTTGGCGAGCGCGTGATCGCGGTCAGCGGCCGCTACCAGAAGAGTTCGCTGGGCCGCGCCGCCAACATCGATCCGTACGGCAACCGCTTCAGCGCCAGCTACATCGACCAGTTCCTGGACAAGACCCTGGGCATTGCCATCGGCTACGCGCACAGCGACATGCCGATCCAGGAGAACCAGGTCGGCCTGTACGAACCGTGGACCACCGAACACACCGACAAGGGCGAGCGCCCGGGCGTGGGCGCCGGCACCTACTTCTCCGATGGCATCAAGGCGCTGCGCCGCACCGGCAACAACAAGCGCGACGGCGTGATGGCCACGATCCAGTTCCGTCCGAACAACAGCTGGACCAGCACCTTCGATGCGTTCCACACCGAAGCCGAGCAGATCGACACCGCCAACCAGTTCGAGCTGAACCTCAGCAACTACAACGGCAACTACACCCCGGGCCTGCTGGTCAGCAACCCGCAGATCAACGCCAACGGCTCGTTCACCGGCGGCACCGCCAGCGGCGTGTATCCGCTGGTGCGCGGCATGTACAACAAGCGCAAGGACAAGATCGATGCGTTCGGCTGGAACAACGAGTTCAACTTCGGCGGCGTCAAGCTGGTCGCCGACCTGAACTACTCCAAGGCCACGCGCGCTGAGCTGAACCTGGAAAACAACCTGCAGCTGACCCCGATGCCGCAGCTGGACACGGTCGGCGTGTCGATCCGTCAGAACGGCTTCTCGCAGATCAACCCGGGCCTGAACTACTCCAATCCCGACGCGCTGTTCCTGACCAACACCATCTACGGTTCCGGCTACGGCAAGGTGCCGCAGGTGGAAGACCGCCTGAAGGGCGGCAAGCTGGCCGCCACGATTGCGCTGCCCGAGGCCATTGCCTCGTGGGCGCCAGACCTCGACATCGGCGTGAACTATGCCGACCGCCGCAAGGTGAAGACCCAGTCCGAAGGCAACATCCTGCTCGGTGCACAGGGCGATGCCAACATCGCCTCGGACCTGCAGTACCGCCCGGTCGACCTGAGCTTCGCCGGCCTCGGCACCATCCCGGCCTGGAACGTGCCGGCCGCGGTCGGTCGCTACATGACCTTCAACCCGGTCGACAACCTGGACTACCTGATTCCCAAGTCGTGGACGGTGCAGGAAAAGATCACCACCGCGTGGGCGCGCCTGAACATCAACACCGACATCGGCGTGGTAGGCGTGCGCGGCAACATCGGCGTGCAGATGCAGCACACCGACCAGAGCTCGGATTCGCGCTACTGGGACAGCTCGCAGCCGGCTGGCAGCAACATCCAGCCCTACTCCGCAGGCCGCAAGTACAACGACTGGCTGCCGAGCTTGAACCTGGCCTTCATGTTCCCGCACCAGCAGACGCTGCGCTTTGCCGCCGCCAAGCAGGTTGCGCGGCCGCGCGTGGACCAGATGCGTGCCGGCCTGGAGTTCGGCGTGGATACCGGCACCGGTCGTCCCGGCGGCAGTGGCGGCAATCCGTTGCTGGACCCATGGCGTGCCACCGCGCTGGACCTGTCCTATGAGAAGTACTTCGGCGAGAAGGCTTACGTGGCCGCCGCGATCTTCTACAAGGACCTGAAGAGCTACGTCTACACCCAGTCGGTGGACAACTACGACTTCACCGCGCTGCTGGGCAGCTACGTACCGCCGCCGGGCATGACCGCACCGGTGCTGACCACCGGCACCTTCTCCGCGCCGCAGAACGGCAAGGGCGGCACGCTGAAGGGCCTGGAGCTGACCGCATCGTTCCCGCTGGACATGCTGACCGACAGCCTGCGTGGCTTCGGCGTGCAGGCCAGCGCGACCTTCAACAAGAGCGACATCACCATCCTGGATCCGGAAAGCGCGTCCAGCGTGGGCAGTGACCCGATCAGCCTGCCGGGTCTGTCCAAGCGCGTGTACAACTTCACCGCCTATTACGAGCGCAGCGGCTTTGAGGCACGCGTGAGCCAGCGCCGACGTTCGGACTTCATCGGTGAGATCGGCAATTTCAACGGCAATCGCAGCCTGCGCTACGTGGTGGGCGAAAACGTGACCGATGCGCAGGTCAGCTACACCTTCAGCGACAGCAGCGCCCTGCGGGGGCTGACCCTGCTGCTGCAGGGCAGCAACCTGACCAACGAGCCGTACCGCACCTACGCCGGCAGCAAGGACCGCCCACTGGAGTACATCGAGTGGGGCCGCACCTACATGCTGGGCGTGAACTACAAGTTCTGACCACGACCGGGTAGTGCCGGCCGCTGGCCGGCAACACAAGGGGAGCAGGACCGGAAACCCGCTGCGCAGGCAGCGGGTTTTCTTTTGCGTGGATGCCCTTCACCGCAATCCCACCCACAAAAAAGGGACGGGGCGCTTCGGCCCCGTCCCCGCAAGTACCGCCACCGGAGAAAACGGTCAGCTGCGTCGGGCGCAATACACCGCGCGCGGCGGCAGCTGGAGTTCATTGCCCTGCACCGTGCCCGCATCCGGGCCCGGCACCGCCACCTGCTGCCAGTTGCCCGGCGGCAGCGGATGGCTCACCGCTTCGGCCGACAGGTTGAAGGCCAGCAGGAGGGTTTCATCTGCAAGCATACGCTCGAACAGCAGCACTGGCTCGGCGCTTTCGATGAACCGGATGCTGCCATGCAGGAGCGCCGGCTGGCTATGCCGCCAGGCCAGGAAGGCGCGGAACGCCGCCAGGACCGAGTGCGGGTCGCGCTCCTGCACGGCCACCGCCGCCGCCCGGTGCTCGGCCGGGATCGGCAGCCAGGGCGTGCCGGAGGTAAAGCCAGCCAGCGGAGCGTCGGTCCACGGCAGCGGGGTGCGGCAACCGTCGCGGCCCTTGAAATTCGGCCAGAAGGTGATGCCATACGGGTCCTGCAGCGCCTCGAACGGCACCTCGGCCTCGGCCAGGCCCAGCTCCTCGCCCTGGTACAGGCACACCGAGCCGCGCAGCGAGCACAGCATCGCCACCAGCATCCGCGCCAGGCGCGGATCTGCCGGATAGCCGCCCCAGCGGCTGACCGCGCGTTCCACATCGTGATTCGAAACCGCCCAGCACGGCCAGCCTTCGGTCATCGCCGCTTCCAGCCGGGAGACTGTGTCGCGGATGTAGGCCGCGCTGTAGTCGTCCACCAGCAGCTCGAAGCTGTAGCCCATGTGCAGGCGGCCGTCCTGGGTGTACTCGGCGGTGGTGGCCAGCGAGTCTTCCGACGAGATCTCGCCCAGGCTCACCGCGCCCGGATACTCATCCAGCAGCGCGCGCAGCTGCTCCAGGAATGGCAGGTTCTCCGGTTGGGTGTTGTTGTAGAAGTGGTACTGGTAGGCGTACGGGTTGTCCGGACTGAAGCCGCGGCCCACGCGCTTGTCCGCCGGCTTGGGCGGGTTATCGCGCAGCTGCGCGTCGTGGAAGCAGAAGTTGATCGCATCCAGGCGGAAGCCGTCCACGCCGCGGTCCAGCCAGAACCGCACATTGTCCAGGGTGGCCTGCTGCACGTCCGGGTTGTGGAAGTTCAGGTCCGGCTGGTCGACCAGGAAGTTGTGCAGGTAGTACTGCTCACGGCGCGGTTCCCACTGCCAGGCGCCGCCGCCGAACAGCGACAGCCAGTTGTTGGGCGGGGTGCCGTCCTCGCGCGGGTCGGCCCAGACGTACCAGTCGGCCTTCGGATTGCTGCGGTCCTGGCGGCTCTCGCGGAACCAGGCGTGCTCGATCGAGGTATGGCTCAACACCTGGTCGATCATCACCTTCAGGCCCAGGTCGTGCGCCTTGGCCAGCAGGCGGTCGAAGTCGTCCAGGCTGCCGAACAGCGGGTCGACGTCGCGATAGTCGGCGATGTCGTAGCCGAAGTCGGCCATCGGCGACTTGAAGAACGGCGAGATCCAGATCGCGTCCACGCCCAGCGCGGCAATATGGTCCAGGCGCTGGATGATGCCCGGCAGGTCGCCCACGCCATCGCCGCTGGCATCGAGGTAGCTGCGCGGGTAGATCTGGTAGATGACGGCTCCGCGCCACCATGGATAGTGCGACATCGACAGCCCCCCTCCGGGCATGCGGGACCCGCCAGTAGCGGGCCGAAATCCTGTTCCGGCAAGCTTAGCGGCGGCCTCGCGGGCATGGCGCAACCTGCATACGTATTCACGCAGGCGGCAGCGTTTGCGGGGCCGGAAACGCCGGCCAGCCCCGTTTGCGCCCGAATTCACGGCCAGCGCCTATAATCGGTGGTGAGCCTGAAAGCCTGATCGCATGACCATCACCGAAGACACCCGTCCCGCCCTGGGCCTGCCCCAGATCCAGTCGCTTGCCGCGGCCGACATGGCCGCCGTCGACGCCCTGATCCGGCGCCGGCTGTCCTCGGACGTCGTGCTGATCAACCAGATCGCCGACCACATCATTTCCGCCGGCGGCAAACGCCTGCGCCCGATGCTGGTGATGCTGGCGGGTCACGCGGTCGGCCAAGCCGGTCCGGAGCACCACCAGCTGGCGGCGATCATCGAGTTCATCCATACCTCGACCCTGCTGCACGATGACGTGGTGGACGAATCCAGCCTGCGCCGTGGCCGCAGCACCGCCAACGCGCTGTGGGGCAACGCGCCCAGCGTGCTGGTCGGCGACTTCCTGTACTCGCGCAGCTTCCAGCTGATGGTCGAGCTGGAGCGCATGCCGGTGATGCAGATCCTGGCCGACGCCACCAACCGCATCGCCGAGGGTGAAGTGCTGCAGCTGCTGCACGTGCACAACCCGGATACCGACGAAGCCGCCTACCTGCGCGTGATCGAGCGCAAGACCGCGGTGCTGTTCGCCGCCGGCACCCGCCTGGGTGCGCTGGCCAGCGGCGTGGACGAAGCCACCCAGCAGGCCCTGTTCGACTACGGCATGCACCTGGGCTACGCGTTCCAGATCGCCGACGACGTGCTGGACTACTCGGCCAATGCCGAGGAACTGGGCAAGAACCTGGGCGACGACCTCGCCGAGGGCAAGGCCACGCTGCCGCTGATCCACGCGATGGCCCACTCCGACGACGCCACCCGCGAACGCCTGCGCACCATCGTGCAGGACGGCGACGCTTCGGCGATGCCGGAAGTACTGGCCGCGATCCGTGCTACCGGCGGCCTGGAGTACAGCCGCGCGCGTGCCGAGGAATATGCCGAAGCCGCCGAGCGTGCGCTCGATGGCCTGGGCGACAACGATGCCGTGGCGGCCCTGCGTGGCCTGGCGCGTTACGCGGTGCAGCGCTCGCATTGATGGGTTGAGGTGTGCCGACCAACGGTCGGCACCCACCAAACCGGCGTTCCGGAGGGTGCCGACCATTGGTCGGCACGGAAACGCCCGCATTGACCGCATCCGGTAGTGCCGGCCGCTGGCCGGCATTCCCGATGACATCCGCAGCATCATGAGGTTGCCGGCCAGCGGCCGGCACTACCGCTGCGCGGATCAACGTTTCTCGAAGCGCCCCTCGAAGAACTCATCCAGCGCCTTCCACGCGCGCTTGGCCGCCCGTTCGTTGTACTGGCACCCCGGCGGGCTGTTGGCATCGCGCTCGGCAAAGCAGTGCACCGCCCCGCTGTAGTTGGTGAACTCCCAGTCGACCTTGGCCGCGTTCATTTCCCTCTGGAAACCGGCGATATCCTCGGCGGTCACGCTCCTGTCGTCGGCACCATTGAGCACCAGCACCGACGGGTGACTGCCACCGGCCTGCGCCGGCAGCGGCGAACCCAGCCCGCCGTGCAGGCTGACCACACCGGCCAACGGCGCACCTGCACGGGCCAGCTCCAGCACCGTGGTGCCGCCAAAGCAGAAGCCCACCGCACCGATCCGGCTGGCATCGAGCGGCACCTTGCCGGCCTGCGCCTTGAGCACGTTCACCGCCTCCAGCGCACGTGCCCGCAGCAACGGCCGGTCGTTGCGCAGCTTGGTCGCCACCGGCCCAGCCTCGGCATCGGTCTTCGGCCGCACGCCCTTGCCGTACACATCGGCCACCAGCACCACGTAGTCATCGCCGGCCAGCTGCTTGGCCTTCTCGATGGCCGATTCGTTCACACCCTTCCAGTTCGGCACCATCACCAGGCCCGGGCGCTTGTCGTTGTCGCCGTCGTCATAGACCAGCACGCCACTGAAGGTCGTGCCCTGGTGTTTCCACTCCACCGGCTGCGTCTTCATCGCCGCCCACGCCGGCATCGCCGCCAGCCCCAGCATCACCGCCACACCGCATCGCCAACGATTCATGCGCCTGCTCCGCAAGAAAAAGGGGACGGAGGGGATTAAGCCGTATTCGCCCCTCCCGCGTCGCATTCTGCATTGGCGACGTGACGCAGGTGTGGTTGGATACGACTTACTCCCCTCCGTCCCCTTTTTCGCATGAACCTTGTTGACCGCTTTCTGTCTGGCCTGATCCCACGCCTGCCTGCCGACGATGCCCCGCAATGGGCTCACGTCCAGGGCGCCAGCGCACAAGACCTGCAGCGCCTGCGCATGCAATGGCCGCAGGTGCCTGACAGCCTGGTGGAACTGTTGTCCCGCGTCGATGGCACCCATTTCCGCGAGTACCCCGGCGGCGGGGTCCGCGTGCTGATGCTCGGCTCGGACGTGGAGGACGGCGGCTATCCGTACTACCTGCGCTCGGTCGCGCAGATCTTCGAGGACCAGCAGCAATGGGACGACAGCATCCGTTCCATCTATGAAGAGTGGCTGGATGACGAGCCGGAGATTCTGGGTGAAGGCATCGACGCCGATCTGCCGATGAACCGCCGCCTGTGCTTCTCGCACTGCATGAACAACGGCGGCACGTCGATGCTTTACCTGGATTTCAACCCCGCACCGGGCGGCACGGTCGGTCAGGTGGTGCGCTACCTGCACGACCCGGACAGCTACGCGGTGATCGCGCCCAGCTTCGATGCGTATCTGCAGCAATTGATCGACGGCGGCTACGCGTTCATCGACGAGGAGCAGTAGATCCACGCCATGCGTGGATGAATTTCTCCGGAGGGTTGCCGGCCAGAATCCCGTTGGGGTCAGAGCCCTTTCCTGCGGAAAGGGATCCGACCCCTCAGGCGATGCCCAACCCTGGAATCGCGCTGATGCTGTCCGGGTCGAATCCGGCCAGCTCGGCGAAATGACGGCCACGCGCCACGTAATCGCGGTACGCACCAAAGCTCGGTGCGCCCGGCGACAGCAGCACCACCCCACCCTGCTCACCCAGCGCAGTACGCGCCAGCGCCATCGCCTCGGCAAGATCGCCCGCAGCATGGAGGCCGAAGCGACCGGCATCGGCCAGCGGTTGCAGCATGGCGTGGATGCGCGGGCCGTTGCTGCCCATGGTCACGATCTCCACCGGCGGCACGTCGTGCGCCATGTGCTGCATGAAATCGGTCCAGTCCAGGCCACGGTCGTGCCCGCCCACCAGCAGCGCGATGCGCTGGCCGGCGAAGCACTCCAGCGCAGCCAGGCTGGCATGCGGCGTGGTGCTGATCGAATCGTTGACGTAGGTCAGGCCATCGGCCACGCCGATGCGCTGCAGGCGGTTCGGCAGCGGACGGAAGTCCTGCACCGCCGGCGCCAGCACCACCGCGTCCAGCCCCAGCGCTTCCAGCGCGGCCAGCACCGCGCACAGGTTGCCACGGTTGTGGCGGCCCGGCAGCGGCGTGTTGCGGGTATCAAACACGGCCTGCTCACCGCGATGCACGATGTCGCCGCGCATGTGCCAGCCCTGCGGCTGGTTGAACCAGACCACTTCGCTGTCGGGCAGCGACAGCGCGGCCAGGTGCGGATCGGCGGCATTGAGCACGGCGATGCGCGGTGCGGCTTCAGTCACCAGCCGCAGCTTGTCTTCGATGTAACGCTGTTCGCTGCCGTGCCAGTCCAGGTGTTCCGGGAACAGGTTAAGCACCACCGCCACCTGCGGGCGGGCGCCACTGCGTGCCACTTCGCCGGTCTGGTAGCTGGACAGTTCCACCGCCCAGTACTCAGGCGCGGGCTGCGGGTCCAGCACTTCCAGCAGCGGCAGGCCGATGTTGCCGACCAGGCCGGTACGGTGGCCGGCGGCACGCAGCAGGTGCGCGACCAGCGCGGTGGTGGTGCTCTTGCCCTTGGTACCGGTCACGCACACGGTGTCGTGCACGATGCCATCGTCGGCCGCGTGTTCGGCGAACCACAGCGCGGTGCCACCAATGAAGCGGGTGCCCTGCCCTTCCGCCGCCAGCGCGATTGGCTGGTAGGGGCTGATGCCGGGAGACTTGATCACCACGTCAAACGCGGCCAGCGCTTCAGCAGAAGGCTCGCCACGCACGTCCAGCACGCCCTGCGTTTCCGCACGCGCGGCCTCGACTTCAGCCGCCGGGCAGAACAGGCTCAGCGGCAGCGTGGGCAGGCGCTCACGCAGCACCGCAAACGCGGCGCGGCCCTCACGGCCCCAGCCCCACAGCGCAACGCGCTTTCCTTCAAGCTTCGAAATCTTCACGCACCCGTTCCCACAGCGCAGCCGGAACGCGGTGCTCGCCCTGCAGCTGCAGCAGCGGTGCCAGTTCCAGTTCGGCGGCATCCAGCTGCGGCTGGATCTCGTTGCAGAAGCGCTTCACCAGCACGTCTTCCTTCCACTCCGGGCGCTGCGCCAGGGTCGCCATCGCCGCACGCGATTCGCGGCCTTCGCCCACGCACTCGAACGGCTTGTGGTCCTGGAATTCCAGCAGCGCATCGAAGCCACCGGCCTGCTCGGCATCATCCAGCAGGTTGCGGCCGAAGATGCGCACCAGGCGCGTCTTGGGCATGAACGGGGCCAGCGCCAGGAACACGAAGTGGCACTTCGGGCAGACGCCGCACCAGCGGTTCACCGGGCGCTCGCCGAGGATGTGGAAGTTGCGGTTGCAGCTGGAGAAATGCGCGTCGTAGAAGTCACTCTTGGCGAACTGGCGGGCCACCGCCAGCTCGGACATCGGGCGCAGCAGCGAGTAGTACTGCAGGTCCGCCGCCACGTACTTCTGCACATGGCTGCCGAACGCCTGCTCGCAGGCCCAGCCCTTGGACCACTGATGATTCACTTCGCCGGTGCCTGGAATCTGGCTGCCGTAGCTGGCCGAGCGCTCGTTGGAGAACACCACCTGGTCCACGCCGTGCAGCAACGCGGCCAGCACCATGATCGCCGAGTTCACCACCGTCACCGGGATATGGCCGTTCCATGCGCCCTGGCGATTCAACTCGAACAGTTCAGGTGCCAGCGTGCGGCCCAGGTTCAATGCCGGCAGGCCGGTGCGCTCGGCGCACGCACGGATCAGCTGCGAGCCACCGATCCAGGTCACGGTCTCGTCCACGCCGGCACGGCGCAGCGCTTCGATGCTGACCAGCGAATCCTTGCCGCCGCCGATGGCCACCAGCGCGTGCGGCTGCAGGCCCAGCGACGCCGCCTGCACGGCCTCGCCCTGCACCGGCAACCGGAAGCGGCCGCGCAGGTTCAGGCCATTGCGGTAGGCGAATTCGCCCAGGCCGTTGAGGTAAATGGTCTCCACCAGTGCGGCGGTATCGGCATCGATGCTGTAGCTGTCGATGCTGACCGTCTCCGGCACGCCCGCCTTGTAGTAGCTGACACCGGCGATCAGGTGCAGCAGCTGCAGCGCACGCTGCACGGCGGCGGCACGCGCCTCGTCCAGCACGAACGGGGCGCCCGGCACGGTGATGGTTTCCACCATCTCCGGGCCGTCATCAAAGGCATAGACCAGCCTGGCCACGCCGGTCTCCGCGGCGAATTCGCAGCGGACGAAGCGGAAGCGGGAAACCTGGTGTTTGTCGAAAGCAGTCATGGTGTATCCGGTCAGGCACGGGCCCGCGCGATGGTGCGCGGCGTGTCGGTGGGCGGGTGCAGGGCGCGCGCGGCGATCATTCGATCACGTCTTCGCGCGGCAGCATCCGCTGGTTGTAGGTGTTGGCCATCGAATAGCCGTAGGCGCCGGCATCGGCGATCAGCATCACGTCGTCCGGCGCGGTCGACACCGGCAGCTTGCGGCGCTTGCCGAACACATCGCTGGATTCGCAGATCGGGCCGACCACATCGAACGCCGCCTCGGCATACCCACCCTGGCGGCTTAGGTTCTCGATGTCGTGCCAGGCGTCGTACAGCGCCGGGCGCATCAATGCGTTCATGCCGGCATCCAAGCCGACGCGGCGCACGCCGTCCTTTTCCACCACCTGGGTGGCGTGGGTCAGCAGCACGCCGGATTCGGCCACCAGGTAGCGGCCCGGCTCGATCGCCAGGCGGAACGCCGGATGCAGCGCCTTGACCTCGGCCAGGCCCTCGGCCCAGGCATCCAGATCGAACGGCTCGTCCTCGGCGGAATACGGAATCGGCAGGCCGCCACCGATGTCGATGGTCTGCACGCTGCCGATGCGGCGGGCGAAACCGGCCAGCTCATCGCACATCAGGCGCCAGTGCTGCGCGGTCTCCACGCCGCTGCCCAGGTGCGCATGCAGGCCGACCACGCGGCTGCCCAGATCGGTGGCCGCGCGCACGAACTCGTCGACACGGGCGATCGGCAGGCCGAACTTGGACTCCTTGCCACCGGTACGGACCTTGGCGTGGTGGCCTTCGCCACGGCCCAGGTCGACGCGCAGCCACAGCTCGCGGTTGCGGAACAGGTCCGGCCAGCGCTGCAGTGCCTCGACGTTGTCGACCGTCACCGTCACGCCCAGCGCGAATGCGGCTTCGTATTCGCTGCGCGGGCAGAAGCTGGGGGTGAACAGCACGCGCTTGGGCGACAGTTCCGGCAGGTGCTGGAACACGTGCTTCAGCTCGCCATGCGACACGCATTCCAGGCCGAAGCCTTCGGCTTCCAGCAGCTGCAGGATGGCCGGGTGGCTGTTGGCCTTGATCGCGTAGTAGCGCTGGTCGATCGGCTTGATCGCGGCCAGCGCGCGGGCGCGGGCGCGCACGGTCGGCAGGTGGTAGACGTAGCGCGGCGTACCGGCATCGGCCAGCTGCAGCAGGTGCGCACGCTGGCCGCGCCACCACGGCGTGCCACGCGGGCGCACGGTGCCGGCGATCTCGCGCCAGCGCGGGCCGAACACTTCGGTCTCTTCCACCGGCATCGCGCCGCTGTCGATCAGCTCGGCGTGCAGCACCGGCAGCAGGCCATCGGCATCGGCCTCGTCGATGACGAAGGTCAGGTTCAGGTCATTGGACGACTGCGAGATCATGTGCACGCGCTCGCGGCCGAAGGTGGCCCACACGTCCGACAGCTTGTGCAGCAGCGAACGCATGCCACGGCCCACCAGGGTGATCGCCGCACACGGCACGATCACCTTCACCTTGCAGATCTGCGACAGGTCGGCCGACAGCGCGGCCAGCACATCGGTGTTGACCAGATTCTCGGACGGGTCCAGCGACACGGTGACGTTGGTTTCGGCCGAACCGATCAGGTCCACCGACAGGCCGTGCTTCTTGAACAGATTGAACACATCGGCCAGGAAGCCGACCTGCTGCCACATGCCGATGCCTTCCATGGACACCAGCACGATGCCGTTGCGGCGGCTGATCGCCTTCACCCCTGGTACCGGCGCGGCGCTGCCGTCGATGCTGGTGCCCGGCAGTTCCGGGCGCTCGGTATCGAGGATGGCCATCGGTACGCCGGCATCGCGGCACGGCTTGATCGAGCGCGGGTGCAGCACCTTGGCGCCGGTGGTGGCGATTTCCTGCGCCTCGTAATAGTCCAGGCGGGTCAGCAGGCGCGCGTCCGGCACATCCTTCGGGTTGGCACTGAACATGCCCGGCACATCGGTCCAGATCTCCACGCGGCTGGCACCGAGCAGCGCACCGAAGTACGCCGCCGAGGTATCCGAGCCACCGCGGCCGAGGATGGCGGTACCGCCATCGGCGTGCCGCGAGATGAAGCCCTGGGTGATCAGCAGGCGGGTCGGCTGCGCGCGGAAGCGCTGCACCCATTCCGCGTCGGCGCGCCACTGGCAGTTCACCGACAGGCGCTGCGACCAGTCGCTCTGGTTCGGCTGCGGCGGCATCGCGTCCAGCCACTGGCGGGCATCCATCCAGCCCATGTCCAGGCCCGAAGCGTGCAGGTAGGCCGCACCCAGGGTGGAGGACAGCAGCTCGCCCTGGCCCAGCACTTCGGCCTGCCAGTCGAGCGGACGGGTGGCTGCACGCGCATCGTCGAGCAGGCCCTGCAGCGCGGCGAGGCGATCGGCCAGCACCTCGCGGCCCAGGCCGAGTTCAACCAGGAAGGCCTCGTGGCGTTCGACCAGCGCCGCCACGCGGTCCCGGCTGTCGGGCGCGCCATCGGCGATCGCGGTCAGTTCGTTGGTGACCCCGGACAGCGCCGACACCACCGCCAGCACGCGCGAGCCGGTCTCTTCCGCGCGTTTTTTCGCCAACTTCCCGATCGTGTCCCAGCGGTGACGACGCGACACCGAGGTGCCGCCGAACTTCAGTACGATCCAACGATCGACAAGGGGGGAAGCTGACATGGATTGGCTATGTAGAATGTGGGGAAGCCGCCCTCGGGGGCGGAACCTTTGATTCTAAGCGCAATATCCCCGTAGATGGCCGTCCTCCGTTACCTGCAGCTCGATGTCTTCGCCCCCCGCCCCGGCACCGGCAACCCGTTGGGCGTCATCCTGGACGCCGACGGGCTCCCCAGCAGCCAGATGCAGGCCCTGGCCGCCTGGCTGAACCTGTCCGAGACGGTGTTCTTCCTGCGCCCCAGCACGCCGGGCGCCGACTACCACATCCGCATCTTCACCCCGACCCGCGAGCTGGCCTTCGCCGGCCACCCCAGCGTCGGCGCCGCCTGGGCGGCGGTGACCTGCGGCCTGGCGCAACCGCACGACGGTTCCCTGCTGCAGCAATGCGCGGCGGGGTTGCTGCCGGTACGGGTGAGCGGCCCGGCCGAGGCACTGCAGATCCAGCTGGCCAGCCCACCGGCGCGGCGGCTGGACACCGCGGCCGACGGAGCGCCCGAAGCGCTGCTGGCGCTGGCCGACAGCGGGCACGTGCCCGAACTATGGGACAACGGCGCACGCTGGTGGCTGTTGCCGCTGCGCGACGCCGCCGCCGTACGCAACCTTGTGCCGGACATGGCCACGCTGGCCGACTGGAGCCTCGCCACCGACGCGACCGGTGTGGCCGTGTTCGCCGACGAGGCCGGCGACGACCACACCCGGGTGGTGCGCGCCTTCTGCCCCGCTGATGCAGCCGCCGTGCCCGAGGATCCAGTGACAGGCAGCGCCAATGCGCTGATCGGTGCCTGGCTGCGCCAGCGCAATGCCCTGCCCGGCCGCGAGGGCCGCTACGTCGCCAGCCAGGGCCGCGAAGTCGGCCGCGATGGTCGCGTACAGGTCGAGGTTGATGCGCAGGGCACGGTGTGGATCGGCGGCCAGGTGCAGTGCGTGATCGACGGCAGCATCCATTGGTAGCACCGGGCCACGCACGGCGAATGCCGCGCACGGTCGCCGGGCATGGCCCGGCGCTACCGTATCCCCTCTCGTTTTACGGAGTTTGCCCCCTATGACCACCCGCCGTTTCCTGCAGCTGGACGTGTTCTCCCCGCGCGCCGGCGCTGGCAATCCGCTGGCCGTGGTACTCGATGCCGAGGGCCTGGACGACGCCAGCATGCAGGCCATCGCGCGCTGGACGCGCCTGCCCGAAACCACCTTCGTGTTCCCGCCGCAGGTGCCGGGCGCCAGCTATCGATTGCGCATGTTCAGCCCGCAGAAGGAAGTACCGTTCGCGGGCCACCCCAGCGTCGGCACCGCGCATGCGGTGCTGCAGGCGGGCCTGGCCGCAGCGGTCGACGGCGTGCTGGTGCAGGACGGCATTGCCGGCGCGCTGCCGCTGCGCGTCAGCGGTGAGGGTACGCAGCAGCGCATCGCCATCCGCACCCCGCGCGCGCAGCTGGCCGAAACCGCTGAGGCCACCGATCCGCGCCTGCAGGCCGCGCTGAAGGACTGGCCGCTGGGCACACTGCCGCCGGCACGCATGCAGGGCGGCCGCAGCTGGTGGGTGGTGCAGGTGGCCGACGAGGCCGCATTGCGCGCGCTGCAGCCAGACTGGGATGCAGTGGCCGCACTGGCTGAATCCACCGACAGCATGGGCGTGTTCGCCTATGCCTTCAGCGATGGCAGCGAGGGTTTCGACCTAGCCGTACGTGCCTTCGTCGGCAATGGACGCCGCTTCGAGGACGCCGCCTCGGGTGCGGCCAATGCGGTGCTGGCCGCGTGGCTGGACCTGCGTGACGCGCTGCCGCGTGGACGGACGCCGTTTGAAGTCAGCCAGGGCCGCGAAGTCGGCCATGACGCGCGCCTGACCCTGCTGATCGACCAGGACGGCGAGGTCTGGTCGGGCGGCCAGGTGCAGACGGTGATCAGCGGCACCATCGATTGGTAAACACCATCGAGGTGGAGCCGAAGGCAGCGGCAGGAGCCGCTGCCAACGTCGGACGCGACGGCCCGGAGGGTGGCGGCCAGGAAGGCCGCCATAACGCTGGCCGGCTGTTACCTGGACCTCGACATCATGCGGTTGCCGGCCAGCGGCCGGCACTACCCTCAGCCCAGCTCGGCTTCCAGGGTGATCGGCACCGCGCTCAGCGCCTTGGACACCGGGCAGTTCTGCTTGGCGTCATCGGCAATCGCACGGAACTGCGTCGCGTCGATACCCGGCACCACTGCCTTCACCTTCAGCCGGATCTGCGACAGCTGCGGGCCGCCCTCCAATGACAGATCGACCTTGGCTTCGGTATCCAGCGAGGTCGGGGTAAAGCCGGCTTCGCCGAGCTTGGCCGACAGCGCCATGGTGAAGCAACCGGCGTGCGCAGCAGCGATGAGCTCTTCCGGATTGGTGCCCTTTTCGTCGCCGAAACGGCTGTTGAAGCCGTAGCGTGTCTTGTCCAGCAGCCCGCTCTGCGGCGTGCTCAGCTGCCCCTTGCCCGACTTCAGATCGCCTTCCCAGTGCGCGGTGGCGTGTCGCGAGATTCCCATGTGCTGCTCCTGCGTGACGGTGATGAACGGTCACCCTCGCACGGGAGGCGTTAGCCCTGCGTCGCTCCGCCGCACGCCGCAGGTCGCCTTCCGAACCCGGCGCGTGGACACTTTCTCACCAGCCGGAAACGCATTTTTCTCTTGTTTTCAGTGGTTTCGCGCATTCCGCTGATGGGCGGGCGTGGGCCGTAGCGCGCGCTGCCACACCCCCGTCCCCCACTGCGCGCCATGTACTGAATCGGCCTGGATATGAAAAAACATGCACTTTCCGCGCTTCGGGCTATTGGCGGCGCCCAAGAGTTGCCCTACATTGCGCTTGCCGACGGGGTTCGGCGCCGACCAAACAACCAACCGTTCACGGAACAGGAAACCATGGCAAAGACCGCTAAGAAGGCTGCCCCGAAGAAGGCAGTGAAGAAAGTCGCGACGAAGGCAGCCGCCAAGCCGGCCGCTCCGAAGCCGATCAAGGAAGTGCTGACCAAGTCCGGCCTGGTTGCACACATCGCTGAAGCCTCCGGCGTCGTCGCCAAGGACGTCCGCGCTGTGCTGGCCTCGCTGGAAAGCGCCGTTGCCTCCTCGGTGCACAAGAAGGGCGCTGGCTCCTTCACCCTGCCGGGCCTGCTGAAGATCACCACCGTCAATGTGCCGGCCAAGCCGAAGCGCAAGGGCATCAACCCGTTCACCAAGGAAGAGCAGTGGTTCGCTGCCAAGCCGGCCACCACCAAGCTGAAGGTGCGTCCGCTGAAGAAGCTGAAGGACGCCGCGCTGTAAGCGCGCGCCCCAACGCGGATTCCGACGGGACGGCTCTGGCCGTCCCGTTTTCTTTTGCACGTTCCCGGCAGCAGGTCCACGCCACGTGTGGATGCGCCGCCCCGGGGCATTCGCAACACAGCGTTGCCGCATACTGGAAAATCCCCGTTCAAGCCCGTCGCCATTAGCCAGGCGCGGCCTGGGCAGGCCCTGGAACGTACCGGGTGGAACACTGCGTGCAGCCCCGGCCATCGCCGCCGCGCACGGCCTTGCCTAAGGTGGGCACATCCTCCACAGCTACGGCGAGCACCCCCTCATGGCCAGTCCCTCCACCCGCTACCGGATCTCGGTGACCCCCATCGAAAAGGACGGGTTGCAGTGCACCGGGCGCTGCACCATCGAACTGGAACATCGCGCCAGCCGCGACCTGATGCGCCTGCTGGAAGCGGCGCCACGCACCGCTGGCATCAGCGGTGATGAACGCGCGACCCTGGTGATCGCCACCCAGCTGCTGCGCGACATCGTGCAGCGCCACGCAGAGACCGATGGACATGCGTTGGCCGCCATCGCCGGGCAGGTGCTGCCGGCACTGGATGCGCTGGAGCAGTTGCCCTCCTCCCGCTGATTCCCGCGCAGCCGATACACTGTCTCCCCCACATCGCCTCGGGGAGGAGGCATGCGCAGGACGCTTTTCCTGATCGCGCCCCTGGCGCTGCTCGGCTGCTCCAGGCCTGCGGCAGCGCCCGATGTTGCGCCAGCGCCGGCTGTCGCCAGCGCCGGAACGCAGGGCATCGCCGGCTCCGAAGCGGCGTCCCTGCAGACACCGGCGATCGATCCGCTGTTCGCTGCGGTCGCTGCCGACGCCCAACCACCATCGGTGATGCTCAACCGCTACGTGATCGCGCTGCTCAACCGCAACCGCAGCGCCAGCGACGCGGCATGGGCGATTCCACCGGCCGACCCGCACCGCGCAGATGACGCTGCCATACGCCAGCTGCAGGGCGTGCGTACGCTGCGGCTGGACAGCGAGCCCCCGGTGGCACGCGACGGCCAGCACCCTCCCAAGCTGCTGGAGGTGCCGGTGCGGATCCGCGCGGTCACCACCCAAGGCACCTTCCGCTTCGGCGGCTGGTACCGCGTGCAGCCCAGTGCTGATGGCCGCGGCTGGCAGATCCAGTCGGCGCAACTGCGGCCAACGCTGGACTGAACCGTTGCAGCGGCATGCACGCGCGATTCAGCCGCCCCGGCTACTCTTTCCTCCATCCTTTCCCAGTCCAGCGGTCACCGCCATGCGCCTGCGTTCCCTGATGACCCGCCTCGCCGCCTCCACCGTGCTGATCGCCGCCGCGATCGGCGCGCAGGCCGCCCCATCCATTTCCGGCCGCGAACTGTCGGTCGGCGCCAGCGATGTGCAGCAGTATCTCGATGGCAGCTTCCCGCGCACCCAGGACGCGCTGGGCGGACTGATCGCCCTCACCATGAGCCACCCCCAGCTGAGCCTCCCGGCCGGCGAGCGCTTGAATCTTGGCATGGACGTGGCACTGGCCACTGCCGGTGGCAATCCGGCCAAACTGGGTACGGTGAAGCTCAGCAGCGGCCTGCGCTACGACGCGCAGACCCAGGGATTCCACCTGCAGCAGCCGAGCGTGGATGACTTCATCCCGGCCAACCAGGGCGGTCGTCTCGACTCCCGTACCCGCGGCCTGCTAAACGCCTGGCTGAGCGACTACGCCCAGCGGGAGCCGATCTACAAGCTGGACCCGGCCGTGGCCGGCATGCTTGGCGCGCTGCAGGTGCAGTCGGCACAGGTGAAGAACGGCAAGCTGGTGGTCACCTTCAACCAGAACCTGGGCAACCTGGTGCCGGCAGGCGTGCTGGGCAAGTAAGGTGGTGCCGGCCAGCGGCCGGCACTACCGGCAGCGCATCAGGCGGCAAGTGCCTTGACCACCGCCTCGCTGAAAGCTGGGATGTCGTCCGGCTTGCGGCTGGTGATCACGTTGCCGTCGACCACGACCTCGGCATCGCGCCAGTTCGCCCCCGCATTGGTCAGATCCTGCTGCAGGGACGGCCAGGACGTCAGCTCGCGGCCATCGGCGAGGCCACTGTTGATCAGCAGCCACGGGCCATGGCAGATCGCCGCCACAGGCTTGCCGGCTTCGTCTACTGCGCGGACGAAGCCGAGTACAGCCTCGTCGGTACGCAGCGTGTCCGGATTGATGACCCCTCCCGGCAGCACCAGGGCATCGAAGCTGGCCGGATCGGCCTCATCCAGCGGAATATCCACTGCAACGGCGTCGCCCCAGTTCTTCTCTTTCCAGCCCTTGATCGTTGCCTCCTTTGCAGGCGACACGACGCTGACGCGCGCGCCTTCGGCTTCCAGCAGACGCTTGGGTTCGGTCAGTTCGGACTGTTCAAAGCCGTGGGTGGCAAGGATGGCAATCTGCTTGCCCTTCAATCGTTCTGCCATGGGTGCACTCCAGTTGGGGGTGCCGACAGAATGGAAGAACGGCCCTTGCACGGCGGTGACCCTGCCGTGCACGGCAGGTGGAGAGCCTCCGGGTGGTGCCGGCCGCTGGCCGGCACCTGGATTGCGCCTTGCCGGCCAGCGGCCGGCACTACGCGGTACCGGTCAGCGCTTGGGCTGCAGCATGGTTCCGGTGCACTTGGGCGAGCCGCAGCGGCACTCCCAGATCTTCTTCAGCTTGGCGGTGTGACGCTCGGCCAGGGTGATGCCGTAGTTGTAGGTCAGCTCTTCGCCGGCCTTGATGTCACGCAGCGCCTCGATGAACACCTTGTCGCCACGGCTGTCACCGTCCTCGTCTTCCTCGATCACCGCCTCGCAGTTCGGGTCGCAGCTGTGGTTGATCCAGCGCGCATCGTTGCCCTTGTAGTTGGCATCGATCACCCAGTCATCGTTGAGGGTGAACAGGAAGGTATGGCCGCTTTCAACGTCGCCGCTGTCATCGGCATCAACGTCGCCGTGGCTGCGCAGCAGGCCCCTGTACTGGATCACGCGCTCGCCCTGCTTGATCGGGGCCACGGCGAACACGCCGTTGCCATGGATGGCGGACTTGCGGGCTTGGATCTTCTTCGGCATCGGCACGGGCTGTTTGCAGCGGATGGAACCGGGATTCTCGCCCATTCCGGGTGATTGCGAAAATCACCCCGTTGGCGCAGCATGGCGCCCCGGCGGTGGCCCCGGTGCGTCGTCCCGGTCCGTCCCAGCGCCGGCTGAATGCCCGGGTTGGATGCCGGCGAATAAAAGCGTACAATTTCAGTCCGCTTTAAGAACCGCTCGCATTCCCATGTTGCGTGTCACCAAGCTCACCGATTACGCCACCGTGGTGCTGACCGTGCTTGCCGCCCGTCCGGGCGAGGTGCTCAGTGCCACTGAGCTGGCCGAATTCACCGGCCTGGAGCCGCCCACCGTCAGCAAGGTGCTCAAGCCGCTGGCCCAGGCCGGCCTGGTCGAAGGCCTGCGCGGTGTCCGTGGCGGCTACCGCCTGACCCGCCCGGCCATCGAGATCTCGCTGTTCGAAGTGGTCGAAGCGATGGAAGGGCCATTGGCCCTGACCGAATGCAGCCACGACCACCACCAGTGCGGCATGGCGCCCAAGTGCGGCGCGCGCAGCAGCTGGCGGCTGATCAACGACGTGGTCTCCGAGGCCCTGCGCGATGTCACCCTCGCCCAGATCCTGCCCCCTCTTCCCCTTGCCGATGACGAACAGCGCCGCACCATCGCTGTCGACGTCGTCTCCTGATCCACAGGCAGCCCCCCATGGCCACCGAAACCATCGAAAACGTCGCCCACGACGACACCCCCAACCGCGAGATCCACGAGCAGCTCGGCCGCAAGTATTCGGCCGGCTTCATCACCGAGATCGAATCGGACTCCCTGCCGCCGGGCCTGGACGAGGACACCATCCGTGCCCTGTCGGCCAAGAAGGACGAGCCGGAGTGGATGACGCAGTGGCGCCTGGACGCCTACCGCCACTTCCTGACCATGCCGATGCCGGACTGGGCCAAGCTGGAGATCGCGCCGATCGACCTGCAGGCGCTCAGCTACTACTCCGCGCCCAAGGGCCCGAAGTACGCCTCACTGGATGACGTGCCAAAGGAACTTCTCGACACCTACGACAAGCTCGGCGTGCCGCTGCACGAGCGTGCCAAGCTGGCAGGCGTGGCGGTGGACGCGGTGTTCGACTCGGTGTCCGTCGGTACCACGTTCCGCAAGGAACTGGCCGAGAAGGGCATCATCTTCTGCTCGATGTCCGAGGCCATCAAGGAACATCCGGAACTGGTCCGCCAGTACCTGGGCACCGTGGTGCCGGTAGGCGACAACTACTTCGCCGCGCTCAATTCGGCGGTGTTCTCCGATGGCAGCTTCGTGTTCATTCCCAAGGGCGTGCGTTGCCCGATGGAACTGAGCACCTACTTCCGCATCAATGCCGGCCACACCGGCCAGTTCGAGCGCACCCTGATCGTGTGCGAGGACAAGGCCTACGTGTCCTACCTGGAAGGCTGCACCGCGCCGATGCGCGACGAGAACCAGCTGCACGCGGCGGTGGTCGAGCTGGTCGCGCTGGAAGACGCGGAGATCAAGTACTCCACCGTGCAGAACTGGTACCCGGGCGACGAGAACGGCGTCGGCGGCATCTACAACTTCGTCACCAAGCGTGCCGAATGCCGTGGCGCGCGCAGCAAGGTCACCTGGACCCAGGTCGAAACCGGTTCGGCGATCACCTGGAAGTACCCGTCCTGCGTGCTGCTCGGCGACGACTCGGTCGGTGAGTTCCACTCCGTGGCGCTGACCCATCACCGCCAGCAGGCCGACACCGGCACCAAGATGATCCACGTCGGCAAGCGCACCAAGAGCAAGATCGTCAGCAAGGGCATCAGTGCCGGCCGTGGCCAGAACACCTACCGCGGCCTGGTGCGGGTGGACCGCAACGCCGATGGCGCGCGCAACTACACCCAGTGCGATTCGCTGCTGATCGGCAAGCAGTGCGGCGCGCACACCTTCCCCTACATCGAGGTGAAGAACCCGGGCGCCACCGTCGAACACGAGGCCACCACCTCGAAGATTTCCGACGACCAGCTGTTCTACTGCCGCGCCCGTGGCATCAGCCAGGAAGACGCGGTGTCGATGATCGTCGACGGCTTCTGCAAGCAGGTGTTCCGCGAACTGCCGATGGAGTTCGCGGTGGAAGCCAAGAAGCTGCTGGAAGTCTCGCTGGAAGGTTCGGTGGGCTGATCGCCCACCCCTGCCCCTCGCAAACGCATTCTCTTTACCGGCGGGCCGCGGCCCGCCCCACGGAAACCCCCACCATGCTGAAGATCGAAAACCTCCACGCCCGCATCGGCGACAAGGAAATCCTCAAGGGCCTGTCGCTGGAAGTGAAGCCCGGCCAGGTGCACGCCATCATGGGCCCCAACGGCGCCGGCAAGTCCACCCTGGGCAATGTCCTGGCAGGCCGTGACGGCTATGAAGTCACCGAAGGCAGCGTGCAGTTCGACGGCAGCGACCTGCTCGACCAGGACCCGGAAGCCCGCGCCGCCGCCGGCCTGTTCCTGGCGTTCCAGTACCCGGTGGAAATCCCGGGTGTGAACAACACCTACTTCCTGCGCGCCGCGCTGAATGCACAGCGCAAGGCGCGTGGCGAGGACGAACTGGACTCCATGCAGTTCCTCAAGCTGGTGCGCCAGAAGCTGGCCGTGCTGCACCTGAAGGACGAACTGCTGCACCGTGGCGTCAACGAAGGCTTCTCCGGTGGCGAGAAGAAGCGCAACGAGATCTTCCAGCTGGCCGTGCTCGAGCCGAAGCTGGCGATCCTGGACGAAACCGATTCGGGCCTGGACATCGACGCGCTGAAGAGCGTGGCCGACGGCGTCAACGCGCTGCGTGCCGCTGACCGTTCGTTCCTGGTCATCACCCACTACCAGCGCCTGCTGGACTACATCAAGCCGGACGTGGTGCACGTGCTGGCCGATGGCCGCATCGTCAAGACCGGTGGCCCGGAACTGGCGCTGGAACTGGAAGCGCACGGCTACGATTTCCTCAAGGATCGCGTGGTGCGCGAGGCGGCGGTCTGATGAGCGCCCTGCTCGACTCCATGGCCCAGGCCTTCTGCGGCAGCGACGCGCGCCGCGAAGTGCTGGACGCGGCCCTGCGTGACGGCCTGCCGGCCGCGCGCAACGAAGCCTGGAAGTACACCTCGCTGCGCCAGCTGGAACGCCGTGCGTTCGCGGCTGCACCGCTGCAGGGCCCGGCGCTGGACGCCGCGCTGCTGGAGGACATCCCGGCACCGCGCCTGGTGTTCGTCAACGGCCGCCTGGATGCCGCGCTGAGCGACGTGCAGGTCCTGCCGGACGGCGTGCAGCTGCAGCCGCTGTCGGCCGCACTGGCCTCCGGCGAAGACGCCGTGCGTTTCCTTGGCCGCCGCTACGAGCGCAGCGAAGAGATCTTCGCCCGCCTGAATGCCGCGCTGGCCGATGAAGGCGTGGTGCTGCGCGTGGAAGAAGGCGTGCAGGTGGAAGCGCCGCTACAGCTGGTGTTCGCCAGCGTCGCTGGCGACACCGATCTGGCCTGGCACCACCGCCACCTGATCGAACTGCGTGCCGGCGCCAGCCTGGGCGTGGTCGAGCACCGCCTCAGCGTCGGCGATTCGGCGCACCTGGACAACACCGTGCTGCACGCCCATGTCGCCCGCGATGCCGTGCTCAAGCACGCCCGCGTGCAGGCCGGCAGCGCGCGCCAGACCAGCTTCCTGCGTACCGACGCGGTGCTGGCCCGCGACGCGCAGTACCACCGCGTCGACCTGGAACTGGGCGCAGCACTCAGCCGCCACGAACTGAACGTGCGCCTGGAAGGCGACAATGCCCAGCTGACCGCCAACGGCGTGCTGCTCGGCAATGGCCGCCGCCACGTCGAAACCCGCCTGGGCATCGACCACATCGCACGCGATACGAGTTGCGAGCTGCTGTGGCGTGGCGTTGCCGCCAACCGCAGCCGCGTGGTGTTCCATGGTGGCATCCAGATCCGCGAAGGCGCCGACGGCACCGATGCGAACCTGTCCAACAAGAACCTGCTGCTGTCGGCCGACGCCGAGATCGATACCCAGCCGACGCTGGTCATCGACGCCGATGAAGTGAAGGCCGCGCATGGTGCCACTGTCGGCCAGCTCGATGCCAACGCGCTGTTCTACCTGCGCTCGCGCGGCCTGCCGCAGGCACAGGCGCAGGCACTGCTGAGCGCCGCGTTCTGCCACGAGCCGCTGAAGATCCTGCCGGAAGCCCTGCGCGAGCAGCTGGCACGCCGTTTGGACAAGGCCCTGGCCGAGGCGGGTGTGGCATGAACCTGTCCACCCCGCGCCCGATCGAAGAACGCACCGGCGCGCCCGATTGGGATCGCGTCCGCCTCGACTTCCCGCTGCTGATGCGTGAAGTGCACGGCAAGCCGCTGGTCTATTTCGACAATGCCAACACCGGCCAGAAGCCGGTGCAGGTGATCGGCGCGGTGGACGAGTTCTACCGCCGTTACAACGCCAACGTCAGCCGCGCGGTGCATGCACTGGGCAGCGAAGCCACCGACGCCTACGAAGGCGCGCGCAACACGCTGGCGCGCTTCCTCAACGTGCGCCCCAGCGAGCTGGTGCTGTGCAGCGGCACCACCTTCGCCATCAACCTGGTGGCGTATTCGTGGGCCCTGCCGCGATTGAAGGCCGGCGACGTGATCCTGATCACGCGCATGGAACACCACGCCAACATCGTGCCGTGGCAGCTGGTCGCACAGCGTACCGGCGCCACCATCCGCGTGGCCGAGATCACGCCTGACGGCGCACTCGATCTGGATGCGCTGCGCGCGGCAATGACCCCGGAGGTCAAGCTGCTGGCGGTCACCCACGTGTCCAACGTGCTGGGCACGGTCAACCCGGTGCGCGAGATCTGCCGTGAAGCGCGCAAGCGCGGCATCATCACCGTGGTTGATGGCTCGCAGGCCGTGCCGCACCGCAAGGTCGACGTGGCCGCGATCGGCTGTGACTTCTACGCCATCACCGGCCACAAAATGTGTGGTCCGACCGGCACCGGTGCGCTGTGGGCGCGCCGCGAGCACCTGGATGCGATGCCGCCGTTCCTTGGCGGCGGCGAGATGATCAAGGAAGTCAGCTTCGACGGCACCGTGTTCAACGATGCCCCGCACAAGTTCGAAGCCGGCACCCCGAACATCGCCGGCTTCATCGGCCTGGGCGTGGCCGCCGACTACCTGCAGCAGCTTGGCCAGGAGAACGTGGAAGCACGCGAGGCTGAACTGCTGGCGCATTTCACCGAAGAGCTGCGCCGCGTCGATGGCCTGCGCATCATCGGCGAAGCACCGGAGAAGGCCGCCGTGGTCTCGTTCCTGATCGACGGCGCGCATGCGCACGACCTGGCGACCCTGCTTGACCTGGAAGGCGTGGCGGTGCGCTCCGGCCAGCACTGCGCACACCCGCTGCTGCAGTACTTTGGTGTGGCGGCCACCTGCCGTGCCTCGCTGGCGTTCTACAACACGCACGCCGAGATCGAGCGGTTCATGACCGCGCTGACCAAGGTACGGAAGCTGTTGGGGTAACCCCGGAAGACCGGGGTCAGATCCCTTTCGCATCGCGAATGGGCTCTGACCCCAACTACCCGATCACTCCTGCAGCCGCCGCACCGACGACACACATAGTTCGGCAGGCCACTGGCCAAGATGCCCCTTGCCGCTCACCGCATCCGGCCGCGCCGCCGACACGATCCCGGTCATTTCAAAAGCCTGCTCCGTCGGCAACGTCACCGGCGCGATTCCCTCCACCCAGATGCCGTCTGCCGCCCACGGGTCACGTACCGGCGGTCCTGGATGCAGCGCCGACATTTCCCAGCCTCCGACGTAGGCACCCCGCACCTTTACCAAGCGGCCCTGATAGCGGACAGGGTGCGCACGCAGTTCCTCCAGGGCGACAGGAAGTGCACGTGCCGGGTTGAACCCAGGGCAGGCAAAACTGTTGAAGGAAGCGTCCCTGCCCACGACGGAGGCATCCGTGCACGCGAGCAGGACCGACATCGCCACGATCATGCCGAGCGTAGCGACCTTCATGGCGCCTCCGTCTCCGCCTTGCCAATCCATTTCTGCCTCCTGCGGGAAAGCGACGAACGGCGAGCATAGCCGGTGCTCCGGGGTCAGATCCCTTCCGCGTTGCGAAAGGGATCTGCCCCCTCCCCCCATTTGCGCCCGCCCACGCCCCCCCTAGAATGGGGCCATGAGCACCCTGACCTTCCGCGCCGCCACGCCGGCCGACATCCCCGCCCTGATCGCCCTCGTCACCTCGGCCTACCGTGGCGACGCCAGCCGCGTCGGCTGGACCACCGAAGCCGACCTGCTGGATGGCGCCCGCATCGACGCCGAAGGCATCCAGGCCGACCTCGACCGCCCGCGCTCGACCATCCTGCTGGCCGAGCGCGGGGACCAGCTGGTGGCCTGCGCCCACGTCGCCGATGTCGACGGCAAGGGCTACTTCGGCATGTTCTCGGTCGATCCGGCCCAGCAGGGCGGCGGCGTCGGCAAGCAGCTGATGGATGCCGCCGAAGCACACGCCGCGCGCGAATGGAACGTACCGGTGATGCAGATGACCGTCATCGACGTGCGCGACGAGCTGATCGCCTTCTACGAGCGCCGCGGCTACAGCCGTACCGGCATCAAGAAGCCGTTCCCGTATGGCGACGAACGCTTCGGCATCCCCAAGCGCGACGACCTGCGCTTCGAGATCCTGGAAAAGCCGCTGAACGGAGCCGCCGCGTGAGTGAGGCCTGGACCTTTGTCTGTGCCGGCAACGAGCTGCTGCCGGGTGAAATGAAGAGCGTGTTCGACGAAGTGACCGGCACGCCGATCGTGGTATTCAACCTCGACGGCGAGCTGTACGCACTGGAAGACCAGTGCACGCATGAAGAGTTCGAACTGTCCTCGGGCGAGTTCAACACTACCGAAGGCAGCGTGGAGTGCGTGCTGCACGGCGCGCGCTTCGACGTGCGCGATGGCCGCGCCCTGTGTGCCCCGGCCTATACCCCGGTGCCCAAATTCCCGGTGAAGCGCGAGCACGACGCGGTCTGGACCCGCGACGACCGGGATTGAGGCGGCGCTCTGCCCGGAGAGCCCCCAGAGGGCGCCTCGCGGGAGAGCATCCACCGATGGGGTGATCCACTGGAGTGCACTGAGGGGCCTTCCAGGGCCCTTCCAGGCCATCCAGATCGGCAACCCGATTGCGCATATGCGAATCATTATCGTTGATGTTATTCTACGTAACATCTTCGTAACGACATCGCCCCTGCGCCATGGCTTCGCCCGCGCCCACCGCCACGCTGTGCCAGCTCGCCCGCCAAGGGTGGCCACTGCTCGTGGCCGTGCTGCTGACGTTGCTGCTGGGCTGGTCGGCCTTGCACGAAGGGCGTGGCGGCGATCCGGCTGCGCATGGCTGGCAGGCACACGCTGAAGATCTGCTGCAGGCGATGCCGCTGCCGCAACCGCCAGCCGACGAATGCCCGCAGCACGCCGCACCAGCACCGGAGACTCCGTTCGATGGCGAGGGCACCTCGCCCTGCACCGGTCTGGTCCCTGCACGCGCCGCTCTGGTCGCGCGTATCCCGCTGTGGCGCTCCGATGCCCTGCGCTGGCAGTTGCATGATCCCGCGCTGCGGTTGAACCCCGGCCACGCACCACCCGCACCGCACGCCAGCTGAGGCGCCCTGCGGCCGTTGCCGTGCGCCTGATTGCGTTTCCCGCCAGCCGAGCCTGGCTCGGCTCTACAGCACCCACTTCCCGCCTGTCGCCGCATGCCCATCTGCGCCGGCTCGCGCTCGCCCTTTCCCGATCCAAGCCACTACCCACAGTCATGACCCACATCACGTCCCGCAAGCACGCCCCGCGCGTTTCCCTGCTCGCCACCGCCACCCTGGCCGCGGGCTTTGCTCCGCTGGCTGCGCAGGCTGCCGACGGCGCCGACGCCGGTTCCCGCAACGCCACCGAGCTGGACAAGGTGCAGGTGCGCGGCAGCTGGTTCAACCCGTCCTCGCCGAAGTTCACCGCCGAGCTGCTGGACACCCCGAAGTCGGTGTCGATCGTGTCGGAGAAGCTGATCGCCGAAACCGGTGCGACCAACCTGCAGGATGCGCTGCGCATGGTGCCGGGCATCACCTTCGGTGCCGGCGAAGGCGGCAATCCGACCGGTGACCGCCCCTTCATCCGTGGCTTCGATTCGCAGAGCAACGTGTTCGTCGACGGACTGCGCGACGTCGGCTCGCAGACCCGCGAGATCTTCGACCTGGAGCAGGTGGAAGTGGTCAAGGGCCCGAGCTCGGCCTACGGCGGCCGTGACTCCGGTGGTGGCAGCCTGAACCTGGTGAGCAAGACGCCGAAGCTGAAGAACGAGACCAGCGCCAGCATGGGCATCGGCACCGACAGCTACGCGCGCGGCACCGTGGACGCCAACTACGTGCTGGGCGATGGCATCGCCGCCCGCCTGAACCTGATGAAGCACGAATCGGACATCGCCGGCCGCGACGCCGCCAACGTCAGCCGCTGGGGCATCGCGCCGTCGATCGCGTTCGGCCTGAACGGACCGGCGCAGCTGATCGCCAGCCACTACCACATGCAGAGCGATGACCTGCCGGACGCGGGTGGCTTCCCCTACAGCAATCCGTTCTCCAGCGGCCCGAACGTGGCCAAGAACGGCGATGGCCGGCCGATGGTGCCGGACCGCAACAACTACTACGGCCTGGTCGACCGTGATTTCCAGCGCACCCGCGCCGACATCAGCACCCTGGATGCCAGCTACGACTTCGGTGGCCACAAGCTGCGCAACATCGCGCGCCTGGGCAACACCAGCAACGACTACCTGTGGACCCAGCCGGACGACAGCAAGGGCAACCCCAACCTGTACGGCACCTTGTGGCGTCGCACCAACACCCGTGCGGTCGACGTCAAGAGCTTCGCCGACCAGCTGGGCCTGACCGGTGCGTTCCAGACCGGCGCGCTCAAGCACAGCTACAGCGCGGGCGTGGAGTACAGCGACGAGAAGATGACCCGTGGCAGCTACCTGATGTCGCCGGGCACCGCCAATCCCCTTGAAAACAGCGCCAACAGCACTCGCTGCCAGGTGTCCGGCGCGGCCACCGGCTACAACTGCACCGACTTCAACAATCCGAACCCGAACGATCCGTGGGCGGCCGGTCAGATCGTCTATCGCAGCGACAAGGCACTGGACGTCGAGCAGCGCACCAAGACCACCTCGGCCTACGTGTTCGACACCATCGAGCTCAATGAGCAGTGGATGATCAACCTCGGCCTGCGCTACGACGACTTCCGTACCACCCTGACCACTCCGGTGGCCGGCAAGGCACCGACCCGCGTGCGCAACAGCAACGACTTCCTGAACTACCAGGCCGGCGTGGTGTTCAAGCCGGCCGCCAACGGCAGCATCTACCTGTCCTGGGGCACCTCCTCGACCCCGCCGGGCATGGACGGTGGCGACGGTTCGGACGGCCTGAGCGCCGCCGTGGCCGACCTCAAGCCGCAGGACACCAGGAACCTCGAACTGGGCACCAAGTGGGACCTGTTCGACAAGCGCCTGAACCTGACTGCCGCGATCTTCCACACCGTGATGAACAACGCACGCGTGACCATCGACAACGGCACCAGCCAGAACGCCGGCAAGAAGGAAATCAACGGCTTCGAGCTGGGCTTCACCGGCCAGCTGACCGATGCCTGGAGCCTGTACGGCGGCTACACCTACCTGGACTCGGAACTGAAGGACAACGGTTTCGTCTGTGGCGCACCGGTGGGCCGCACCTGCCCGTCCAACGTCTACGTGCCGTCGCCGAACAACGGCAACGAGTTCCCGAACACCGCCAAGCACAGCGCCAACCTGTGGACCACCTACCGCTTCCCGATCGGCCTGACCATCGGCGCCGGTGCGTTCTACTCGGACAAGCAGTACGGTGACGTCGCCAACACCAAGTGGATTGCCAGCTACACCCGCTTCGACGCGATGGCCAGCTACGCGATCCAGGACAACATCAGCCTGCAGCTCAACGTGCAGAACCTGACCGACAAGACCTACTTCACCAAGGCCTATGCCTCGCACTACGCGAGCATCGCCCCGGGTCGCTCGGCCACCCTGGCACTGAACGTGAAGTTCTGATGTAACTGCGCTCCACCACGGCGGCAGGCTCTCCTGCCGCCGTTTTTGTTTCCGGCGATACTCACCCCATGGCAACCCGTACCCCCATCGACAGCGATGCTCTGGCCGAGCTGCTGCAGCACGATCCGCAGGCTGCCTTCGCACGCGTGCGCGACGCCGCGCAGGCCGGACAGGTCGAGGCACAACTGCTGCTCGCGCAGATGCACATGGAAGGCAAAGGCACCGCACAGGACGCCTCGGCGGCACGGCTCTGGTACGAAACCGCCGCCAACAACGGCGCGCCGATGGCGATGAACATGCTGGGCCGCTGCCACGAACTGGGCCAGGGCACCGCACCCGACCCGGTGCTGGCCGCGGTGTGGTACCGGCGCGCGGCCGACACCGGCTTGGACTGGGGCCTGTACAACCTGGCCAACCTGCTGGCCACCGGCCGCGGCGTGCCCCAGGACCGCGCACAGGCGCTGGCCCTGTACACCCGTGCCGCACACCTGGGCCATGCCAAATCGATGAACCTGCTGGCCCGCCACCTCGAAGACGGGCTGGATACCGCACCCGATCCGCAGGCAGCCCTGGCCTGGTACCAGCGCGCGGCCGAAGCCGGCGATTTCCGCGGCCAGGCGAACTACGCCTCGATCCTGCTGCAGGCCGGACAGGTCGAGCAGGCCGTGCACTGGTTGCGGCGCGCACTGGCCCACGGCAGCCCGGCGTTCATGGCGCACATCGTGCCCGAACTGGCCGCGTCGCCGCATCCACAAGTGCGCGCCCTGGTCGCGCCGCCGTCCCTCTGAGGAGTCCCGCATGCTGCTGCACATCCCCGACATTCTCAGCGCCGACCAGGTGGCCGACTTTCGCCGCCGACTGGATGCCGCCGACTGGACCGATGGCCGCGAAACCGTCGGCCATCTGGGCGCGCAGGCCAAGCACAACCAGCAGCTGCCCGAGGCCTCACCGCTGCGCCGCGAACTGGGCGAGATCATCCTCGTCGCGCTGGCCCGGCACCCGCTGTTCTTCAGCGCCGCGCTGCCGCTGAAATACCTGCCGCCGCGTTTCAACCGCTACAGCGGTGGGGGCACCTATGGCTTCCACGTCGACGGCGCAGTGATGAACCTGGCCAACGGCGAACAGCTGCGTTCGGACATTTCCTGCACCCTGTTCCTGTCGGCGCCGGACGAGTACGAGGGCGGCGAACTGATCATCAGCGACACCTACGGCGAGCACGAAGTGAAGCTGCCGGCCGGCGACCTGATCGTGTACCCGTCCAGCAGCCTGCACCAGGTGCGCCCCGTAACCGCAGGCGCGCGCGTGGCCTCGTTCTTCTGGGTACAGAGCATGATCCGCGACGATGTGCAGCGCCGCCTGCTGTGGGAAATGGACGGCTCGATCGAGCGCCTGCGGCAGACCGGCGGCGACGCCGAGGCGGTGCTGCAGCTGACCGGCGTGTACCACAACCTGCTGCGGCGCTGGAGCGAAGTCTGAGCCCCATTCGGCCAGCCTGAGACGTTTTGGCAATCATTCTCATTTGCAACAGATAACAGCTCTCATTACAATCACGCCCCGTTGATGCCGGCCGCTGCCGGCAGACCCTTGGGGACCTCTGCTTGCTGCGCCCGCTTCGCCCTCGCCCACTCATCCATCGCAAGATGGGCACCGCCATGCGCGGCCAGCGTCCTGCGCTGGCCAGCCTGCTGGCGTGGGTGGCGATGCTGGCCGTGCTGCTGGGCACCCTGCCGCTGCTGCCACACGGCCAGGCCGGAATGGCCGTGCAGATGCCGCTGGAAGAGCGCGGTGGCGAAGGCACCTTGCAGGAAGAGGCACCGGCCAAGCTGCGCCGCTGTGCTGCCGCTCCGGTGAAATCAGCCGAGAAGGCACGCCCGCCGTTGCTGCTGGCCAGCCAATGGCTGCGCACCGAGCTTGAACTCGTACCCGCCACGCCGGCCATGCCCGGCGTGCGCCCGGACTGGCCGCTGGCCGCTCCGGACACGCCCTGGGCCGATGCGCCCGGGCGCCGCCAGCAACGCGGCCAGGCGCCGCCGCTCGCCTGATTCACGGCCCCGCGTGACCGCCTGCGCGGTCGTGCCCGCGCGCCGCTGCCTGCTTCATCCCTGCCGCCCCTGACCGGGCCTCCCCGTGCATGCCGCGCCGTTCGCGCCTGGCATCGCACCACCCTGCATCCTTCGAGGTTACTGCCATGGCCCAGCGCCATCGTGTCCGTTCGTCCCTGTCCCGTACCCTGCTGACCAGCGCCGTGCTGGCAGCCATGACCGCCCCTGCCTTCGCCCACGGTGACGCTACCGGCGCGCCACAGACGCTGGACAAGGTGGTGGTCACCGCCTCCGGCTTCGAGCAGAAGGTGATCGATGCACCGGCCAGCATCAGCGTGGTCAGCCGCGAAGAACTCAGCAAGCGCCCCTACACCAACCTGGTCGATGCGCTGCGCGACGTCGAAGGCATCGATGTCGGCCTGGAGGCCACCGACAAGAACGGCCGCGCCACCATCTCCATGCGCGGCCTGCCGTCCGAGTACACCCTGGTGCTGATCGACGGCCGTCGCCAGAGCAATGTCGGCCAGCTGTACCCGAACAATTTCGGTGGCGGCCAGTTCGCCTACCTGCCGCCGCTGGACGCGATCGAGCGCATCGAAGTCGTGCGCGGCCCGATGTCCACGCTGTATGGCTCGGACGCGATGGGTGGCGTGATCAACATCATCACCCGACGCAACCAGGACCGCTGGCACGGCGCCGTGACCCAGGGCTTCACCGTGCAGCAGGATGACCAGTTCGGTGATGCGCGCACCACCGACCTGTACCTCAGCGGCCCGCTGCTGAAGGACCGCCTCAGCCTGGCGGTGCGCGGCAGCTACTACGACGCCAAGGCCTCCAATCCGGAGTGGGACGCACTGACCCTGCCCGACGGCAGCCTGTGGGAGCGCAGCATCGGCTTCGGCGGCGGTGGCAAGTCGGTGGCCAACACCAACTGGAATACCGGCGTGCGCGTGGACTTCCGGGTCAACGATGACCACGAACTGTGGCTGGACTACGACGTGTCGCGGCAGAAGTACGACAACAGCGAAGGCCAGACCGGCACGCTGGACAGCCTGGCCAGCCTGTGGCGTGTCGGCAATGCGGTCATCCCCAACCCGAACGGCAGCGGCACCGTCACCCGCCGCGTGGTGCAGCCGCGCGTCGGCTACACCGCCTACCAGCGCTATGAGCGCGATCAGCTGTCGCTGACCCACCAGGGCCGCTACAGCTTCGGCACCTGGCAGACCTCACTGACCCACAGCAAGAGCAGCAACCTGGGTCGTTCGCTGCCGCTGACCCTGGACGAGCGCGCCAACCTGCAGACGCTGTGGAATGACGTCTGCCGCCGCACCGGTGCCGCCAACAACTGTGCGGCCGGCCGTGGCAATGCCCTGGCCGCGCTCAACCCGAGCGAGATGGCGCGCCTGCAGGCGTTCCTGCCGCGTCCGCTGCGCGCCATGGAACTGGAAGGCTACGTGCTCGACACGATGCTCGACCTCGACTTCGGCGCGCACAAGCTGACCGTCGGCGGCCAGTACAACGACACCGACATGATCGACGGCGTGTTCGGCATGGATGGCGCCGGTTATCGCAGCAACACTAGGCAGAAGCACCGCATGTGGGCGCTGTTCGCCGAGGACAACTGGGCGCTGACCGATACCCTCACCGCTACCTTCGGCCTGCGCTACGACGACCACAACGTGTTCGGCAGCCACGTCAGTCCGCGTGGCTACCTGGTGTGGAACGCCAGCGATGCGTGGACCTTCAAGGGTGGCGTCAGCACCGGCTACAAGACCCCGCGACCGGACCAGTTGTTCCCGGGTATCACCGGCTTCGGTGGCCAGGGCGTGCTGCCGCTGGTCGGTTCCCCGAACCTCAAGCCTGAAACCAGCACCAACTACGAGCTGGCCGCCTACTACGAAGGCCAGCGCTGGGGCTTCAACGTCACCGGCTTCTTCAACACGTTCGAAGACAAGATCGCCAGCGGCGGAACGTTCCCGAACTGCGAAGTGGCGCGCGCCGGCAGCGGCTACTGCGTGGACATCGGCCCAGGCTGGGCAGCACTGGGCTACAGCACCTTCACCCAGAGCGTGAACATCGACAAGGCCGAGACCCGCGGCGCGGAACTGGCCGGTCATGTCGACCTGCTCGACACCCTGCAGCTGCGCGGCAACTACACCTGGACCAGGAGCGAGCAGACCAGCGGCCCCGACAAGGGACGCCCGATCTCAGGCACCACGCCGGCAAAGCACATGGCCAACGCCAGCCTCAACTGGCAGCTCAACGAAGCGATCAGCCTGTCGCTGATCGGCGAAGGCCGCTACGACCGCTATCGCGACACCCTCATCGACAGTGCCGGCACCCGCCACGTGCGCTATTAAGAGGACTACACGATCTTCCACCTGGGGGGCAGCTGGAAGGCTACGCCGTGGCTGACGGTCAATGCACGGGTCAACAACCTGTTCGACAAGGACTTCGTTTCGCAGTCGTGCCTGCTGCTCAATCCCAGCGAGTTCAGCTGCGTGGATGACTACGCGACCAAGGACCAGCGCCGCAGCTACTGGATTTCGTTGAACGCGAAGTTCTGATCGCCGTGCCCTTCCCCGGTGGGTGCCGACCTTGGTCGGCACCGCTTCATCCACGCATGGCCTGGATCTACCGATCGGTAGTGCCGGCCGCTGGCCGGCAACCCGCAATGCCTGCTCCCGGGATACAGAACGATACGCAATTGCGAGCTATTCTCATCAATGATGTAATGGGCAGTCCTCGTCCGCCTCGAACCGTGCCGTGAGCCGTCCTGCCTCTTCCACCGTGCAGCAGCAACAGAACCGTGGCTTCTGGCTGCGGACGCTGCACCAGTGGCACTGGATCAGCTCGGCGGTGTGCCTGATCGGCATGCTGCTGTTCGCGGTGACCGGCCTGACCCTCAACCATGCCGCGAAGATCGAGGCCAAGCCCGAGGTGCAGAACCAGCATCTTGAACTGCCGGCCGCGCTGCTTGGACAGCTCGGCACGCGCGAAGACGGCAACGCACCGATTCCGCGCCCTGCCCGGCAGTGGCTGGACACGCAGCTTGGCATCGCCATCGGCGGGCGACCGGCCGAGTGGTCGCCCGAAGAGATCTACCTGTCGCTGCCCCGCCCCGGCGGCGACGCCTGGCTGAGCATCGATCGCGAGACCGGCGCGGTGGAATACGAATCGACCTCGCGCGGCGCGGTGTCCTACCTCAACGACCTGCACAAGGGCCGCAACGCGGGCCCGGCGTGGGGCTGGTTCCTGGACCTGTTCGCCGTGGCCTGCCTGGTGTTCTGCATCACCGGCCTGTTCCTGCTGCACCTGCATGCGCGGCAGCGGCGCATGACCTGGCCGCTGGTCGGCCTCGGCCTGATGATCCCGCTGCTGATCGCCCTGTTGCTGATCCACTGACTTTTCCCCGTTTCCGGAGCCGCCCCATGCGCGTCACCCTGACCATCGCCCTCAGCGGCCTGCTGGCCACCTCGCCGGCCTATGCCACCACCCTCGACATCAACGTCGAAGTGCCCAAGCTCAACGTGGCCGAATACCACCGCCCGTATGTGGCTGTGTGGCTGGAAGGCGCCGACCAGAAGGTCGCGGCCAACCTCTCGGTCTGGTACCAGCAGACCAGCAACAGCGAAGGCCACGGCACCAAGTGGCTGCCCGACCTGCGCCAGTGGTGGCGCAAGAGCGGCCGCACCCTGCAGGTGCCGGTGGACGGCGTGACCGGTCCGACCCGCCCGGCCGGCAAGCACGCACTGTCGTTCAATGACAGGCAGCCGGCACTGAAGCAGCTGGCCCCGGGCAACTACACTCTGGTAGTGGAAGCGGTGCGCGAAGTCGGCGGCCGCGAACTGCTGAAGATCCCCTTCACCTGGCCGGCCACCGCCGCGCAGAACGGCAAGGCGCAGGGCGCCACCGAACTGGGCCAGGTCACCCTCGCCGTCAAACCCTGAAAAGGGGACGGAGGGGATTAAGTCGTAATCCCCTCGCCCTTGTCGCATTACCCCGCATCCACTGGAGTCTTCCGCATGAAGCGCACGCTCGTCCTCGCCGCCGCCCTGGCCGCTGCCCTTCCCTTCTCCGCCCTGGCCCACAAGGCCTGGCTGCTGCCCTCGCAGACCGTGATCGCCGGCAACGCGCCGTGGATCACCGTCGACGGTGCGGTCTCCAACGACCTGTTCTACTTCAACCACGTGCCGCTGCGCCTGGAATCGCTGGTGATCACCGCGCCGGACGGCAGCAGCGTGCAGCCGCAGAACGCGTCGACCGGCAAGTACCGCAGCGTGTTCGATGTCGAGCTGAAGCAGCCCGGCACCTACCGCATTGCGTCGGTCAATGACGGCCTGTTCGCCACCTACGAGCAGAACGGCGAGCGCAAGCGCTGGCGCGGCAGCGTTGCCACCTTCGGCGAACTGCCGAAGGACGCGAAGAAGCTGGAAGTGAGCCAGTCAGTCGGCCGCGTGGAAACCTTCGTCACCAACGGCGCGCCGAACGATACTGCGCTGAAGCCGACCAACCGTGGCATCGAGCTGGTCGCCGTCGGCCACCCGAACGATCTGTTCGCCGGCGAGGAAGCCACCTTCCGCGTGCTGGTCGACGGCAAACCGGCCGCCGGCCTGGAATTCGAGATCGTGCGTGGCGCCACCCGCTACCGCAACGCACAGGACGAGCTGAAGGTCACCAGCGATGCCAAGGGCGAGATCAAGGTGACCTGGCCGGAAGCCGGCATGTACTGGCTGGAAACCGGCACCGAGGACAACAAGACGTCGGTGAAGCAGGCCGCCAAGCGCCGCCTGAGCTACGTCGCCACGCTGGAAGTGCTGCCGCAGTAATGACGTGGACCGCGATGCCGGGCAGCCCGGCATCGCACCCGCAACGCATCACCATGACCGATTCCCTGCTCGACATCGCCCGCCTCGGCGGCACCACCATGGGCACCACCTGGAGCGTGTCGCTGGTCGCGCCGCGCCAGCGCGACCTGCACCCGCTGCACGCCGGCATCCAGGCGCGGCTGGACGAAGTGGTCGCGCAGATGAGTACCTGGGAGCCCGGTTCGGACCTGAGCCGCTACAACCGCGCCGACGCGGGCCAATGGTGCGTGCTGCCGGCCGAGACCCGCCACGTTCTGGCCTGCGCACAGGCCATCGCTTCCGCCAGTGGCGGCGCCTTCGATCCCACCCTCGGTCCGCTGGTTGCCCTGTGGGGCTTCGGTGCACATGCCGGTGAACGCCGCCAGCCCGACGACGCTACCCTGCAGGCCACGCGCGATCGCTGCGGTTGGCAGCGCCTGCAGTGGCAGGACGATGCGCTGCTGCAACCGGGTGGGCTGGAACTGGATCTCTCCGCGATCGCCAAGGGCTTTGGCGTCGACCATGTCGCTGCGTGGCTGCGCACACAGGGCATCACTGCCGCGCTGGTCGAAGTCGGCGGCGAACTGGCCGGCTACGGCCGCAAACCGGACGGCCAGCCATGGCGCGTGCTGGTGGAGTCCGCGCCGGAAGAAGATGCGCACACCAATACCCCGCTGCGGGTGCTGGCGCTGGAGGGCAAGGCGGTGGCCACCTCCGGCGATCGCTGGCACCAGTACCAGGTCGATGGCGAGGCCTACAGTCACAGCCTGGACCCGCGTTCGGGCAGACCGGTGCGCCAGGTTGCCGCGGCAGTCACCGTGGTGGCCGACGACGCCATGCACGCCGATGCCTGGGCCACCGCACTGACCGTGCTGGGCCGCGAACAGGGCATGGCGCTGGCCGAACGCGAAGGGCTGGCTGCGCGCTACCTGCAACGCGCAGCGGACGGCCCGCAGGAATTCCTCAGCAGCGCCTTCCAGCGCCTGCTCGACGAGCAGAGCCCATGAGTACCCGGCCGTCGCGCGCGTGGCTCGGCAACGCGCTGGTCCTGCTTCTGCTGGCGCTGATCGGCTGGGCGCTGCTGCGCCTGCACCTCGGTGAAGCCTGGTGGCAGGGCGCGCCACCGGCGCGGCAGTCTCAGATCGCGGTACTCGCCACGGCGCTGTATGCGCTGGCCTGCGTTGCGCTGTGGTGGCGTGGGCGCCCGCGCGACGATGCCGCAAGCGGAGACTCCGCGCCCATCCTGCTGGCCTGGTCCAGCCAGACCGGCTTTGCCCGCGAACTGGCCGAACGCAGTGCCGAGGCCCTGCGCGGTGCCGGCGTGCCAGCGCGCGTGCGCGGACTGCATGAGGTCGACGCCGTGTTGCTGGCCGGCAGCCAGCGCGCGCTGTTCATTGCCAGCACCACCGGCGAAGGTGATCCGCCCGACCACGCCCTGCCGTTCCTGCGCGGGGTGATGGCCACGCCGCCCTCGCTGCAGCATCTGCACTACGGCGTGCTCGCACTGGGCGACCGCAGCTATGGCCACTTCTGCGGATTCGGTCACCAGCTCGACCAATGGCTGCGCCAGCACGGCGCGCATCCACTGTTCGATGCAATCGAAGTCGACAACGCCGATCCGGCGGCGCTGCGCCATTGGCAGCAGTTGCTGGGACAACTCGGCGGTAACGCCAGCGAACTGCCCGACTGGAGTCCGGCCGAGTACCAGCCGTGGACGCTGCTGCAGCGCGAGCATCTGAACCCCGGCAGCCCCGGCGGCCCCGTGTATTGGTTGCGCCTGCAGCCCCCAGCCGATGCAGATGCGCAATGGCAGGCCGGTGACATCGCCGAGATCGGCCCACAGCACGCATCGCACACCGTGCGTGCCTGGCTGGACACACAACGCTTTGACGCAGACATCGTGCTGGATGACGGACAGACGTTGCTGGCACGCGTCGCGCGCTCGCACCTGCCCTCATTGGTTCCCCCGGGTGATCTGCCTGCATTGCTGGCGACCCTGCAGCCGCTGCCGCATCGCGAGTACTCGATCGCCTCGGTGATGGCCGACGGTGCGGTGGAGCTGCTGCTGCGCCGCCAACTGCGCGCCGATGGAACACCGGGCATCGGCAGTGGCTGGCTGTGCGACCACGCGGCCATCGACGAACCGGTGCAGCTGCGTCTGCGCCGCAACGACAATTTCCATGGCGTGCCCACCGATGTGCCGCTGCTGCTGATCGGCAACGGCACCGGCATCGCCGGCCTGCGCGCGCACCTGCACGAACGTGCCCGGAGTGGCGCGCGCCGCACCTGGCTGCTGTTCGGTGAGCGTACCGCCGCGCACGACTTCCACTTCGGTGAAGAACTGCAGGCGATGCTGACCGACGGCACGCTGGCGCGGCTGGATGCGGTGTTCAGCCGAGATGGCGGCGCGCATCGCTATGTGCAGGACCGGCTGCTGGCCGAAGCGGCAACGCTGCGGCAGTGGGTGGATGAAGGCACGACGATCCTGGTCTGCGGCAGCCTGCAGGGCATGGCCCCGGCGGTGGATGCGGTGATCGAGCAGGTGTTGGGTACTGCGGGCAAGGAAGCGCTGTTGCTGGCCGGTCGTTACCGGCGCGATGTGTATTGAACGAACCATCGGGGTCGGATCCCTTTCCGCAGGAAAGGGCTCTGACCCCAACCACAGCCGCACCATGACGGCGTGCCCAGGCATGGTGACAACCGCACAGCTGTAGATCCACGCCATGCGTGGATGGCGCCCACCGGCGCCCAGGAATCATCCCGCTGCTGCACTGACCCGTATCGCCAGCAACTCGCCACCGCCCTGCAATGCGTGCCGCTGACGTTCGCCGGCCGCCAACCATGCGGTATCGCCCGCCTGCAACGCCGGCAGCCCGCTGTCGGCACCAAACTCCGCCTGACCGGCCAGCAGATGCAGCGCCCAGGCCACGCCCGGTTCGCAGAAGAAAAACATCGCGCCCACCAGCGGCCGGTGCAGCAGTTCGGCCTGCAGCAGCTCGCGCTTCCACATCAGGTTGAAGTCGTGGGTGGTGCCATCGACCAGTTCCCCGTGCAGTGTCTCCTCACCAGCAAACCGCACTCGTCCGTGTGGCGGCAGCACTTCCGCCACGCGTCCATCGTCGAAGCGCAGACGCACGCCATTGCCCTGCAGCAACACCAGTTCGCGCTCCACGCCGGGGAAGGCAGAGAACGCGGCATCCTGTTCGATTTCGGCCACCGACAGGCGCAGCGCCCAGTCATCCCCCTGCGCGGGCAGGCGCAGGATCTCGCGGGTCCAGCCCAGGCCGTTGCGCCAACGTTCGCGGCGGTAGTCCAGGCTGGAGATCACCTGGCTCGGAGTGTGCAGCAGGGAGTCGATGTTCATCGGCGCATTGCATCATGCCGCGCGCCATCGTGCATCACCGCGTGGCGAGCGTGCCCTGGCCACCGCACCCGCCGGCCAACAGCTGCGAGTGCTTCAGCCAATCCTGGTCGGGGTAGTAAGCAAACACCATCGTGCCGCCACGCAACGCATCGATCAGCGACCTGGCCACCGACAGGCGCACCGCCGGGCAACCCAGGCTGCGGCCCAGCCGCCCCTGCAGCTGCGCGGCAGCCGGATTCACGTATGGCGCACCATGGATGACGATGGCTCGGTCACGCGCGCGGTCATTGAAGCCCGGTTCCAGCCCGGCCAGGCGCAGCGAATATCCATTGCCACCCATGTAGGTCTCCTGCGCGGTGAACGCGCCGAGGCTGGACATGAAACTGCCATCGCGGTTGGAGAAGTGCTCGGTGCGGTTCTCGCCACTGTTGCGGCCATGCGCCACCCACTCCTCGAACAGCAGGCGCTGGTGGGCCAGGTCGAACACCCACAGGCGCGGCTCGGTGGACGGGCGCGAATAGTCGATCACGCTGAGGCGATCACCGTTGATGCCCAGTTCCGGCCGCTGCAGCGCACAGCGCATGGCGTGCGCCGCCAGCTGCAACACGTGGCGGTCGGCCTTGGGCGCACTGCGCGACAGCAGGGCAGCCAGATCATCGGCGCTGGTGGCAAGGGCGGGCGTCTGTGCCAGCGCCGGGGCGCTGGCCGAGGTCGCCAGCAGGCCGAACGCGGCCAGCCGGCACAGGCGGGATGCAGTCATGGGCACAACGAGGGCACTCAGTTGCCCTTGAGGGTGGACCCTGGCGGCTCGGATTCCAAGACCGGCTGCATTCCGGATTCAGCCGGGCTTGGGCGGACCGCCGGCAGCGAGGTCACCAGCAGGGTCGTGCCCGGCACCAGCACCTGGTACAGCTGGCGGGCGAAATCGGCCGGCAGCGCCATCGGCAGCGAGGGCGTGGCCAGCAGGTCCGGCGTGGCCTGGGCACGGTCCTGGCCCAGCAACGGGTAGGCCGTCCACTGGTGCAGGCGCTGGTTCACGTCCAGCGGGCTGGGGGTGTCGCTGTAACCCTGCCCCATCACGAACAGCGTGGTGCCCTGGAACGCCGGCAGGGCGTCAGCCTTCAGCGGCGACTCGCCGATCATCACGCCATCGCGCAGCACGTACAGGCGCTGGTCGTGCAGGCTGACCAGGATGCCGACCTGCCCGGCCGGCGCCGCGCTGTCGTCCCACCAGGCCTGTGCCGGGGCTCCGCCCTCGGCCTCCGGCAGGGCCTGGCCGCGCGCGTTCACCGGCGCCAGCACCGACGGATAGGCCAGGGTCATCGGTGAGCTCTTGGCATCGGCCACGACCACGGTATCGCCGCGCTGGGTTTCGCTGAACAGCTTCTGCGCGAAGGCCTGCGGCAGGCGCACGCAGCCGTGCGAGGCGGGATGCCCGGGCAGGCTGCCGCCATGCAGGGCGATGCCGTCCCAGGTCAGCCGCTGCATGTACGGCATCGGCGCGCTGTTGTAGAGGTTGGACCTGTGGTCCTTGTCCTTCTGCAGGATGGTGAACACGCCGGTTGGCGTCTCGTGCCCGGCCTTGCCCGAGCTGATCGTGGTCAGGCCGATGGCAATGCCGTTGCGGTAGACGTAGGCGCGCTGCTCATCGAGGCTGACCACCAGCACGATCGGGCCGGTCGGCGAGATTTCCGGATGCCAGAGGTATTCGCCCGGCTTGAGGTCGGTCGGCCCGCGCACTTCAGCGCTGCTGGCTGCGGCAGCCGTGGGCTTGGCAGCCGCTGTCGGCGCAGCGGCATGGGCCAGCAGCGGCAGGGCCAGTGCAAGGGCGAGCATCAGGGTGGTGGGGCGGAGCGGGAGCATCCAGCGGGGGTCCTTTCCATGCGGTGCGGCCACCGTACACCATCGGCCCGTGGTGGCCGCGGCAAAACCAGGCGCCGGAAATGAAACTGCCCGGCGACACAGCCATGTGTCGTACCGGGCAATCGTTACGTCCTTGTCGGCCTGCTGCCGCCCCCTCGCATCCTGCGCTGTGGGGGTAGCGTTGCATCCTGCACGCGGCCGCGTCTGTCCTGCTTGTATCTCAGCCCCTTCCACAGGTCTGTGATGCCACCATCCTGGTGATTGGTGCCGCGTCCTGCGGCGGTCGGTGGTCACGGCCGTCCTGTCCGTGACCGCTGAACCAGCTTCCTGCCGGTTCCGACGATTCCTGCTGTCAGCGCCTCGGTACGGTTCGCACCGGTACCGATCCGGGTACCGGATCCGCCGGCAACAACCTGTTGCCTACGGTGATCCGCTGTCGATTCCGTTCGACGATTGCTTTCCCTATCCCCTTCACCTGCGTCAGGTCCTCGACGCGATGAAACGGGCCGTGTCTGCGCCGGTGCTCGACGATCGCCTCGGCCTTGGCGGCTCCGACCATCGTCAATCCCTGCTGCAGCGCCTGGGCATCGGCGCGGTTGATGTCGATCGGTTCGGCGGCATGCGCCCCAGCGATCCCCATGACCAGCACCAGTGCCCTCAACACGACAAACCAAGGCACAACGTGTATCTCCTTGTGATTCTGGCCGCCCCGACCGGCAATCCCGTCGGTAGGAACAGTGTCCGTCACCACATGCACACAGCCTATCGGTTTCCCGGATTTCCGTAAGCCAGCCAAATACCCGACGTGATGTAGGAAAAACCCTACCCGTGGCACAGGCGTAGAATGGCCGGATCAGCCCATGCAACCGGAGTTTCAGATGGACAGCGCCAAGCTCGGCCAATTCGTCAATGACAAGTGGGACAGCGAGATCGTCCCGCAGTTGGTCGACTACATCCGCATTCCCAACAAGTCGCCGATGTTCGACGCCAATTGGGTGCAGAACGGCTACATGGAACAGGCGGTCACGCTGATGGAGAACTGGGCCAGGGCCCAGCAGCTGCCCGGCCTGAAGGTTGAAGTGGTGCGCCTGGAAGGCCGTACCCCGCTGATCTTCCTGGAAATTCCGGCCACCGGCGCCGAGACCGGCGACGACACCATCCTGCTCTACGGCCACCTGGACAAGCAGCCGGAAATGACCGGCTGGGACGACGACCTCGGCCCGTGGACCCCGGTCCTGCGCGGCGACAAGCTGTATGGCCGCGGCGGCGCCGATGACGGCTACGCCATCTTCGGCTCGCTGGCCGCCGTGCTGGCGTTGCAGGCCCAGGGCCTGCCGCACGCCCGCTGCGTGGTGCTGATCGAAGCCTGTGAAGAGTCGGGCAGCTACGACCTGCCAGCCTACGTCGACCACCTCGCCGACCGCATCGGCAAGCCGTCGCTGGTGGTCTGCCTGGATTCGGGCTGCGCCAACTACGACCAGTTGTGGTGCACCACCTCGCTGCGCGGCCTGACCGGCGGCAATTTCACCGTGAAGGTGCTCAACGAAGGCGTGCATTCCGGCGATGCCTCCGGCGTGATCCCGTCCAGCTTCCGCCTGCTGCGCCAGATCCTTTCGCGCATCGAGGATCAGGAGACCGGCCGCATCCTGATCGACGGCATGAACGTCGAGATCCCGGCCGAACGCCTGGAACAGGCCAAGCGTGCCGCCGAAGTGGTGGATACCGAGATCTTCGAGAAGTTCCCGATGGTCGACGGTCTGCGCCCGATGAACGAGGACCTGACCGAGCTGGTGCTCAACCGCACCTGGCGCCCGGCGCTGTCGGTCACCGGCGTCGGCGGCATGCCGCCGCTGGAATCGGCCGGCAACGTGCTGCGCCCGCAGACCTCGGTGAAGCTGTCGCTGCGCCTGCCGCCGACGGCCGATGGCAAGACCTGCGGCGAGCTGCTGAAGGAAGCGCTGCTGCGCGACCCGCCGAACGGCGCGCAGGTCACCCTGGACCTGGAAAAGGCCTCCACCGGCTGGAACGCCCCGGCCATGGCGCCGTGGCTGACCCAGGCCATCGACGACGCCAGCCAGGCCTTCTTCGGCAAGCCGGCGATGTACATGGGCGAAGGCGGCTCGATCCCGTTCATGGGCATGCTGGGCGAGAAGTTCCCGGGCGCGCAGTTCATGATCACCGGTGTGCTCGGCCCGCACTCCAATGCGCACGGCCCGAACGAGTTCCTGCACATCCCGATGGGCAAGAAGGTCACCGCCTGCGTGTCCAAGGTGATCAGCGAGCACTACGCCGCCAGCCTGCGCGGCGAGACCAGCGGTTCGCCGGTGGCTGCCGACAGCGGCACCCGCCACGGCGACCACGGCTGCTGCTGATCCGGCACCCGTGACGGACGCAGCCTGGCCTTGCTAGGCTGCGTCCACCCTTGGCGGAAATCGCGCGCATGAATGGTCTGTTCGGCAGCAGCAGCTGGCTCTACATCATCCTGGTCGGCTTCTTCGTCGGCCTGCTCGGGCGTTTCTTCATGCCCGGCAACAACCGCATGGGCTGCCTGCTGACCATCGTGCTGGGCATCCTTGGCGCCCTGGTGGCCGGCTGGTTCGGCCAGTACATGGGCTGGTACGCCCCCGGTGAGCCGGCCGGTTTCCTCGGTGCGGTAGTGGGTGCGGTGGCCGTGCTGGCCGTGCTGCGCCTGTTCAGCGGCCGTCGCTGACCCCGTCCCTCCTTCCCTTCCTGTTCCCGACGTTGGCGCGCCCGGCGCGCCCGGATATGCCTGCATGACCGAACCCGCCTCCGATCCCCAGCGCAGCGCGCAGCGCCTGCAGTGGGCCCGTACCCAGCTCGATGATGCCAGCGCGGTGGTCGAACGCGCCTCGGTCGATGCCGGCATGCGCAGCTACTGGCGTACCACCAGCACGCGCGGCAGCCACATCGTGATGGATGCCCCGCCGGGGCTGGAAGATCCGAGGCCGTGGCTGCGCATGCGCGGCCTGCTGCACGACAACGGCCTGCGCGTGCCCGCGCTGCTGGCGCAGGATCTGGATGCCGGCTTCCTGCTGCTGGAAGATCTCGGCGGCCCGACCCTGGCCAGGATCCTCGACGAGCGCAATGCCGATGAATGGTTCGGCCGTTCGATCGAACAGCTGCTGCGCCTGCAGGCGATCCCGGTGCCGGCCGACTTCGGCCAGTTTGGCGAGGCGCTGCTGCAGCGCGATGCCGGCCTGTTCGACGAATGGTTCCTGCAGCGCCACCTGAACCTGGAGCTGGACTGCGGCGAGATCGAAGGCCTGCAGCTGGTGCATCGCCGCCTGATGGACAACGCGCTGGGCCAAGCCCAGCTGATGACCCATCGCGACTACATGCCGCGCAACCTGATGCCGGTCGACAATGGCCCCGCAGTGCTGGATTTCCAGGACCTGGTGCGCGGCCCGATCGCCTACGATGCGGTGAGCCTGTTCAAGGACGCCTTCCTGAGCTGGCCACTGCAACGCGTGGACGAATGGCTGGCGCAGTATCACGAGCGCGCCCGCGACGCCGGCCTGCCGGTGCCCGATCGCGCCACCTTCCTGCGCGATGCCGACTGGATGGGCATCCAGCGCCACGTGAAGATCCTGGGCCTGTTCTGCCGGCTGCGTTACCGCGACAACAAGGGCCATTACCTCGACGACGCACCGCGCTTCATCACCTATCTGGATGAAGTGCTGCCGCGCTATCGGGAACTGGCACCGCTGCAGCAGCTGCTGGACGAGCGCATCAAGCCGGCGCTGGCCGAGCTGGGTGCACCGATGCGCGTGGCCCGATGAAGGCGCTGGTCTTTGCCGCCGGCCTCGGCGAGCGCATGCGCCCGCTGACCCTGCACACGCCCAAGCCGCTGCTGGAAGTGGCTGGCAAGCCGTTGATCGTCTGGCACCTGGAACGCCTGGCCGCACTCGGCGTGCGCGAGGTGGTGGTCAACACCGCATGGCTGGCCGAACAGTTCCCGGCGACGCTGGGCGATGGCAGCCAATGGGGCCTGCACCTGCATTTCCTGTACGAAGGAGCGACCCCGCTGGAGACCGGCGGTGGCATCCTCAACGCCCTGCCGGTGCTGGGCGATGCCCCGTTCCTGGTGGTGAACGGCGACATCTGGACCGATTTCGATTTCGCCACGCTGCCGCGCGAGCCGCAGGGCCAGGCGCACCTGGTGCTGGTCGACAATCCGGTTCAGCACGCGGACGGTGACTACCGCCTCGATACGCAGGGGGTGCTGCACCACGATCGCGAAGGACCGTGCCTGACCTATGCCGGCATCGGCGTGTACCGTCCTTCGATCGTGGCCGACTGGCGCACGGTGATCGGCGAGGCGCCGGGCAGCGAGCGGCTGCCGCCGAAGTTCTCGGTGGTGCCGCTGCAGAAGCATTTCATGGCGCAGGGGTTGATGACCGGGCAGCACCATCGCGGGCGCTGGACCGATGTCGGCACCGTGGATCGGCTGCGCGCGCTGGATGCTGAGTTGGCGGCGAACGGCTGAGCCCCTCGTGGCTGGACTCATTGAAAGCAGAAGCCGTGCTTGGCCGGTCGGGGTGGGCTGCGCAGGGGACGCTGCAAGTACGTCCATGTAAGCTCGGTCGCCGCATCCATGCGGCTCACGCCCCTGCGCAGCCCACCCCGACCGGCCTCTGACAGTTTCCGTGCGCGTCCAGCCACGGAAAAGAAAAAAGAAAAGCAAAAGCGGGTCGCTTCGCTGCGCTTGCTCTGGTGACGACCAAGGTCGACACCCACCAACAGCAGTCAGCAGTGCAGTACGCAGTCCCGGCAGATCGCGGGAACCTGTCGAAGGCGGGGTGGATCCGGTTGCGGGGGCGTGAGCCGCATGGATGCGGCGACCGAGCTTACATGGACGTACTTGCAGCGTCCCCCGCAACCGGATCCACCCCGCCATCCCCACGGATAGCCAGCTTTTGACGTTGACGTTGCTTCTGCGGGTGCAGGGCGCAGCCCTGCAAACAAACCCACCCTCAGTAGCGGGGCCGGCCTTCTTCCAGCACCTGGCGCAGGAACGGCACGGTGATCCGCCGCTTCGCCGCCAGCGACTCGCGGTCCAGCCAGTCCAGCAGCGTGATCAACCCACCCAGCTCGCGCCCGGTGTGCGACAGCAGCCACTCGATGGATGCCTCGTCGATCGCCAGGCCGCGTCGCAGCGCGCGTTCGCGCAGCACCGCTGCCCGCCCCTCCTCATCCAGCGGCTGCAGCAGCACGCGCACGCACTGGCCCAGCCGTGAACGCAGGTCCGGCAGCACCAGGCCCAGCGCTTCCGGCGCCTTCTGCGCCGTGTACAGCACGGTCACGCCCGCGGCGCGCGCGCGGTTGTGGAAATCGAACAGCGCGATCTCGTCGTCGCGGTTGCCGGCAACCTCGTCCAGGCCGTCCAGCGCCACCAGCTCGCGCGCTTCCAGCCCATCCAGCGCCGCACGCACGCGGCCGGCCGCACTGGCCAGCGGCACATAGGTCGGCAGGCGCCCTGCCTGCTCGGCGCTGGAACACATCGCCAGCGCCTGGTGGGTCTTGCCCGTGCCCGCCGCACCTTCCAGGTAGACCCAATCGTGGCTGGCACCCACCGCGATCGCGCGCAGCTGCGCCAGCGCACCATCCGGCGCGCCGATGAAGGTCTCCAGGCGCTGGTCCCGCGGGTAATGCAGGGCCAGCGGCAGTTGCGGCACACCCATCACTTCAGGTCGGGGCCTTTTTCGTTCGGAACGATGATATGGGGCGCATCGACCACGCCGTCAAGCACGATTGCCGGCTTCTCGCCCACGTACAGCTCGCTCTGGCGGTAACGCTGGTGCGCGTAGCGCAGCAGCACGTTGGTCACCGCCGCCACCGGCAGCGCCAGCAGCATGCCGAGGAAGCCGAACAGCTGGCCGCCGGCCATCACCGCGAAGATCACCGCCACCGGGTGCAGGCCGATCTTGTCGCCGACGATGCGCGGGGTCAGTACGTAGCTCTCCAGCAGCTGGCCCACGGTGAACACCACGCCGACCAGGATCAGCAGCTTCAGGTCGAAGCCCTGTGCCTGCACCAGCGCGGCGATCACCGCCATCAGCACGCCGGTGGTCGCGCCCAGGTACGGGATGAAACTGATCAGACCGGCAATCAGGCCAATCAGCAGGCCCAGCTTGAGGCCGACCAGCGACAGGCCGCCGGCATAGATCACGCCCAGTGCCAGCATCACCAGGAACTGGCCGCGGATGAACGCACCCAGCACCTCGTTGGACTCACGCGCCAACGCGCTGATGGTGCCAATGTGGTTGCGCGGAATCACCGACGCCACGCGCTCGACCAGCTTGTCCCAATCACGCAGGAAGTAGAACGCCAGGATCGGCAGCAGCAGGATGTTGACCACCCAGGTCACCATCGCGAAGCCGGAGCGCGAGACGTAGCCCATGAACGTGGTGGCGAAGCCGCCGGCCTGCTGCCAGTGGCTGCGCACCCATTCGATCAGGCGGTCCGGGTCCAGCCACTGCATCACTTCCAGGCCGGTCTTCTGCTCGAACCAGGGAATCCCCTTCTCCATCAGCCACGCCTGTGCCTGCGGGGCAACCGCGATCAGGGTGGTGATCTGGCGCTCGATCATCGGTACCAGCACCAGCAGCAGCGCCACGATCACCAGCACCATCGCCGCAAACACCAGCACTACGCCGGTCATGCGCGAGCGGCCGGTGGCCTCGATGCGGTCCACCAGAGGGTCACCCAGCCAGGCCAGCGCCAGCGCCAGCACGAACGGGGTCAGGATCGGCGCCAGCAGCCACACCACCCAGCCGATCAGGCCGGCGAACAGGATGTATTTCAGGCGGCGCAGGAACTGCGCGATTTCCGCTTCCGGGGTCAGAGTCATCGCAGGCGGTACTCGTTGCTGACCGGGGCGGCCACCGGAGTACCGGTGGTGTCGTCGATCGGAGCGGGCAGGGCCGGCAGCGGAGCGCTCGGCGCCAGCACGCCGTTGTCGCCCAGCATGCGGTTGAAGCCGGCCAGGCCGGTGGTCATCTCCAGGTTCAGCTCCAGCTGGCCAGCCGAGGCATGCAGGGGGGTGACATTGCGCACCACCGGCACCTCGCGCAGGCCAGCGGCCAGACGCAGGTAGTCGTCGGCGCTGTTGATGCCGGTGACCACCACACGGTAGGTCCCGGCCTGACCGACGGCGGCGCCGGCCTTGGCATAGCGTTTGACCAGCGCGTCGGCGGCGCCGTCGGCACCGGCCGCCATCGCGCGCATGGCGTTGGCGTCCTTGCTGGTCCACTTGTTCAGTTCACGGCCGTTGTCGACGAACACCCAGGCCGCCTGCCAGCCGCCATTGGCGCGGTACAACTTGCCGATCAGCTGCATCGGCGGCGAGTAGCGCGAGGAGGCACGGGCCACGGCGGCACTGTCCTGGCGCCAGATCGCACCCGCCAGCGCCTGTTCGGCGGCGCCACCACTGGGCAGGCCCAGCTTGTAGCCGCGCTCGATGGCGCGGTTCAGCAACGGCCGGGCGGCGTTGGCCTGCTGCACGCTGACCAGGCGCGGGCCACTGCCATCGTCGACGGCCAGCCACAGCACCGGCTTCGGTCGCGGCTGCGGCCACAGCGGCAGGCCCAGCGCCGACACCAGCGAGTCGACATCATCCTCGCGGAAGCGGGCCACCAGCAGGGTACGGAAGCTGGGGGCGCCACTGGCGCCCACGCTCTGGTCCTGCTTGTAGTCGTAGCTGGCCACGTAGTCCTTGGCGTTGCGCAGCGCCTGCACCACGCCGGGGCGGGACATCACGCTGCGGTCGCCGGACAGCTTGCCCAGTACCACGCTCAGGGCGCGGGCCAGGGCGCCGTTGCGATCGGCCTCGGCTTGGCTGTTGACGGGCACTTCGGCCTCGTACGCGCCACTGGCGGTGGCGACATCACCCTCGGTGCGAAGGCCGCTCTGGGCCATCGTGGCCACCGGCAGGCTCAGCGCAAGGAGCAGGGTCAGAATCAGGCTGCGGCGCATCAGGACATCCATTGGCTCGACGTATCCGGGGGAATTGTTGCCCGAATACGGCCTTTGCGCCAATGCGGCCTGTTAAAATCGCCCGTTCAACCCCTGCCAGCGCCGACGCCCGTGACCAACACCCCGTCTTCCGCCCCCTCCCCCCTCACCTACCGTGACGCGGGGGTCGACATCGACGCCGGCAATGCGCTGGTCGAGCGGATCAAGCCCCTGGTCAAGCGCAGCTTCCGCCCGGAAGTGATGGGCGGCCTGGGTGGCTTCGGTGCCCTGTTCGACCTGTCCAACAAGTACCGCGAGCCGGTGCTGGTGTCGGGTACCGACGGCGTGGGCACCAAGCTGAAGCTGGCCCACCAGCTGAACCGCCACGATACGATCGGCATCGACCTGGTCGCCATGTGCGTGAACGACGTGCTGGTGCAGGGCGCCGAACCGCTGTTCTTCCTGGACTACTTCGCCACCGGCAAGCTGGACATCGACACCGCCGCAGCGGTCGTGGGCGGCATCGCCAACGGCTGCACCGAGGCCGGCTGTGCGCTGATCGGCGGCGAAACCGCTGAAATGCCCGACATGTACGCCCCCGGCGAATACGACCTGGCCGGCTTCACGGTCGCCGCAGTGGAGAAGAGCGAGCTGAAGGACGGCGCCAGCGTGGCCGCCGGCGACGTGCTGATCGGCATCGCCTCCTCCGGCCCGCACTCCAACGGCTACTCGCTGGTGCGCCGCATCTACGACCGCGCCGGTCGCCCGGCCGATCTGGAACTGGAAGGCGGCGTGAAGCTGGTCGATGCGCTGATGGCACCGACCCGCCTCTATGTGAAGCCGATCCTGTCGCTGCTGAAGTCGCACGGCGAGGCCATCCATGGCATGGCCCACATCACCGGCGGCGGCCTGACCGAGAACATCATCCGCGTAGTGCCCGACGGCCTCGGCCTGGACATCCAGGCGTCGTCATGGGCCCTGCCGCCGGTGTTCCAGTGGCTGCAGAAGGAAGGCGCGGTGGCCGACAGCGAGATGTGGCGCACCTTCAACTGCGGCATCGGCTTCGTGCTGATCGTCGCAGCGGACCAGGTGGCTGCCGTTTCCGATGCAGTCAAGGCGCAGGGCCTGGAGCACTGGACCATCGGCCAGGTGGTCACCGCCGAAGGCGCCGAACGCGTCCACATCGGCTGACGCCGGCAACCCAGGAGCCCCGCATGGACGCAACGCCCCCTTTGTCGCCCGCCCCCGTGCCGCCGCCGCTGGCGACGGTACCGCCGTTCAGCGCGCAGGATGCCGACCACCTGCGCATGCTGGCCATCGCACACTACGTGGTCGGTGGCCTGATCGTGCTGTTCTCGCTGATCTTCATCCTGCACATCGTGATCGGCATCGCCGCGTTGACCGGCAGCCTGCCGATGAAGTCCGGCGGCGAGCCCTCCTCGCTGGAGGAACAGCGCCTGATGGGCTGGGTGTTCACCGTTCTCGGCTGCGTCGTCGTGTTCGGTGGCATCACGCTGGGCGCGTTCGTGGCCTATGCCGGCCGCTGCCTGTCCCGCCGCCGTCGCCATCTGCTGTGCCTGATCGCGGCTGGCCTGGCCTGCCTGTTCACGCCGGTCGGCACGGTGCTGGGGGTGTTCAGCCTGATCACTCTGCTGCGCCCGCAGGTCAAGGCCGCCTTCGACCTTCCCGCCGCGACCGCATGACCGCCTCCGGCAATCCACCGCCGCTGCCGCATCAGACCCTGGCACAGCTGCAGCTGACCAGCCATCTGCAGACACTGAGAGTGCTGTTCTACGCCCTGGCCGGTTTCCACTGGGTCGCCGCAGTGGCGTTCCTCGGCCTCAGCGGCTGGGTGGCCCAGTCGCGCGGGTTGGAGGATGCCTGGATGCTGACCACGGTCTATGCGTCCATCGCCGTGCTGGCCGCCGTGCTGGGGTTCGTGCAGCTGCACACCGCGCGCCAGCTGTCACATCGCACCGGGCTGGCCTGGTGCCAGCGCGCGGCGTGGCTGGGCGTGCTGGCTGGACCACTGGGCATGGCGTTGGCCGCCTATGCCTGGGTGTTCCTGTCCAAGCCGGAAATGGCTGCGCTGTTCGACCGCGGTGATCACCTCAGTGCCTGAACCTGCCGGCAGACGCCCCGTCCTCATCTGATCGATTTCCCATGTCCGCGCCTGCCCTCCCGACGTCTGATTCGCCCACCACCCGCCGCTTCCCGGTCCCGAAGAAGTGGGCTTTCGCTGCCGTACTGGCGGTCTTCGCGATCAGCTGGATCCACCCGCTGTGGCCCATCGAGCAGGCCCTGCACAGCACGCTGACCGTGGTCGGTCTGGCCGCCCTGCTGTGGGTCGACCGCCGCGGCGGCTGGCTGGGCAATGGCGCCTTCATCGCCATCTGCGGCTTCATCGCCCTGCACTGCGTGGCGGCGCGCTGGCTGTATTCCAACGTGCCCTACGACGCCTGGGCGCAGATGCTGACCGGCTGGTCGCCGAATGCGGCCTTCGGCTGGCAGCGCAACCATTTCGACCGCCTCATCCACTTCCTCTTCGGCGTCTGCTTCACCCCCGCACTGCTGCAGCTGGCCCGTCATGCGTGGCCGGCGCTGCGCCTGGGCCAGGCCTTCACCCTGGCGGTGATGACGGTGATGTGTGCCAGCCTGGTCTACGAATGGTTCGAATGGGCCATCGCGCTGGCGCTGTCGCCGGATGCCGCCGAAGCCTACAACGGCCAGCAGGGTGACATGTGGGATGCGCATGCCGACATGCTGATGGCGACCGTCGGCAGCCTGCTGACCTGGCCTCTGATCCGCCGGAGTTCCCTGCAATGACCGCCCCAACCCGCATCGCTGTGCTCGCCTCGGGCCGCGGCAGCAACCTGCAGGCCATCCTCGACGCGATCGGCAGCGGCCGCCTGCCGGCCGAGGTGGTCGGCGTGTTCTCCGACCGCCCCGCCGCAGAGGCCCTGCTGCGTGTCGATGCCGGCCTGCGCTGGGCGCATGCACCGAAGGAATTCAGCGACCGCGCCAGCTACGAGCAGGCGCTCGGCGATGCGCTTGCCGCGGTACAGCCGGACTGGATCGTCTGTGCCGGCTACATGCGCATCCTTGGTCCGGCCTTCGTGCAGCGTTTCGATGGCCGCCTGGTCAACATCCACCCGTCGCTGCTGCCGCTGCACAAGGGCCTGGACACCCACGCGCGGGCGCTGCAGGCCGGTGACGCCGAGCATGGCGCCAGCGTGCACCTGGTGGTCCCCGAACTGGATGCCGGCGCGGTGCTGGCGCAGGCCCGCGTGCCGGTGCGGCCCGGCGATGACGCGCAGGCGCTGGCCGCACGCGTGCTTGCGGTGGAGCATCCGCTGCTGATCGCCACACTGCAGCTGCTGTGCGAGGGCCGCCTGGCTGAACGGGAGGGTCAGCCCTGGCTGGACGGTCACCCCCTGTTTAGCCCCTTGGCCCTAGATTCCGCCGGAAACCTGAACCGGTAACGCTCTTGCACACGCCCCGCTGACTGCGGGGCTGGCATCCTGCCCCCTCCTGCGGTTCCTGTCCTCCATGAAGACCACGACGCTGCTGTCCACTTCACTGCTGTTGTCGCTTGCCGTGCTTCCCGCTGTGGGCTGGGGCCAGGCGCAGCCGCCTGCGGCTTCACCGCCGCCCACACCCGCTGCGCTGCCACCGAACGAGCCCAGTGTGCCGCTGTTGCCGGCACTGGCCTGGGAGCCGCCGCCGCTGCAGCCGTTCACCGCCACCTACCAGGCCTTCTACAAGGGCAAGGAAGCGGGTGATGCCAGCATGCAGGTCACCCACACCGGCGGCAGCCAGTGGCGCGTGGACATGCAGGTGGTCGGCCGCCGCGGCTTTGCCAGCGTGCTCGGTCTGAACATCGAGCAGAGCACGGTGTTCGAGGAGCGCAGTGGCGTCTACGCACCGCTCAGCCAGAGCACGGTGCGCAAGGGCCTGTTCCTGGGCAAGAAGGCCGTGGGCACTTACAACTGGCAGGCCGGCACCGCGCAATGGACCGGCGACGTCAAGAAGGAGCGCGCGCAGCCGATCCCGCTGCGGGCCGGCGACCAGAGCGCGCTGCTGATCAACCTGGCGATCATGCGCGATGCGCGTCCGGGCGCCACCATGCATTACCGCTACGTGGACATGGGCAAGGTCCGCGAACACGACTACCAGGCCGCGCCGCAGACCGAGAACGTCGAGGTCGGCGACCTGTCCTACAACGCGCTGCGGGTCTACCGGACCAACGGTGGCAGAAACGAAACCATTCTCTGGATCGCCAACGGTGTCCCCACCCCGGTGCGCATCCTGCAACGCGAAGACGGCGAAGACCGCGTCGACCTGCGCCTGATCGAATACCAAGGAGTCTGAGCATGAATACCCTGACCCGCCCCCTCACCTGGATCGCAGCCGCTGCCCTGACCGTGGCCAGTCTGCCGGCCATGGCGCTGGAACCGTTCAAGGCGGATTACCTGGCCAGCTACATGGGCATGCAGGCCAACGGCACCATGACCCTGGCCAGCGAAGGCAGCAACAAATGGCGCTACAGCCTGCAGGTGAAGAACCAGCTGGCCGACCTCAGCCAGAGCACGGTGTTCGAGGAAGTGCGTGGCCAGCTGCGCCCGCTCAGCAGCCAGGACCGTTCGGCACTGCTGGTGAAGAAGCGCAACGTGCAGGCCAACTACAACTGGACCAGCAACCAGGCCACCTGGACCGGCGACATCAAGCCGGACCGTGCGGGCCCCATCGCGCTGAAAGCAGGCGACATGGACGCGCTGCTGATCAACCTGGCGATCGCCCGTGACCTGGCCGCCGGCAAGCCGCTGACCTATCGCATGGTGGACGAAGGCCGGATCAAGAACATGACCTACCGCGTGATCGGCAAGGAATCGATCACCGTGGCCGGCAAGAGTTACGAGGCGACCAAGGTCTCGCGCGCCGATGGCAACAAGGAGCTGATCGCCTGGATCGTGCCGGACTTCCCGGTGCCGGCGCGCATGCTGCAGCGTGAGAGCGGCCGCGATGCGCTGGACCTGACCATCAAGGCGATGAACTGAGTGCCGGGGTCGGATCCCATCCCCTCGGGGATGGGCTCTGACCCCGGTTGTGTGGCTGGGGTCGGAGCCCTTTCCGATGGAAAGGGACCCGACCCCGGGCCCCGCGAAAAGAAAACGCCCGCTTTCGCGGGCGTTTTTCTTACTTCTTTTCCTCGGCCGCCGCCGGCTTGAACTCGGTGCGGCAGTCCACGCGGATCTGCTCGCCGGTGCTGCGCCAGACAAAGGTGCGGCAATGACGGTTGCCGTCCTGGCTGTCGTTCACCGCGACCGCATAGAACGACTCGATGATCTCGTCACGCGTGACCGTGCCGTCGCCGTTCCAGTCCATGTCCTTCTGCTCGATGCCCTGGGTGATGGCGATGTTGGCGTACCAGGCATAGCCCAGCCACGCCAGCACGATCAGCACCAGGGCCAGCAGCGCCTTGCGACGCGGGCTGAACTTGCCGCGCAGGATCATGGCACGCGCCGGATGGTGGCGCCGAGCGAAGACAGCTTCTCTTCGATGTTCTCGTAGCCACGATCAAGGTGGTAGATGCGGTCGATGGTGGTATCGCCGCTGGCCATCAGGCCGGCCAGGATCAGCGAGGCCGACGCACGCAGGTCGGTCGCCATCACCGGTGCGCCGCTCAGGTGCTCGCTGCCACGCACGATGGCGGTGTGGCCTTCGACCTGGATGTCCGCGCCCAGGCGCAGCAGTTCGTTGACGTGCATGAAACGGTTCTCGAAGATCGTTTCGTTGATCACGCCCACGCCATCGGCCACGCAGTTGAGCGCCATGAACTGCGCCTGCATGTCGGTCGGGAATGCCGGGTACGGCGCGGTGGTCAGGTTGACCGCCTTCGGCCGCCTGCCCTGCATGTCCAGGGTGATGCTGTCGTCGGTGGTCTCGATCTTCGCACCGGCCTCGACCAGCTTGGACAGCACCGCGTCCATGGTGTTCGGGCGCGCACGGTTGACCGTGACCTTGCCACCGGTCATCGCCGCGGCCACCAGGAAGGTGCCGGTCTCGATGCGGTCGGGCAGCACTTCGTGGCGGCCACCGGACAGGCGCTCGACGCCCTCGATCACCAGGCGGGCGGTGCCCAGGCCTTCGATCTTCGCGCCCAGCGCGATCAGGCAGTGCGCCAGGTCGGTCACTTCCGGTTCCATCGCGCAGTTGTCGAGGACGGTGGTCCCTTCAGCCAGCACCGCGCCCATCAGCACGTTCTCGGTGCCGGTGACGCTGACCATGTCGAAGGTGAAGTGGCCCCCCTTCAGGCGCTTGGCGCTGGCCTTGATGAAGCCGTTCTCGACCACGATCTCGGCGCCCAGCGCCTGCAGGCCCTTGATGTGCTGGTCGACCGGTCGCGAGCCGATCGCGCAGCCGCCCGGCAGCGACACTTCGGCGGCGCCGAAGCGGGCCAGCAGCGGACCCAGCACCAGGATCGAGGCGCGCATGGTCTTGACCAGCTCATACGGTGCGACGTGCTGGTTGACCGGACGCGGGTCGACCACGATCGCGCTGCCGCGCGACAGCGTGCCCTGGTCGATGGTGACCTTGGCGCCCAGCTCGCCGAGCAGCTTCACCGTGGTGACCACGTCGTGCAGGTGCGGCACGTTGGTGATCTCCACCGGCGCATCGGCCAGCAGGGTCGCGCAGAGAATGGGGAGGACGGCGTTCTTGGCGCCGGAGATGCTCACTTCACCGTGCAGCGCAGCGCCGCCGGTCACAACGATCTTGGCCATGTATTCGGGATCTTCTGCGGTTCAGCCGGCTTCGGCCGGGGTCACGGTTTTCAGCGCCAGCGCGTGGATCGCGCCGCCCATCAGGTCGCCCAGGGTGGCGTACACCATGCGGTGGCGGGCCAGCGGCATCTTGCCGGCGAAGGCCTCGCAGACCACGGTCGCTTCGAAATGCACGCCATCGTCGCCCTGCACGTCGGCGCGGGCGCCGGGCAGGCCGGTTTCGATCAGATTGCGGATGGTGTCGGCGTCCAACGGGCTTTCCTAATAAAATGTGGGTCCATTCTACTTCCGCTGCGTGGCGTCCGCATGGCCGAATCCCTGTTGCCCCCCCGTTCCGTCGACCCTGCCGGCCTGGTTGCCAGTGGCCGCCGCGTGTTCGAGATCGAGCGGCAGGCCCTGGATGCCGTGGCCGACCGCCTCGGCGAGGCCTTCCAGCAGGCCTGCCAGGCGATTCTGGCCAGCCGCGGGCGGGTGGTCGCCACCGGCATGGGCAAGTCCGGGCATATCGCGCGCAAGATCGCCGCCACCCTGGCCTCTACCGGTACGCCGGCGTTCTACGTGCACCCCGGTGAAGCCGGCCACGGCGACCTGGGCATGATCACCGAGGACGACGTCGTGCTGGCCCTGTCCTACTCGGGCGAATCGGACGAGGTGCTGATGCTGCTGCCGGTGCTCAAGCGCCAGGGCAACCTGCTGATCTCCATGACCGGCCGCCCGCAGTCCAGCCTGGCCGCCGCCGCCGACATCCATCTGGATGTGAGCGTGCCGGCCGAGGCCTGCCCGCTGGCGCTGGCACCCACTTCCAGCACCACCGCCTCGCTGGCGATGGGCGATGCACTGGCCGTGGCCCTGCTCGATGCACGTGGCTTCACCGCCGATGACTTCGCCCGCTCGCACCCGGCCGGCAGCCTCGGCCGTCGCCTGCTGCTGCACATCACCGACGTCATGCACACCGGCGACGACCTGCCCAGCGTGGGCGCCGACGCCAGCCTCAGCGAGGCGCTGGTGGAAATGAGCCGCAAGCGGCTGGGCATGACCGCCGTGGTTGACGCCGACGGCGTGCTGATCGGGCTGTTCACCGACGGCGACCTGCGCCGTGCGCTGGACAGTGCGCTGGACGTGCGCACGGCGAAGATCGCCGACGTGATGACCCGCAACCCGCGCACCATCGGCGCCGACCAGCTGGCGGTCGAGGCCGCCCGCCTGATGGAGACCCACAAAATCACCGGCCTGATCGTGGTTGATGGCCAGGGCCGCGCGGTTGGCGCGCTGAACATTCATGACCTGTTGCGGGCCCGGGTGGTTTAACCGACAGTCCGTAGACCCCATTCAGTCTGTAACGCCGCACCCGCCCATAACGAGCCTGCCGCCCTGATGCCCTGGTCCCCCCTGCCCGCCTTCCCCGCCCACCTGCATGCCGCTGCGGCCCAGATCCGCCTGGCCTGCTTCGACGTGGACGGCACCCTCACCGACGGTCGGCTGTACTACGACAAGGACGGCAACGAGAGCAAGGCGTACTTCGTGCAGGATGGCCTGGGCCTGAAACTGCTGCAGCAGCACGGTATCCACCCCGTGCTGATCACCGCGCGCAACAGCCAGTCCGCGCTCAAGCGCGGCGCCGACCTCGGCATCGACACCCAGATCGCCGTGGGCGACAAGCTGGCCAGCGTGCAGGCGCTGTGTGCGCAGCACGGGATCGGCCTGGAACAGGTGGCGTTCATGGGCGATGACCTGCCCGATCTGGCGCCGCTGGGTGCGGTCGGCCTTGCGGTGGCCCCGGCCAATGCCCATCCGTGGATCGCCGAACGCGTGCATTGGCAGACCCGCGCCGAGGGTGGCCGTGGCGCCGCGCGCGAGCTGTGCGACATCCTGCTGGCCGCCCAGGGCCGCGCGGATGCGGTGCTGGCGAGGTTTGGCGCATGAACCTGCCCACCTTGAACTGGCGCACCGTGCTCGGCATCAGCCTGCTGCTGGCCGCCCTGCTGAGCAGCTGGGCGGCGCTGCGCAACCGCGACAAGGGTCCAGCCACGGGGGGCCAGGAAATCGGCGTGGATTACATCCTGCATGACTTCCAGATCGTTGCCCTGGATGAGCACGGCAAGGAATCGACCACCCTTCGCGCACCGCGGCTGGAGCGCCAGCGCGGCGACCAGACCATCAACATCGCCACCCCGCTGTTCGAGATGCCGGACAAGGATGGCAAGCACTGGACGCTGCGTGCCGAGACCGGCTGGCTCAGCGCCAAGGGCGACGAGATGAAGCTGCGCGGCAAGGTTGCCGGCGACAGCCCGGCGGGCCCGGGTGTGGTGCCGACCACCTTCCGCACCGACCACCTGGACGTGTTCCCGAAGGAGAACCGCGCCCGTACCGACGCCCTGGTGACCATGACCCGCCCGGGCATGGAACAGTCCGGCGTCGGCTTCGAAGTGGATTCGAAGAACAACACGTATCATTTCCTCAGCCAGTCCAAGGGCCGTTACACGCCCAGACGCTGATTCCGCCGCCAGCCCGCGACGTCTCCGGACAGGCGCAGGGCCGGCAGCCCCACCCTCCGCCCCCGGCCCGCCCGGCAGGCCCCCACCGGTAGAACGGACCCCGATGAAGATTCCCTTTGCCGCCGTACTCGCGCTCGGTCTTCTTGTCCCCAGCGCCGCCTTCGCCAAGTCCACCGACCGCAACGAAGACATGCACATCGATTCCGGCGCCCAGTCCGGCATGCTCACCGGCGACGGCAAGACCGTGCTGTCGCAGGGCGTGATCATCACCCAGGGCACGCTGGACCTGCGTTCGTCCGAGGCCGAGATCTACCTCAAGGACGGCGAGGCCGTGCGCGTGGTGTTCACCGGCAAGCAGGCCAAGATGAAGCAGCAGCTTGATGACGGCACCTGGATGGATGCGCTGGCTGATCGCATCGACTACGACATCAAGACCGAGATCATCACCCTGACCGGCAACTACAAGGTCACCAGCGCGCGCGGCACCAATGCCGGCCAGCGCATGGTCTACAACACCCGCACCGGCGAGATGAACTCCGGTGGTGACGGCAGCCGCGTGCGTACCGTCATCCCGCCGAAGAACAAGACCCCGGCCGCGCCTGCGGCACAGCCCAAGGCCACCACGCCGGCACAGCCGGCCGGGAGCAGGAAGTAATGCTCGTCGCCAAGGGCCTGCGCAAAAAGTACAAGCAGCGCGAAGTGGTCAAGGACTTCGGGCTGACCCTCGATGCGGGTGAAGTGGTCGGCCTGCTCGGCCCCAACGGTGCCGGCAAGACCACCTGTTTCTACATGATCGTCGGTCTGGTGGCCGCCGATGCCGGCAGCATCGTGCTCGACGGCAAGGACATCACCGGCGACCCGATGTACACCCGCGCCAAGCAGGGGGTGGGCTACCTGCCGCAGGAACCGTCGGTGTTCCGCAAGCTTACCGTGGCCGACAACATCCGCCTGGTGCTGGAACTGCGCGAGGACCTGGACTCGGCCGGCCGCGAGCGCGAATTGAACGGCCTGCTAGACGAACTGCAGCTGGGCCATGTCGCCGACCAGCTCGGCGCCAGCCTGTCCGGTGGCGAACGCCGCCGCTGCGAGATCGCCCGCGCACTGGCCGCACAACCGCGCCTGATCCTGCTCGACGAACCGTTTGCCGGTGTCGACCCGATTTCGGTCGGCGAGATCCAGCGCATCGTCACCCACCTCAAGCAGCGTGGCATCGGCGTGCTGATCACCGACCACAACGTGCGCGAGACCTTGGGTATCTGCGACCGCGCGTATATCCTCGCCGAGGGCAGCGTGCTGGCCCAGGGTTCGCCGGAGGCGATCCTGGACAACGCCGATGTACGTCGCGTCTACCTCGGGGATTCCTTCAAGCTGTGAAGCAGTCGCCGGGTCCCTTTCCTTCCTTTCGGCACAGGCATGAAGACTCGGCTGCAGACATCGTTGGGACAGCAACTGGTGCTCACGCCCCAGTTGCAGCAGGCGATCAAGCTGCTGCAGATGTCGGCCACCGAGCTGGAGCTGGAGATCGCGCAGGCAGTGGAAAGCAACCCACTGCTGGACTGGGCCGACAGCAACGACAGCAGCGCCGCCAATGAAGGCAGCGATGGCAACGACAACGAAGCGCCTGCAGAGCGCAGCGATGAGGGCGACGACTGGGCGCCGACCGAACTGGACTGGACCACGACCGGCAGCGGTGGCAGCTTCGATGATGACGACGACAACGGCAGCGCTGCCGAGCGCGTAGCCGAAACCGAAACACTGGCCGACCATCTGCTGTGGCAGCTGCATCTGTCGCATCTGTCCTCGCGTGATCGCAGCATCGGTGCCGCACTGATCGATGCACTGGACGACGACGGTTACCTGCGCGAGCCGCTGGCCACCATCGCTGAAACCCTGTTGCCGGCGATCCACGCCGACGAGGACGAGATCCTCGCCGTGCTGCATCGCATCCAGCGCTTCGATCCGGTGGGTGTGGCTGCACGCACGCTGGGCGAATGCCTGCTGCTGCAGCTGGATGTGCTGGCCGGCGACACGCCCGGTCTGCTCCTGGCGCGACAGATTGCCGCAGGACCCCTGGAACGTTTGCCGCGCAGCGGCGTCACCGGGCTCGCCCATGAGTTGAAGCTGCCGCTGGACGAGGTCGAGACTGCCGTGGCGCTGCTGCGTTCGCTGGACCCGCGCCCGGGCACGCAGATCGCGCCGCTGTCGCAGGACACCTATGTGGTGCCGGATGTGGTGGTGTGGCGGCAGAACGGCGTATGGCGCGCAGCGCTGGCCGCGCATGCCGGGCCGAAGGTGGTGATCCACCGCGGCTACGAACAGCTGATCCGACGTTGTGGCGACGCCGATGCCGGCTACCTGCGTGCCCAGCTGCAGGAAGCGCGCTGGCTGCTGAAAGGGCTGCAGCAGCGTGGTGACACCCTGCTGCGCGTCGTGCGCAGCCTGATCCTGCAGCAGGCCGGCTTCCTCGAATTCGGCGAGCAGGCGCTGCGTCCACTGACCCTGCGCGAGATCGCCGCCGAGCTCGGCCTGCACGAATCCACGGTCTCGCGCGCGATCGCCCGCAAGCACGTGCGTACCCCGCGAGGCACCCTGCCGCTGCGCGCGTTCTTCGCCTCGGGCATCGATACCGAGAGCGGTGGCGAGGCGTCCAGCACCGCCATCCAGGCGATGATCCGGCGCCTGATCGACGACGAGAACCCGCGCAAGCCGCTTTCTGACGCCAAGCTGGCTGACCTGCTCAAATCGTCGGGAATTCCAGTAGCGCGACGCACCGTGGCGAAGTATCGTGAAGCCATGAACATTTCCGCCTCGCACGAAAGGGTCAGAATCGCTTGACGCGCCGCCGCGCCCGGCGGAGAGGTTCATTGGCACATCCGAACACAGGAGAAACCCGATGCGCATCGAAACGTTTGGCAAAGATGTCGAAGTCACCCCGGCCCTGCAGTCCTATGTTGAGGAGAAGCTGGCCCGGATCGGAAAGCACTTCGACCAGCACTGCGAAGCGCGGGTGACCCTCAAGCTGCAGAAGACCGAACACCACGTCGACGCCAGCCTCAACATTCCCGGCCAGACCCTGCACGCCGAGGCCAATGCCCAGACCATGTATGCCGCGATCGACCTGCTTGCGGACAAGCTTGACCGTCTGGTGATCAAGCACAAGGAGAAAAAACAGCAGCACGCACCGCTGCCGGTGGGCGACAATGGTGGCTGATCGCCACCGTTCCCCGCAGACATGCCCCTGACTGACCTCCTGGCGGCCGTGCAGACCCAGCTCTGCACGGCCACCGACCGTGACAGCGTCCTGCAGGCCGCCGCCGGGTTGCTGGCCTGCCGCCAGGCCAACGCCGAACAGATCTATCTGAACCTGTGCCAGCGCGAAGCGCTGGGCAGCACCGCCATCGGCCACGGCATCGCCATTCCCCACGGCCGCGCGCCAACCCTGGACCGCCCCCGCGGCGCCCTGCTGCGGTTGGCCACCCCGGTCGATTTTGGTGGCGACGAGCCGGTGGACCTGGTGTTCGCCATGGCCGTCCCCGCCCACTACACCCACCAGCACCTGATGCTGCTGTCCGAGCTGGCCGAGCTGTTCTCGGCGCCGGACATCCGCCAGGCCCTGCGCGAAGCGGGCGATGCCCGGGCGCTGCGCGAGGCGCTGGACATGACCCCACCTGCGAGCGCCGCATGAATACCAGCATCACCGCCCGTGAACTGTTCGAACAGCAGCGCGAGCGGCTGGGGCTGCGCTGGGCTGCCGGCAAGTCCGGCGAGAAGCGCGAGCTGGAGGCCGGCAACACGGTCTCGCGGCGCCCCTCGCTGGCCGGCTACCTCAATGCGATCTACCCCAACAAGGTGCAGATCCTGGGTACCGAGGAACTGTCCTGGCTGGATGCGCTGGAACCGCGCCAGCGTTGGGAGACCATCGAAAAGATCATGCAGTCGCACCCGCTGGCGCTGGTGCTGACCCGCAACCAGGCCTGCCCGGAAGACCTGCGCGCCGCCGCGGATGAATCCGGCACGCCGCTGTGGCTGTCGCCCAAGCGCGGCCACGAACTGCTCAACCACCTGTCCTACCACCTGGCGCGTACGCTGGCGCCGCGGGTGATCCTGCATGGCGTGTTCATGGAGATCTACTCCATCGGCGTGCTGATCACCGGTGAGGCCGGGTCGGGCAAGAGCGAGCTGGCGCTGGAGCTGCTCAGCCGCGGCCATCGCCTGGTGGCCGACGATGCCCCCGAATTCACCCAGATCGCACCCGATGTACTCGATGGCACCTGCCCGGAGCTGCTGCAGGACCTGCTGGAAGTGCGCGGCCTGGGCGTGTTGAACGTGCGCGAGATGTTCGGCGACACGGCTGTAAAGAAGAACAAGTACCTTCGGCTGATCGTCCACCTGACCAAGCCGATGACCGAACCCACCCCGCATGGCTACGAGCGCCTGACCGGCGATTCGGGCACCCGCCATGTGCTGGACCTGGACGTACCGCTGATCACCCTGCCGGTGATGCCCGGCCGCAACCTGGCCGTGCTGACCGAGGCGGCCACCCGCCTGCACATCCTGCGCACCAAGGGCATCGACCCGGCAGCCATGTTCATCGCCCGCCACAGCAACCTGCTGGAACGGCGAACACCCTGATTTCCCTGCCCTTCGAAGAGCCTGTCCATGAGCACCGTCACCCCCTCCGCCCCGACCCTGATCATCGTCAGCGGCCTGTCCGGCTCGGGTAAATCCGTCGCCCTGAAGACCTTCGAGGACCAGGACTACTACTGCTCGGACAACCTGCCGATCAATCTGCTGCCCGACTTCGTGCGCAGCCTGCTGACCAACCACGACGGCAGCGCACCACGGCGTCTGGCCGTAGGCATCGACGTTCGCGGCCAGGCCGACCTGAGCCAGCTGGGCGACTGGCGGCAGCTGGCGGCCGACGCCGGCGTGGACGTGAAGGTGCTGTTCTTCGAAGCCAGCGACGAGACGCTGCTCAAGCGCTACGCCGACACCCGCCGCCGCCATCCGCTGAGCCAGCTGGGCCTGTCGCTGCCCGAAGCCATCGCCCGCGAACGTGAGTTGACCGCACCGCTGCGCCGCGAGGCCGATGCGGTGATCGACACCAGCAGCCTCAACGTGCATCAGCTGCGGCGGCGGATCATCACCGAGTTCACGATGGACCATGCCACCGGCCTGTCGCTGCTGTTCGAATCGTTCGCCTACAAGCGCGGCGTGCCGGCCGAGGCGGACTTCGTGTTCGATGCGCGGGTGCTGCCCAATCCGCACTGGGACCCGGACCTGCGCGCGCTCAGCGGTCGCGAACCGGGTGTACGCGACTACCTGGAAGCGCAGCCGGACGTGCAGCGCTACCTGGCCCAGCTGATGGACTTCCTCGATACCTGGCTGCCGAAGCTGGGTGATGGCACCCGCAGCTATGTGACAGTGGCGTTCGGCTGCACCGGCGGCAAGCACCGGTCGGTGTTCCTGGCCGAGCGCCTGGCCCGGCATGCCCGCGAGATGGGCTGGGAAGACGTGGCGACGTACCACCGCGAACAGGATTGAGGGGGGTCGGCCGGGCTGCGCCCGGCACCCGCCGGTAGTGCCGGCCGCTGGCCGGCAACAGCAACAGCAACAGCAGAAGCGGCATTCCGTGGGATGGCGGGGCGGTGTGGGTCTGCAGGACACGCCGTGAACCCCGCTCCGCGGTCCGGCCCAGCCGCTGGCGGCTGGGCGTTCGGGCGCTTGCGAAGCAGTGCTTCGCAAGCAAAGCGCCCTCACCCCTGGGGGCTCGATGGCGCCATCCATGGCGCCAACGGTCCTGCCTGCCCCACCGCCCCGCCTCTGACAGATTTCTGCTGCTGTTGGTGGGTGTCGACCCTGGTCGACACGATGGATCCACGCCATGCGTGGATGAATCGCTGTCAGGCATCGAAAAACGGATGGGGTCGGATCTCTTTCTCAACGGGAAAGGCCTCCCCTGGGAGCAACGCTGAATACGGGACACAGTGCCCCTCTCCTGCTGCTATCGCCAATTCACCTTGACCTGTTAACGTGCAGTAATGACCTGTGGCATTCTCCTCGTAACACATCCCGGGGTCGGGACCGCCCTGCTTGACGTGGCGACCCGGCTCCTGCGGCAGTTGCCGCTGAAAACCGAAGCTTTCGAAGTACCGTTCGACGCAGACCTGGACGCCCTGCTCCCGCTCGCCTCGGCCGCCCTGCGGCGGGTTGACGGGGGTGATGGTGTGCTGATCCTGACCGACCTGTACGGCGCCAGCCCTGCCAACCTTGCCGGGCAGCTGGCCCGGCTGGGGACCCCGGTTCGCCGGGTGTCGGCGCTGAGCCTGCCGATGTTGCTGCGGGTGATGAATTATCCGGAACAGGGACTGGATCAACTGCCCGCCACAGCCGCGGCGGGTACCCGTAATGGAGCGATAGTCGACGATGCTTGAACGAGAACTCACCGTGAGCAACCGCCTGGGCCTGCATGCCCGGGCCACCGCCAAGCTGGTGCAGACCCTGGCGCCGTTCCGCTGCAACGTGACCATGGCCGCCAAAGGCCGTGAGATCAACGCCAAGAGCATCATGGGCGTGATGCTGCTGGCCGCCGGCCAGGGCACCCCGGTCACCGTGCGGATCAACGGCGAGGACGAAGCCGCCGCGATGGAGGCGGTGGTCGGCCTGTTCGAACGCCGTTTCGACGAGGACAGCTGAGCGTGCCACGCGCACGCGCCGGCCAACCCCCTTCCGGCCAGCGGCCGGTACTGCTGCTGGCCGGGCATGGTGCCGCCCGCGGCACGGCAATGGGCCGCGCCCGCGTGCGCCTGCCGCATGCACTGGAAGTGGCCGAGCAGCGCGTTGCCGCCCACCAGGTCGAGGCCGAGCTGGCGTGCCTGCATCGCGCGGTGGACGCCGCGCGGTCGGAGATGCACGAGCTGCGCCAGCGCCTGCATGGAGCGCTGAACCAGGAAGTGGGTGAGTTCCTCGACCTGCATGCGCTGCTGCTGGACGATCCCGAGCTGCTGTATGGGCTGGACGAACTGATCCGCAGCGGACCGTACAGCGCCGGCTATGCGTTGCGCCTGCAGCGCGACCGCCTGGCCAAGGTCTTCGACGGCATGGACGATGCTTACCTGAAGAGCCGCATGGACGACCTCGACCATGTGATCGGCCGCATCCATGCCTTCCTGCAGCCCGAACGCCCGCCAGCGGTGAAAGGCCTGGCCGGCGAGATCCTGGTCTGCGACAACATCGCGCCCTCCGAACTGGCACAGCTGCAGGCGCAAGGCGTGGTCGGCATCGTCACCGCCGCCGGCAGCGCGCTCTCGCACAGCGCGATCCTTGCGCGCAGCCTGCACCTGCCCTTGATCGTCAACGTGCCGCAGCTGCTCAGCCGCATCGCCGATGGCGACGTGCTGATCATCGACGGCGCCGACGGCAGCATCACCGCCAATCCACAGGCCGACAATCTGCGCGACTACCGCGCGCGACTGAAGGAACACGCGCGCGAACAGCGCGAGCTCGGCCGCCTGCGCAGCAAGCCCAGCCGCACCCGCGACCAGGTCGACATTGCCCTGCTGGCCAATGCCGAGTCGCTGGAGGACGTGACCCAGGCGCATGCGCTGGGCGCCCACGGCCTTGGCCTGTACCGCACCGAATTCCTGTTCCTGCAGCGCAACGAGCTGCCGGATGAAGAAGAACAGTTCCAGACCTACCGCGATGCGGCACTGGGCATGAGCGGGCGACCGGTGACCATCCGCACCCTCGATCTGGGCGCGGACAAGGCCGACCGCACCGGCCTGACCCTGAGCAACGAAGAAAACCCGGCGCTCGGCCTTCGCGGCGTACGCCTGTCGCTGGCACGGCCGAAGGTAGCCGACACCCAGCTGCGCGCGATCCTGCGCGCCTCGGCCTACGGCAAGCTGCGGGTGCTGGTGCCGATGGTCAGCACCCGGGAGGAACTGCTGGCAGTGCGCCGCCGCATGCTCAAGCTGACCGAACAGCTGCGCGGCGAAGGCCACATGGTGTCCGACCACGTGCCACTGGGCGCGATGATCGAAGTCCCTGCTGCGGCGCTGGCGCTGGAAAGCTTCATCGACCTGGTCGATTTCCTGTCGATCGGCACCAACGACCTGGTGCAGTACCTGCTGGCGGCCGACCGCAACAATGAAGCACTGGGCGAGCTGTATTCGCCGTTGCACCCGGCGGTGCTGCGGCTGCTGCAGATGGTGATCGAGACCGGCGCGCGCCACCGCATCCCGGTGGCGGTCTGTGGCGAGATGGCCGGCGATGCGCGGATGACCCCACTGCTGCTGGCACTGGGCCTGACCGAGTTCAGCCTGCACCCGGGCACGCTGCTGGAAGTACGCCGCGCGGTCCGCGAGGCCGACCTGGCCATGCTGCGCGCGCGCGCACCGAAGCTGCTGGCCGCGCGCGACCGCCGCGCGATCGAACGCTGGCTGGCACTGGTGGCGGATACGCCCTGAGCGCCAAGGGTGGTGCCGGCCGCTGGCCGGCAGCCTCCCCATCGAAGACCAAGAGGTTGCCGGCCAGCGGCCGGCACTACCGCCACCCGGCGGCTATGCGTTGAAACATCGCCTTGCGATAATGACGCGCTGAACACCCCTGTTGCCGCATCCTTGCCGGGATCGCGGCTTTTCTTATCCCCGCGGGAGCTGCGATGGCTGAAGCTGTACGCCACGACAAGACTGCGCGCCAACTGCGGATGCTGTCCGATGCACTGGACAGCGGCCGACTGGGCCCGGTGCGTCGCCTGGTCAACACCCTGGCCCCGGCCGAGATCGGCAACCTGCTCGAATCGTTGCCGCCGGGCAAGCGCGAGGTGGTGTGGGGACTGGTTGATCCGGAAGACGACGGCGAGGTGCTGGTCCACGTCGGCGACGACGTGCGCGAAAGCCTGCTCGCGGACATGGACCCGGACGAGATCATCGCCGCGGTCGAAGACCTGGACATCGACGATCTGGCCGACCTGGTCGAAGACCTGCCGGACACGGTCATCGACGAAGTCCTCAAGTCGATGGACCGCGAGAACCGCGAGCGCCTGGAACAGGTCCTGTCCTATCCCGAGGACAGCGCCGGTCGCCTGATGAATCCGGACGTGGTGACCGTGCGCGCCGACGTCAATGTCGACGTCGTGCTGCGCTACCTGCGCCTGCGCGGTGAACTGCCCGACCACACCGACCACCTGTTCGTGGTCAGCCGCCGCCATCAGTACCTCGGCCGCGTGTCGCTGGCGGCACTGGTGACCCACGAGGACACCACCCCGATCAATCGCCTGATCGACGACGAGCAGCCAGCCATCGACGTCGGCGAGAGCGACCAGGAAGTCGCCCGCCAGTTCTCCGACCATGACTGGATCTCCGCGCCAGTGGTGGATGACAACAACATCCTGATCGGTCGCATCACCATCGATGACGTGGTCGACATCATCCGCGGCCAGGCCGAGCACCAGGCGCTGGGCGCCGCCGGTCTGGACGAGGACGAAGATCTGTTCAGCCCGGTCTGGCGCGCGATGCGCCGCCGCCTGATGTGGCTGTCGGTGAACCTGTGCACGGCCTTCCTGGCCTCCAGCGTGGTCGGCCACTTCGAAGGCACCATCGACAAACTGGTGGCGCTGGCGGTGCTGATGCCGATCGTCGCCGGCCTCGGCGGCAACGCCGGTACCCAGGTGCTGGCACTGATGGTGCGCGGCCTGGCGCTGGGCCAGGTGGGCGCCTCCAACGCCCGCACCCTGCTGTGGAAGGAAGTACGGGTCGCGCTGTTGAACGGCGTGATGCTGGGTTCGGTGCTGGGCCTGATCGTGCTCGCCTGGTTCCACTCGCCCGGGTTGTCGGCAGTGATCGCCATCGCGTTGACCTGCAACCTGTTGTTTGCTGCGTTGGCCGGCGTGCTGGTGCCGTTGACGCTGAAACGCTTCGGCTTCGACCCGGCGCTGGCCAGCGGCATCTTCCTGACCGCCGTGACCGATTCGATGGGCTTCTTCACCTTCCTCGGCCTGGCCACCCTGGTGCTGCTGCACTGACCGTCTCGAGGGTCGGATCCCCGCTGCGCGGCGCTCTGACCCGATCCCAACTGGATCCCCCCATGGCAACGACAATCGAAAACTACTTCCAGCCCGGCTGGCGCGACCAGCAGCACACCTGCCCGGCCTGTGAATGGAAGGGCAGCTCGCGTGCCATGGAAATGGAACTTGACGAGGACGCCACCGAGTACGCCTGCCCGGTCTGCGAGAACCCACTGCTGGTGGTCCTGCACCCGGACATTGCGCAGGTGCAGGCCGCCGCCGCCGAAGGCAATGCCGAGGCACAGGAGCAGTTGGAGATCATCGCCAGCTTCCCGCGCCCGCAGTGACGCGGCGCACGATGCCGTGCCGACGTCGGCGGACTACGATGCAGGCGATCTCGCCGCTTCGGAAAATCCCATGGTCCGTTTGCTGTCGCGCTGGCTGCCACTGCTGGCCCTTCTGATGATGAGCGGTTGCACTTCGCTGCCGGACAGCGCGCGTGGCCGCTTCGAAGCACGCGCGGTGAAGGTGGACGGGCAAACGGCTTACTACCAGGTGTTCATTCCGGCTAGCGTGCAGGCCGCCGCTCCCACCCACCTTCCGGTCGTCCTGTTCCTGCACGGCTCGGGCGAGCGTGGCGCCGATGGCGTCAAGCAGACCCACGCCGGGCTGGGGCCTTACCTGCGCGCGCATCCCGATTTCCCCGCCCTGGTGGTGTTCCCACAGGTGCCGGGCCACGAGGAATGGAGCGGCCGCAACAACCGTACGGCAGTGGCCGCGCTGGACGCGACGATCGCCGAATTCGGCGCCGACCCGGCGCGGCAATACCTGACCGGCATGTCGATGGGCGGCTATGGCAGCTGGAACATCGCATTGGATGACCCACGCCGCTTTGCCGCGATCGTCCCCGTGTGCGGCGCGGTGCTCGCCCCGCGTGCGGTACGCCCGACCCTGTTCGTCGAGCAGGTCGCGCACGAAGCGGACCCGTACGCGGTGATTGCCCAGCGCCTGCAGCACACGCCGATCTGGATCTTCCACGGCGCACTGGATGACGTGGTGCCGCCGGACGACGACCGCAGACTGCATGCCGCATTCCAGCGCGCCGCCGCACGCGACGTGCGCTACACCGAATACCCGGAAGGCAACCACAATGCCTGGGACGCCACCTACGCCGACCCGGCAATGTGGGAATGGCTGTTCGCGCAGAAGCGCTGAACCGCAGCTTCTGCTGGGAAACACCTGTTGGTGGATGCCTACCGTTGGTCGGCTTGGGTATTGGTGGGTGCCGACCGTTGGTCGGCTTGGGTATGGGTGGGTGCCGACCGTTGGTCGGCACTACCTCTCCGCTTCGGGGTAATCCATTGCCTGGTACCTCTCATCGATCTCCCATCGGCACCAGGCATACGGATACTCTCCCACGCAGCTCGCCAAGTTCGCCCTGACCGGGTTGGCGACGATGTACATCGCATGGCGAAACAGTGATTCTTCAGAACGAATGGCGTGATCGTGATAGCTCGATTGCCAGAATGGTCCTGTCCTACCCAGCATGCGGTTGATCCGCAATGTACTGCTCGATTTGAAGCGTTGCATGATGTAGTCCAGCGAGAACGCACGGATCTCCACAAGCCAATGGATGTGGTCCGGCATGACCACATAGGCAAGTGAGTGCGTCAGGCCCTCAGCATCAATGCGACGGAACACATCCATCACCTCCTGTGCCGCAGTGGCATCATCGAAGTAGCGTCGACGCTCCTGGATGACGGTGGTCAGGATGTAGGATTGTCCGATCCGGGAATGGCGGCCAAGGCGTAGGCGTGCGCGGCTCATGGGCCCAAGCGTGCGCCTGCCGCTACTCCGGTTCTATCGGGCAATCACGTCAGTACAGGTAGGCCCGGAACCATTCAATGGCTAGGCCCGCACTTCACCGCACTGACGGTTCAGTGCCGACCAACGGTCGGCACCCACCGGATCGGATAAGGACAGATCAACCGTGCCGACCAACGGTCGGCACCCACCGGATCGGATAAGGTCAGATCAACCATGCCGACCAACGGTCGGCACACACCGGATCGGATAAGGACAGATCAACCATGCCGACCAACGGTCGGCACCCACCGGATCGGATAAGGACAGATCAACCGTGCCGACCAACGGTCGGCACCCACCAGGGCAGGTCAGCCCAGCAGGGTTTCCAGCACGGCCATGCGCACCGCGACGCCGTTGGCGACCTGGCGCAGCACCCACGACTGCGAGCCGTCGGCCACCTCGTCGGTCACTTCCACGCCGCGGTTGATCGGGCCCGGGTGCAGCACCGCGGCATCCTTGCCCGCGCGCGCCAGGCGTTCGTTGGTCAGGCCGTACTGCGCGTGGTACTGCTCCAGCGACGGCACCAGGCCTTCTTCCATGCGCTCGCGCTGCAGGCGCAGCATCATCAGCGCATCGACGCCTTCCAGCATCGCGTCGAAATCATCGCCGACCACGCAGCCCTTCAGGGTCTCGTCGTCCGGCAGCAGCGACTGCGGGCCACACACGCGGATCTCGCCCACGCCCAGCGTGCGCAGCGCATGCAGGTCGGTACGGGCCACGCGCGAGTGCTTCACGTCGCCGACGATCACGACTTTCAGCTTCGAGAAATCCGGGCCCTTGGCCTGGCGCAGGGTCAGCATGTCCAGCAGGCCCTGGGTCGGGTGCGAACTGCGGCCGTCACCGGCATTGATCAGCGCGGTGCCCTCGCCTGCCGCATCGGCCAGTGCGGCCACGGCGCCGTCATCGGGGTGGCGCACCACGAAGCCGCGCACGCCCATCGCTTCCAGGTTGCGCAGCGTGTCGCAGGCGGTCTCACCCTTGCGGGTAGAGGAGGTCGAGGCGTCGAAATTCAGCACGTCCGCCCCCAGCCGCTGCGCGGCCAGCTGGAACGAACTGCGGGTGCGCGTGGACGGTTCGAAGAACAGCGTGCACACCGCCGAACCGGCCAGCACGTGGCGCTTGTTGCCGACGCGGCCGACTGCGGCATCGCGGATCTGCCCTGCGCGGTCGAGCAGCTGCAGCAGCGTTTCGCGCGGCAGGCCCTCCAGGGTCAGCAGGTGGCGCAGGCGTCCGGAGGCATCGATTTGCTGGGCGGTCATGGCGGTGTCGGGCAGTCAGGGAATGGGGGTGGCGTCGTCGGGGGACGACAGCCAGCGGTCGATGATCACCGCTGCGGCGACGGCATCGAGGGCAGCCGCATCACGGCGGCGCTTGCGCCCTTCGGCGCGCTCGACGGCGAAGCGGCGTGCGGCCTCGACTGAGCTGGAACGCTCGTCGATCATCACCACCGGCAGCTTGAAGCGCTCCCGCAGCTGGCGGGCGAAGCCCTGCGCGCGCTTGCGGTTGGGCTGGTCCTGGCCGTCCAGGGTCAGCGGGTCGCCGACCACCAGGCCGTCGGGCTTCCATTCCTTGAGCAGGCGTTCGATCGCGGTCCAGTCCGGGCCGTTGCCGTGCACATCGACCACGGCCACCGCGCGCGCATGCGCGGCGAAGGCACTGCCGATGGCCACGCCGATCCGTCGCGAGCCGACATCGAAACCCAGAACGGTGCCATCACGGCGGATCGCCGGGGCAGCAGAATCCGGCGCGGGCGTGATGGGCTCAGACATGGCCGCTGTAGTCGGTCAGCCGGAACAGGTCCACGCCGATGCGCGAGGCCGCACCCTGCCAGCGCTGCTCCAGCGGCAGCTGGAACACCAGCTCGGCATCGGCCGGCACGGTCAGCCAGCTGTTCTCGGACAGCTCGCTTTCCAGCTGCCCGGCGCCCCAACCGGCACAGCCGAGGGTGACCACGGCATTGGCCGGGCCCTCGCCGCGCGCCATCGCTTCGAGGATGTCGCGCGAGGTGGTCAGGTACAGGCCGTCGCCCACGGTCAGGCTGGAATCCCACGCCCGCGCGTCGTCATGGATGACGAAGCCGCGCTCGGGATGCACCGGGCCGCCGTTGAGCACCATGCGCGCCTGCAGGTCGCCATCACCGGTGGTGATGTCCATCTGTGCAAGCACTTCACCCAGCGTGTACTCGGAAGGCTGGTTGACCAGCACGCCCATCGCCCCGTTCTCGTCGTGCTGGCAGATCAGCGCGACGCTGCGGGCGAAGGTCGCGTCGAGCAGCGACGGCAGCGCGACGAGCAGGTGATCGGCAAGGGAAGTCGGCGTTACAGGCATGGTCCTATTCTACCTGCTGGGGGCGGGATGGTCGCGCGATGGCGTCGAACAGCGATGGGCTAGGATGGTGCTTTGCCATGGAAGGTCATCGATGCAGTCTTCAACGCCCCTGACCCTGCCGGCACGCAGCGCCATCGTCCTGCTTGCCCTGCTGCAGGGCCTGATGCTGTATGCCGCGCAGGAACTGTCCGACGCGTGGCCGTTCCGCGATATCGGCTGGCGCTACTGCTGGTACGCCTGGGTGCTGGCCATTCCCAGCGCGGTGGCGCTGAGCCTGGTGGAGCTGGGCCAGCGCCGCCTGTGGCTGCAGGCCGTGCTCGGCTCGACGGTGGTGCTGGCGCTGGCCGCCTGGATCGGCTGGAACCTCAATGGCGAGACCGCACTGGAATCGGGCGCGTTGCAGCTTCCGTTGACCCTGGGCATTGCCGTTGCGGTGTTCGTGGTCCTGCCCTGGTGGCAGTTCCAGCTGCAGCACGGGCACTGGCGTGCCAGTTATCCCGAGCTGTTCGAGCGCACCTGGCAGAATGGTCTGACCCTGGCCCTGGCGGCACTGTTCACCGGGCTGACCTGGCTGCTGTTGTGGCTGTGGTCGGCGCTGTTCCAGCTGCTCGACGTGACCGTCTTCCGCGACCTGTTCCGGCAGGACGCGTTCATCGCACTGGCCACCGGCAGCCTGGCCGGGTTCGGCGTACTGATCGGGCGCACCCAGCACCGCGCCATCCAGATCACCCGTCAGGTGCTGTTCGCGATCTGCCGTGGGCTGTTGCCGCTGCTCTCGTTCATCGCCGTATTGTTCGTGCTGAGCCTGCCGCTTACCGGGCTGGAACCGTTGTGGAAGACCCGCTCGGCCGCCGGCCTGCTGCTGGTGCTGTCGCTGCTGCTGGTGACGTTCACCAACGCGGTCTACCAGCAGGGGGAAGACAGCGCCCCCTACCCGCTGCTGCTGCGCCGGCTGGTTGAAGCCAGCCTGCTGGCGCTGCCGGCCTACGCCGCACTGGCCCTGTACGCACTGGGGCTGCGCGTGGTGCAGTACGGCTGGACCGTGGACCGGTTCTGGGCGGTACTCGTCGCAGTGGCCGTGGCCGGCTATGCCGCGGGCTACGCGCTGGCGGTGCTGCGCCGGCAGGGGCGCTGGTTGCAGATGCTGGAGCCGGTCAACCGCTGGATGTGCTGGGCGGTGCTGGCACTGGCGTTGCTGGGCAACTCGCCGCTGCTGGACCCGGTACGGCTGACCCTGTCCAGCCAGCTGGCGCGCCTGCGTGCGGACCCGCCTGCAATCACCAGCAGTGACGTCAACGTGCTGCGCTTCGATCTTGGCCACCGCGGCGTGCAGGCGCTGCGCGAGCTGCAGCGTGACCCAGCCATCACCGCCGATGCCAACGCGCCACAGGTGATCGCTGCCGCGCTGGCACGTACCTCGCGCTGGGATGACGGCCACCGCCTCGACAAGGGGCCGCAGGACGTCGTCGCCCTGCAGCGCGCGTTGAAGCTGGCCAAGGGATCCAGCTCGCCACCGGACGATTGGTGGCAGGCACTGGCCACGCGCGCGATCGATGGCGAATCCTGCGCCCAGAGCGAGCGCGACTGCCTGATCGTGCATCGCGACCTGGACGGCGATGGCACTGGCGAAGTGCTGCTGTGCGAGCTGTACACCCACCGTGGGCCGGACTGCGTGCTGTACGCACGTGGCAGGGATGCCCACTGGCGCCGGGCCGGTTCGCTGTTCGGCACCGCCAGCGGCCAGGCCGAGGCGATCAACCAGGCGCTGCGTGATGGCAAACTCACGCTCGAACCGCCACGCTGGCCGATGCTGTCCATCGATGGGCGCCCCGCAGTGGCCATCGATCCCGAACCCGAATCCACCGAGTCTTCCCCATGAGCGGCTACTGCCTCATCGCCCCGGGCCATCCGGTGCATGACTACTACCACGCCAACGAGTACGGCTTCCCGCAGCGTGACGAGCGCGAACTGTTCGAGCGGCTGGTGCTGGAAATCAATCAGGCCGGCCTGAGCTGGGAAACGATCCTGAAGAAGCGCGAGGGCTTCCGCACGGCCTATGACGGCTTCGATGTGGACCGCGTGGCTGCATACGCCGAGCAGGACATCGAGCGCCTGCTGTCGGACGCGGGCATCATCCGCAACCGGCTGAAGGTGCTGGCGGCCATCCACAACGCGCAGGTGATCCAGCAGCTGCGGGCCAGCCATGGCAGCTTCGCGGCGTGGCTGGACGCGCACCACCCGCGCAGCAAGGCCGACTGGGTGAAGCTGTTCAAGAAGACCTTCCGCTTCACCGGCGGCGAGATCACCGGCGAGTTCCTGATGAGCCTGGGCTACCTCCCCGGTGCGCATGCCGAGGACTGCCCGGTGCATGCGCGGCTGCTGACGCTGTCGCCGCCGTGGCTGAAGGCCGCCGCCCGCTGATGGATATCCGCCGGGCATGGCCCGGCGTTACTACGCGTGGGTTCCGGTAGTGCCGGCCGCTGGCCGGGAACCCCGTTGAACGGTCACACGCCCATGTAGCGGCCGGGGCGGTGGTTGAACATCAGCACCAGGCTGAGCACCACCGCGCCGATGGCCGAGTACAGCACCTTCGACGGCGACAACACGAAGAACGCGGCCACCATCAGGCAGGCGTCGTAGGACATCTGCACCTTGCCCGCGCTCCAGCCACGGGTGCGCTGCAGGTACACCGCCAGGATGCCGATGCCGCCGAGACTGGCACGATGGCGGATGAAGAACAGGATGCCCAGGCCGGACAACGCACCGCCGACGATCGCCGAATACAGCGGGTTGATGTGCGAGAAGTCGATCCAGCGCGGCAGCAGGTCGGTCAACACGCCACAGGCGGTGACCGCAGCGAAGGTCTTCAGGGTGAATTCCCAACCCATGCGCCGCAGCGCCACCCAGTAGAACGGCAGGTTGACCAGCACGAACACCAGGCCGAAGTTCCAGCCCATCGCGTAGTGCAGCAGGAACGCCATGCCCGCCATGCCGCCGATCATCAGCCCGCCCTTGGCGAAGATGGCCAGGCCCAGCGAGGCCACCATCGTGGCCAGCACCATGCCCTGCACGTCCTCGGCGATCGAGTGGCGCAGCGCTTTTTCGTCGGCGGTGGTGCCGGCGCTGTCGGGCGGCGGGGTCAGCGGACCGGCGGTGACCAGGTGGCCGTCAGCGTCGTCGCACGGCGCGGGGCCATGGGAGGGAAGGGACATACGGGTGGGGAACAGCAGGTGGGGATCGGTATTAGACACGATCTGCATGACAGTTGCAGATGAAATCGTTCAGCTGAATGCGCCCCGCCCGATCTCCGGCCCGCCGCTGCTCAGCCCTTGCCGGCCAGATGGTGCGCCACCAGCGCATTGGCATGGCCATGGCCCAGCCCATGCTCACTTTTCAGGAAGCTGACCAGTTCCATGTGTTTCAGGCCCTTCTTCCCGGCCAGCAGCCCGAACCAGTGCGCCACCGGCTGCCCGTAGGTCTTCTCGATGGAGGGGAAATACGAGGCCGGGCCTTTCGGCTTGGTGTCAGTGCTCATGTGCAGCTCCCGTTGAAGTCATTCATTCGACGAACCACAGTCCCTGAAATCGACACACCCTCACGTCGTGGGGCCGGATCCCGTGCCGACCAACGGTCGGCACCCACCAACAGCAGCGGGAAATTGTCGAAGGCGGGGCGGCTCAGGTTGCGGGGTGTAAGCCGCATGGGCCCGAGGCATGCCTCGGGCGGGTTGGGCAGGACGACCAACCCCGGTCTTGCCGTGTGCGCAGGACAGCACACACGAGCAAGCGCGACCGAGCTTCATGGGTGAGGGCGCTTTGCTTGCGAAGCACTGCTTCGCAAGCGCCCGAACGCACAGCCGCCAGCGGCTGGGCCGGGCCCCGGAGGGGGACTTGCGCCGTCCCCCGCAACCTGAGCCACCCCGCCTCCCACGGGAAGCCAGCTTTTGACGTTGCCGTTGACGTTGATTCGGCAGGTGCCGGGCGCAGCCCGGCCGTATCATCCCGTCATGCCCCGCGAAAACCTCAACGACCTGCAGGCCTTCGTGCACGTTGCCCGCGAGGGCAGCTTCACCAAGGCCGCCGCCCAGCTGGGCGTGTCCCAGTCCGCGCTCAGCCATGCCATGCGCGGCCTGGAACAGCGCCTGGGCGTGCGCCTGCTGACCCGCACCACTCGGAGCGTGTCCACCACCGAAGCCGGTGCCCGCCTGCTCGACACCCTGGGCCCGCGCCTGGCCGAGATCGAGGACGGACTGGCCGCGCTGGCCGAATACCGTGAACGCCCGGCCGGCACCATCCGCATCAATGCCACCGGCCATGCCGCCGAGTACATCGCGTGGCCACGGCTGGCGCCGCTGCTGCAGCAGTATCCGGACCTCAAGGTGGAACTGACCGCCGACTACGGGCTGGCCGACATCGTGGCTGAGCGCTACGACATCGGCATCCGCCTCGGCGAACGCCTGGCGCGCGACATGGTCGCCGTGCCGATCAGCCCGCCGCTGCGCATGCGCGTGGTCGGTGCACCCAGCTACTTCCGCCAGCACGTGGTCCCACGCCATCCGGACGAGCTGGCAGGCCACAACTGCGTGACCCTGCGCCTGCCCACGCATGGCGGGCTGATGCCGTGGGATTTCGGCCAGGACGGCAACGAACTGAGCGTGCGCGTGAGCGGCCAGTGGACCTTCAACACCATGGGCATGACCCGCGCCGCTGCGCTGGCCGGCAGCGGACTGGCCTGGCTGCCGGAAGACCAGGTGCAGCCGATGCTGGACGATGGCCGCCTGCAGTCGGTACTGGACGACTGGTGCCCGCACTTCGATGGCTACTACGCGTACTACCCGTCGCGCCGCCACGTCACGGTGGCGATGCGCACGGTGCTGGATGCGCTGCGCGGGCCGATGGCTGGATGAGGTGTGCGGACCAACGGTCCGCACCCACCTCGGTCCGCACCCGGTGATCAGCCCTTGGCCTGGGCCGCACGCTGGGCGTTGTAGCGCTCACCGACGATCGATACTTCATCCAGCGCCTGCGCGATGCGCTGCAGTTCCTCCGGCGCCAGCTGCAGGTCAGCCGCGCCCAGGTTCTCTTCCAGGCGGTGGATCTTGGTGGTGCCCGGAATCGGCACGATCCACGACGCCTGCGCCAGCAGCCAGGCCAGCGCCACCTGCGCCGGGGTCGCGCCGCGTGCTGCAGCAATCGTACTGATGCGATCCACCAGCGCCTGGTTGGCGCGGCGGGCGTCCACTTCGAAGCGCGGCACGCTGTTGCGGAAATCGTTGGCGTCGAAGGTGGTGTCGGCGTTGATCGCGCCGGTCAGGAAGCCACGGCCGAGCGGACTGAACGGCACGAAGCCGATGCCCAGTTCCTGCAGGGCCGGCAGCAGTTCGCGCTCCGGTTCACGCCACCACAGCGAATACTCGCTCTGCACGGCAGCCACCGGCTGCACCGCGTGCGCACGGCGCACGGTGGCGGCGCTGGCCTCGGACAGGCCGAAGTGGCCGACCTTGCCCTCGGCGATCAGGTCGCGCACGGTGCCAGCCACGTCCTCGATCGGCACGTTCGGGTCGACACGGTGCTGGTAGAACAGGTCGATATGGTCGGTGCGCAGGCGCTTGAGACTGGCTTCGGCCACGGCGCGGATGTTCTCGGGGCGGCTGTCCAGGCCGGTATCGGTGCGCGCATCCCTGAAGCCGAACTTGGTGGCGATCACCAGCTTGTCGCGGTAAGGCGCCAGGGCCTCGCCGAGCAGGTCTTCATTGGTGTACGGGCCGTACACTTCGGCGGTGTCGAAGAAGGTCACGCCGCGTTCAACGGCAGCGTGCAGCAGGGCGATGCCCTGGCTGCGCTCGACCGGCTGGCCATAGGCATGGGTCAGGCCCATGCAACCCAGGCCCAAGGCGGAAACCTTCAGGCCGCTGCGGCCGAGTTCACGTGTCTGCATCGTCGTGCTCCAGAGGGGGGAACGCTGACGATACGCCTGCAGGGGCTGCCGATTGAATGGGCAGCGTTGCAGTTGGTCATGACTGGAATTCATCAATCGCCAACGCGCCCGGTAGAGTCGACTGTTAGTCGACTGCTCTTTCACCGGCCGGGAAAATCCCGCGCTGCGCGCGAGAGTCGACTGACAGTCGACTCTACAGATCTGCAGGTCAGCGGATCTCGGAGATCTCCACGCCATCCAGGCCCTGTGACAGCGTGCGTGCGTCGCCGCCCTGGCTGAGCTTGATGCGCAGGCGCACTTCGTTCTGCGAATCGGCGTAACGCAGCGCGTCCTCGTAGCTGATCTCGCCGGCCTGGTACAGCTCGAACAGGCTCTGGTCGAAGGTCTTCATGCCCAGCTGGACCGAGTCCTTCATCACTTCCTTCAGCTTGTGGATCTCGCCGTCGCGGATGTAGTCCTGCACCAGCGGCGTGCCCAGCAGGATCTCCATCGCCACCTTGCGCGAGCGGCCATCGGGCGACGGCACCAGCTGCTGCGCGACCACGCCCTTGAGATTCAGCGACAGGTCCATCAGCAGCTGGTTGCGGCGGTCTTCCGGGAAGAAATTGACGATGCGGTCCATCGCCTGGTTGGCGTTGTTGGCATGCAGGGTGCACAGCACCAGGTGGCCGGTTTCGGCGAACGCGATGGCGTGGTCCATGCCTTCGCGGGTACGCACCTCACCGATCATGATCACGTCCGGCGCCTGGCGCAGGGTGTTCTTCAGCGCGGCTTCCCAGCTGTCGGTATCGATGCCGACTTCGCGCTGGGTGATGATGCAGCCCTCGTGCTTGTGCACGAACTCGATCGGATCTTCGATGGTGATGATGTGGCCGGTCGAGTTCTGGTTGCGGTAACCGATCATCGCTGCCAGCGAGGTCGATTTACCGGTACCGGTGGCACCGACGAACAGGATGATGCCGCGCTTGGTCATCGCCAGGGTCTTGATAATCGGCGGCAAGCTCAGTTCTTCCACCGTCGGGATGCGCGTCTCGATGCGACGCAGCACCATGCCGACCTGGTTGCGCTGGTAGAAGCAGCTGACGCGGAAGCGGCCGACACCGGACAGGCCGATGGCGAAGTTGCATTCGTGGGTCTTCTCGAATTCCTCGCGCTGCGCCGGGGTCATCACGTTGAGGACCAGGTCGCGGCTCTGCTGCGGCGTGAGCGGGGTCTGCGTGATCGGCGAGATCTTGCCGTTGACCTTCATTGCCGGCGGCATACCCGCAGTGATGAACAGGTCCGAGGCGCGCTGGTGCGCCATCAGCTTGAGGAACGAAGTGAAATCGATGGTGGTCGCGGTGGTGTTCACGGCAGGCTCCCGGAAAGCGGTTTACCAGGTAACGGTCGGTGGAGGAAACAACACGGGAACAGCAGCGCACTGGCGCACGCTGCCCCGTTACTGCCCCGCCTTACTCGAACAGGCGCTTGTCCTTGGCGTACTCACGGGCCTGGTTTCGGGTGATCAGGCTGCGCTTGACCAGGTCCTGCAGGTGCTGGTCCAGGGTCATCATGCCGTACTGCTGGCCAGTCTGGATGGCCGAGTACATCTGCGCCACCTTGTCCTCGCGGATCAGGTTGCGGATGGCCGGGGTGCCGACCATGATTTCCCACGCTGCGGTACGACCGCCGCCAACCTTCTTCAGCAGCGCCTGCGAAATGACCGCACGCAACGACTCGGACAACATCGAGCGCACCATCGGCTTTTCGCCGGCCGGGAACACGTCGATGATGCGGTCGATGGTCTTGGCCGCCGAACTGGTATGCAGGGTGCCGAACACCAGGTGGCCGGTTTCCGCTGCGGTCAGTGCCAGGCGGATGGTTTCCAGGTCACGAAGTTCGCCCACCAGAATGATGTCCGGGTCCTCACGCAGCGCCGAGCGCAGTGCTTCATTGAAGCCATGCGTGTCGCGGTGCACTTCGCGCTGGTTGATCAGGCACTTCTGCGAGGTATGCACGAATTCGATCGGATCCTCGACGGTGAGGATGTGGCCGTACTCGTTCTTGTTGATGTAGTCGATCATCGCCGCCAGCGTGGTCGACTTGCCCGAACCGGTCGGGCCGGTTACCAGGATCAGGCCCTGCGGCTGCTGGATCACTTCGCGGAACAGCGGCGGGCAGGCCAGGTCCTCGAGGGTGAGCACCTCGGACGGAATGGTACGGAACACCGCACCGGCACCGCGGTTCTGGTTGAACGCGTTCACTCGGAAGCGCGCCAGCGATGGAATCTCGAAGGAGAAGTCCACTTCGAGGAATTCCTCGTAATCGCGGCGCTGCTTGTCGGACATGATGTCGTACACCAGCGCATGGACCTGCTTGTGGTCCAGGGCTGGGATGTTGATCCGGCGAACGTCGCCGTCGACGCGGATCATCGGCGGCAGGCCTGCGGACAGGTGCAGGTCGGACGCTTTGTTCTTTACGGAAAACGCCAGCAGTTCGGCGATATCCATGAGCGGCTACTCCCCAATAACGGCTTCGACTGGAAGGATCTTTCCCCGGGCGGCAGTATAGCCTCCTGATTCAACGGAACGCGTTACGTGGCCACTCCCCTGCCCCAGATCCTGAGCAACCTGCATGCCGCCGCCGAGGCCGCTGGCAGGCCCGACCCACGCCTGCTGGCGGTGTCCAAGACCCAGCCGGCCGAGGCCGTGGCCGCGCTGGCCGCGCAGGGCCAGCACGCCTTCGGCGAGAACTACGTGCAGGAGGCACTGGCCAAGATGCAGGCGCTGCAGCACCTGGCGCTGGAATGGCACCTGATCGGCCACCTGCAGTCGAACAAGGCCGAGGCCGTGGCCAGCCATTTCGACTGGGTGCAGAGCGTGGACCGCCCCAAGCTGGTGACCGCGCTGGCACGCCATCGCCCGGCCGCGCGAGGCCCGCTGAACGTGCTGATCCAGGTCAACATCGACGACGAATCCAGCAAGCATGGCTGTGCACCGGAAGAAGTGGATGCACTGGCCGCAGCGATTGCCGCCGAACCCACCCTGCGCCTGCGCGGACTGATGGCGATTCCCGCGCCATGGCCCGAAGCCGAGCGCCGTCGGGATGCATTCGTGCGCATGCGCACACTTTTCCAGTTGCTGGCTGCCCAGCACGCGCAGATCGACACGCTGTCGATGGGCATGAGCAGCGACTACGCCGAAGCCATCGCCGAGGGCGCCACCCTGGTGCGCATCGGCACCGCCCTGTTCGGCGCGCGCCCACGCCCGGCCTGATTTTTCAAGGAGACTTCCATGGCAGCTGATTCCATCACCTTCATCGGCGGCGGCAACATGGCGCGCAGCCTGATCGCCGGCCTGATCCGCCAGGGCGTGCCGGCCGCGCACATCCACGTCGCCGAACCGGTGGCCGAACTGCGCCAGGCGCTGGCCGCCGACTTCGGCGTGCAGGTGCATGACAACGCGAGCGATGCCGCCGCGCAGGGTGGCACCTGGCTCCTGGCGGTGAAGCCGCAGGTGCTGCGCGAGGTCTGCCAGTCTCTGCAGGCGCTGGCACAGGCGAGCCGACCGCTGGTGGTGTCGATTGCCGCCGGCATCACCAGTGCGCAGCTGCAGCGTTGGCTGGGGGGCGACCTGGCAGTGGTGCGCGCGATGCCGAACACCCCTGCCCTGCTCGGCGCAGGTGTGACCGGCCTGTTCGCCACACCGTCGGTGGACACGCAGCAGCACGCGCGGGCCGAGCAGGTGCTGGCCAGTGCCGGGCGCACGGTGTGGATCGACAGCGAGGGGCTGATGGATTCAGTGACTGCCGTTTCCGGCAGCGGCCCGGCCTATGTGTTCCTGCTGGCCGAAGCCATGGAAGCGGCGGGTATTGCCCAGGGCCTGCCGGCCGACGCCGCGCGCACGCTGGTGGTGCAGACCCTGCTGGGCGCCTCGCGCATGCTGGATGAGGCTGGCGAAAGCCCGGCGGAACTGCGCCGCCGCGTGACCTCGCCCAACGGCACCACCCAGGCCGCGATCGAGAGCTTCCAGGCCGGTGGCTTCGAGGCCCTGGTGGATACGGCACTGCGCGCCGCGCAGGTGCGTGGGCAGGAACTGTCTGCGGCGAATGATTGATCCCGATGTGTGCCGACCAACGGTCGGCACCTACCATCATCCACGCATGGCGTGGATCTATTGATACCTGTCGCCGCTGGAATGCACGGTGCTCTGCTGTCTGCGGTGAATGATTGATCCCGATGTGTGCCGACCAATGGTCGGCACCTACCATCATCCACGCATGGCGTGGATGCTTATTGCGCCAACGTGGTCATGACGAAATCGACGAAGCACTGCAACCGCGGGCGCGGCCTGCGGTCGGGCAGGTAGATCAGGTGCATCGGCCGCGGTTCGGGCAGGTAGTCGCGCAGCAGCGGCTTCAACCGCCCGGCTGCAATCTCCCCGGCCAGCAGTGCGGTCGGCTGCAGCACCAGCCCGGCCCCGGCCACCGCGGCTTCGCGCAGTGCAACACCATCATTGCAGGTCAGGCGCGCTTCCCAGTCCACCTGTTCACCGTTGGCCAGCTGCCAGCCGTGGCCACCGCGCCAGGCCAGATGGCTCAGGCAGTCATGCCCTTCCAGATCGGCGGGCGTACGCGGCGTGCCGCGCCGGCGCAGGTAGGACGGCGCCGCGCACAGGCTCATCGCATACGGTGGCAGCGGCCGCGCCACCACCTCCTGCGACGGCAGTGGCCCGACCCGGATCGCCACGTCGAAGCCGTCCTCGATCAGATCCACACGGCGGTTGCTCAGATCCAGTTCAACGTTCAGCTGCGGCTGCGCGCGCAGCAGGCCGGCCAGTTGTGGCGCCAGCACGCAGCTGCCCCAGGTGGTGGGTGCGCTGACCCGCAGCAGCCCGCGCGGTTGAACCTGCAGGCCGGCCACGTCGGCCTCGGCCTGCTGCACCTGCTCCAGCACCTGCCGGCACCCGGCCAGGTAGGCGCTGCCGGCTTCGGTCAGGCGCTGGCGGCGGGTGTTCCGTTGCAGCAACGCGGTGCCCAGGTGCGCCTCCAGCTGCTGGATGTACTTGCCGACCATCACCGCCGAGACCTGCAACTCTTCAGCGGCCCCTGCAAAGCTGCCGCACTCGGCTACCGCGACGAAAGCCTGCATGCAGCGAAGGGTGTCCATTGCTAATCCGGAGTTAGGAATCTGCAAAGCATACGCCGCTTACCTAACCCCACTGTGACGGCGCAGACTGCGCTTACTCCCTCACGCAAGGAACGGCCATGAAGATCCTCCTCGTTGGTGCCAGCGGCACCCTCGGCCAGGCAGTCGCCCGCCAGCTCGGCCAACAGCATCAGATTCTCGCCGCCGGCCGCAGCAGCGGCGAACTGCGCGTGGACCTGACCGACGACGCCAGCGTCGCCGAACTGTTCTCGCGTACCGGCCCGGTTGATGCGGTGATTTCCACCGCCGGCAAGCTGCACTTCGGTCCGCTGCAGGACATGACGCCGGCGCAGTTCAACCTCGGCCTGCAGGACAAGCTGCTGGGCCAGGTGCGGCTGACACTGGCGGCGCAGCACCATCTCAACGCCGGCGGCTCGATCACCCTGACCAGCGGCATCGTCAGTGCACAGCCGATCCGCGATGGCGTCAACGCCACCTCGGTGAATGCCGCGCTGGAAGGCTTCGTGCGTGCCGCCGCGTTGGAACTGCTGCCGCGTGGCCTGCGCATCAACGTGGTCAGCCCGAACGTGCTGATCGAATCGATGGCAGCCTACGGACCCTACTTCCCGGGCTTTGAAGCGGTGAGCGCGCAGCGCGCGGCGCTGGCCTTCCAGCGTGCAGTGGAAGGCATCCAGAGCGGCGAGACGATCACGGTCTGGTAAGAAAGAAGGGACGGAGGGGATCAAGTCGTCAATGCACAAACGACATAATCCCCTCCGTCCCCTTTTCGCAGGTCACTCCCAGCGCATCGGGCCGTCGCCGCGTTCGCCAAGCACATCCCCCGGGTTGGCCAGGCGGCAGCGCTGCAGCGACAGGCAGCCGCAGCCGATACAGCCGGTGAGCTCATCGCGCAGCAGTTGCAGCATGTGGATGCGTTCTTCCAGCTCGGTGCGCCAGCGCGCGGACAGCCTGGCCCAGTCGGCCTTGGTCGGGGCGCGGCCCTCGGGCAGGCTTTCGAAGGCACGGCCGACCGCTTCCAGCGGCATGCCCACGCGCTGCGCAACGCGGATCACCGCCAGCCGGCGCAGCACGTCGCGGCTATAGCGGCGCTGGTTACCCGAAGTGCGCAGGCTGCTGATCAACCCCTTGCGCTCGTAGAAGTGCAGCGCCGAAACCGCCACGCCACTGCGCTGGGCGACTTCGCCCACGCTCAGTTCCTGGGACACCATTGCTTGACCTCAACTGCTGTTGAGGTGTCATGCTGCTATCTTCGCCGCCAGTTGACAAGCGCGGCCCGCATCTGACCCGTATGCCCCCGACCCTCTCGCCCGCCGCCGCCCACCTGCCGGCTGACACCTCGATCCTGTCCGCACGCTATCGCGCGACCACCCTCGGCATGGTCGCGCTGGTCGCGCTGCACGCCTTCGAGGCATTGGCCGTTGCGGCCGCGATGCCCACCGTGGCCGAGGCGCTGGATGGCCTGCGCCTGTACGCACTGGCCTTCGGCGGTACCCTGGCCACCAGCGTGATCGGCATGACCCTCGCCGGGCGCTGGGCCGATCACCATGGTCCGGCACGGCCGCTCTGGTACGGATTGGCCTGCTTCGTGCTGGGCCTGTTGCTGGCCGGCTTTGCGATGCGCATGGGCATGCTGGTGGCGGGACGCCTGCTGCAGGGCCTGGGTGCGGGTGCGATCTCGGTCTCGCTGTACGTGATGGTCGGCCGCAGCTACCCGGAGCACCTGCGGCCGAAGGTGTTCGCCGCCTTCTCGGCCGGCTGGGTGGTGCCTTCGATGGTCGGCCCGGCGTTGAGCGGCCTGATCGTGCAGCACCTGGGCTGGCGCTGGGTGTTCCTGGCCGTGCCACTGCTGGCCATTCCGGCCGCGCTGCTGCTGCGTCCGGCAGTTACGCGCATGCAACCCACCGATGGCGGCCTCGCCGACGATGGGCGAGGCACCGTGGTGCGCTGGGCCAGTGGTGCCTCGTTGGCGGCGCTGCTGCTCTACTTCGGCGGCCAGCAGCAGGGCCTGCCTGCCCTGCTCTGCATCGGTGTGGCGGTGCTGGCGCTGCTGTTCTGCGTACATCGACTGCTTCCGCCCGGAACACTGATCCTGCGCCGTGGCCTGCCCAGCGTGATCGCGCTGCGTGGCATCGCGGCAGCCGCCTTCTTCGCCTGCGAGGCCTACCTGCCACTGCTGCTGCAGCGCGAACGTGGCCTTTCGCCCAGCTGGGCCGGTGCCGTACTCAGTCTCGGTGCGCTGGGCTGGTTCACCGGCTCGTGGCTGCAGGGCCACCAGCAGCGTGGCTGGTCACGCCAGCAGCTGCTGCGCGCCGGCACGATGATGATGACGGTCGGCATCGCCGCCACGCTGGCCGTGCTGTTCAACGTAGTGCCACTGCCGGTGTCGCTGCTCGGCTGGGCCGTGACCGGCTTCGGCATGGGCATGATCTACGCCAGCCTGTCGGTGTTGACGCTGTCGTTGTCGGCGCCGCGGGAGCAGGGTGCCAACACCTCGGCACTGCAGCTGAGCGAGGCCCTGTCGGTGACCACCGCGCTGGCGGTCTCCGGCGCATTGTTCGCGTTGTTCGTGGAAAGCACCCCGCACACCGGCTACCTGCTGTGCCTGGCCATCACCTTCGGCCTTGCGCTGTTGGCCACGGTGATCGCGCGACGGGTGTAGCGCCGCCGGATTCCGGTAGTGCCGGCCGCTGGCCGGCAACCTCCGCGCACGCGGGAATCCCATGATGGTGACGGCCAGCGGCCGGCATTACCGCGTACCGGCCCCCACATCATCGATGTCCCGATGCAGGATGCGCCGCACTTCCAGCACCGCCTGCGGGGTCTCCTGCACGCTGTGGCCGGAGATGATCACCTTCTCGGACAATGCACCCGGCAGGTGCGCGCTCCAGTACGGCACCAGCCCGTCATCGGATTTGTCCACCGGCAGTTCCGGTTTGCGCTGGGCGATGATCGAGTGGTACTTCAGGCCCGCTTCGATCGGCAGCTGTGCGGCGGCCTTCACGAACGGATCGCTGGCCTTGAGGTTGTCGATGCTGTTCGGAATCTTCGGCTTGGCCGTGCCATCGACCTGCTGTTCGGCCTGCGCCAGTGCCAGGAACACATCCTCGAATTTGCCGAGGATGGTCAGCGGCAGGCGTACCAGGCGACCGATCAGGCGCCCGACCTTGTTGCCGGCAATGTCGGTGCCCTGGTGCGGCGCGGCGATGAAGATCGCGCGTTCCACGTTCGGCTGCGCCTTGAAATGCAGCAGCGGCCCCAGCTTGTTCTGCACCCGCTTCAGGCGCTCGCCCTTCAGGTCGTAGTTGGCCAGCAGGTCATTCCACAGTACGTCGCCCGAGTCACTGACCAGCAGGCGCGCCAGCACGCCGCCCATGCTGTGGCCGATGTAGACCATGTCCTTCGATGCACGCGTGCTGCCGTTGGGATCGAAGTGCTTCAGCGTGTCGTTGAATGCGTTGGCGATCTCGTAGCGGTTCAACGCGATCGGCGCATTGGTCGGGTAGTAGACCTGCCACACCTGGAACTGCTGGCGCAGCTCGGGGTCGCCCATGATCTCGTTGGCCAGGTTCACCCAGGCTTCCGGGCTGCTGGCCAGGCCGTGCAGCATGAAGATGATGCGACGATTCGGGTCCCACGGCTGCATCAGGTAGATGTGCGGTTCGCCGATGCCCTCGCTCATGCCGAACAGGGTGCGCAGCGATTGCCGGGCGAAACCGCTCTGCGCCAGCCACAGGCCATAGGCGGCGGTGAAGTTGCCGGCCAGCGGCACCTGCTCGCCATGCAGGGTGATGCGCTCGGTGGCTTCGGGCGAATAAGCGTCCAGCTCGACCCGGCGCGTGCGCATCACATCGTCCAGGTTGCTGCCCTCGAAGCGCAGCAGTGCGGTGACGTTGATCGAGGACATCTCGCTGAACTCGGGCACCGAATCGTCATGGCGATGACGGCGGCCACGGCGTGCGTCGTCCTCATCCTCCTGCGGCGCCTCGGCCTTGGGGCCCTCGGGTGCGATCACCGGTGCAACCAGCTTCGGCGGGTCCATCACCATCACCAGCTCGGCACCGAAGCCATCGCGGCGATAGGTACTGCGCAGGCCGACGAAGCTGACCGTGCCGGCCGGCACCAACTGCGCGGGAATGCTCTTCAGGTTCAGCTGCTGGTAGTTGGAGGCCAGCGACCAGCTGCCGACCGTGAGCGGCTTCGTGTAGTCCTCGCCGGCCAGCGCAGCGGCGCGTGCGCGCACGAACAGCACCACTGCCGCCTTCTCGGCGGCGTAGTTGTAGTAGTCGCGCACCTGCGTCTGCCGATCCTCGAAGGCACGGTCGGACGGCGAACGGCCGCTGTAGAACAGGTAGGCATAGGCATAGCGCGCCGCTTCCAGCCAGGCATCCAATGCCGCATCGCTCATCGGCGGATCGCCGGCAGCCGTCTTCTTCGGCGTCATCGCCAGCGCGGCCTTCACCCACAGTTCGGACAGCGCCGACAAGCGCTGCTCGACATTGAGGTCGTCGGTCATCAGCAGCGTGCTGCGGCAGACCAGGAAGTCCTTTTCGCACTGCGACTCGTCCAGGCCTGCCGCGCTGAGCGTCTCGCGCGCGGCCGGACTGAGCTTGCCCGTGTTGAGCACGTCGGCACGCTTGTTGACCAGCGAATCGCTGGACTTGACCTGCTTGACGGTAACCATCGCGCAACCGCTGCTACCCAGCAGCAGGAAGGCAGCGAACAACACCGGCAGCAGGCGCTGCCAGCGGCGTGGGAGGAATCGGGTCATTACTGCGGGTCCTGCTCGGTGCCGGGCACGCCCTGGCGGATTACGGTGCAGAAATGGTCGCCGCTGCCCAGGTCCAGCGCACGCTGGGTGATGCGGCCCTTGTCATGCAGCTCGGCGTACGGCACACCTGGAGCGAGCGCGCCGACCTCCTGCGCGTACTCGGCCAGGTAACCGGACAGCAGCAGGCGATAGTCCAGCGGCAGGCGCGGTGCGATGTGCCGGGCCAGGTCGAAGACGATCGTGGTGCAGTTGCTGGTCAGCGTGTTGTAGAAGCCGGGCTTGGCATCCAGTTCGCGGGCCTGCGCGATGTACGCAGCGAACAGTTCCTTCAGCTGCGCACGGTCCATGCCATGCAGACGGTAGAGATAGACGTCCTCGCCGCGCGCGTTGGTGCGGGTGCGGATGATGTCGGTCTCCTCCGAAGCTACCAGGGTCATCTCGAACTTGCGGAAGAAGCCACCCAGCGCCGAGAACGATTCACCGCGCTCCTTGCGGATCTCCAGCGAGAACACCACGTGGCGACCGTCCTCGAAACCAAACGAGATCAGGGTGTGGGCGATGGCCGGGCCCATCCAGTACGACAGCACCAGATCGGCCGAGCGCAACTGGTCCAGGTCGTACTCGCGGCGCACCCAGCGGGCGTCGTAGTCGGTTTCGCTGCGCCAGGTGAAATCACGCACGTTGTCCAGCACGACGTGGCGGCCATCGAAAGACACCACGTGCAGGCGCTGGGCCACGTCATCGGCCCACAGGCGGTCCTGGCGCGGGGTCAGCAGCAGCCACCACAGGCCGGCCAGCGCCAGCGATGCCCCGAACGCCAGGCCCAGGCGGCGCGAGGCACGGCCACGCGCGACCCGCCACGACACCCACAGCGCTACCAGCAGCCACAGCCCGGCGACGCCGGTGGCCAGCCAGCCCGGCCCCGGCAACTGATAGGCCAGCAGCCCGGTCACCCACAGCGCCAGCAGCGCCATGGCACTTCCTGTCATCCATCGTCCTGCGGCTTTCACTGGCATCCTGTCGCGGTCCTGAAGCCGCATAGTTAGCCACAAGCGGGTTCACCGTGGCATCTACGGCCCGTTCAGGCACACCGGCGCACCGTCTGCGGCGGCCCCCGCGGCCAGACGGATCACACAGGAGCAATGATGGGCATCACTTCCGTGGCCGGCGTTCCGGTCCAACCCCAGCACCGCGCAACCTGCCACTGCGGCACCGTCGAGCTGCTGCTGGACCTGCCCGACGGCATCGTCGATCCCCGCCGCTGCGACTGCTCGATGTGCCGGCGCCGGGGCGCCATCGCCGCCAGCGTCCCCCGCCAGGGCCTGCAGGTGCTGCGCGGGCAGAACCACCTGCAGATGTACCAGTTCAACACCCATGTGGCCGAGCACTACTTCTGTGGCGTGTGCGGCATCTACACCCATCACCGGCGCCGCTCCAACCCCGACCAGTACGGCTACAACGTGGCCTGCCTGGAAGGCATCGACCCGTTCGCGTTGGGGGTGATCCCGGTCAGCGATGGGGTCAACCATCCATCAGACCGCACCGGCTAGTGGCGCGTGCGCCGCGGCGGGGTGGCCACCTTCTGCCAGGGCGCCATGCCGCTGCGCCCGGCCCGCGCCGGGCGTTTCAGCCAGGGCCGGCGCGGCGGTGCCGGTGGCGCATCCGCGGCCGGGGGAGGAAGCGGTCGACGGCCAGGCCAGAGATGATCGAGCAGCCACATGGCAGGTCTCCGTGGGGGACGGGGACGACCAAGCCTAGGCCCGGGTGGGCATAGGCAGCGTGAGCGGGACACGACAACGGGATGACGGCGAAGGCGGGCGATGAGCCTGCTACGCAGTACGCCCGACCAACGCGTCTTTACGTTTCCGCAGCAACAGGTGCAACAACGCAGCACATGCGGCGGTCAGCAGCGCCAGTACACGCAGCAGTGTTGCCAGCGCCTCACTACTGGCATGCTGAAGCTGCATGCGACTCATCGCCGGTAGCAGTGCCTGCGCCTGTTCCCGCGCCCCCGTGGCCAGATAGGCACCGGCACGCGCCAGCGATGCCGGCGACGCGCCCTGCAGCTGATGGCCGATCAGCAGCGCAAGCAAGGCAGTGACTGCGGCCAATGCGATGCCCTCACCGGCTACACGCACGGTCCCGAAGATGCCGGCGGCCATGCCCGCACGCTGTACCGGCACCACGCTCACCGACAGCCCATCCATCAGCCCCCATGGCAAGGCCGTTCCTGCACCGACCAGCATCAGCCACGGCACCCACTGCGAAGGCGACGGCTGCGATGCATGGCGCGACAGCAGGTACAGGCCAGAGGCACAGACCAGCAGTCCCAGCGTGCACAGCCGCGCACTTCCCACGCGCTCCGCCCAGCGCGCGGCCAGCATCGGCAGCACCAGCATCGGCGCGGACAGGGTCAGCATCTGCAGCCCCACCAGGGTCGCGCTCTGTCCGTGCACTCCCAGCAGCTGCAGAGGCAATACCACCAGCAGCACCACGTAGCCGAAGCAGGTTGCGACCGGCAGCAGCTGGACACCGAGGAACGCCGGTTGCGAGAACAACGAGAGGTCCAGCAGGGGTGAGCGGTGCAGTCGTTCGATGCAGATGAACGCTGCGCCCAGCAGCAGCGTCGCCAACAGCGCCAGTTGCACGCGCACGGTATGCAGGCCGAACTCGCCCAGCCACAGCAGGGCCAGGGTCAGCGCTGCCAGCATCAGGCTGAAGCCCAGCATGCCGCCGACATCCAGCCGCCCGCGTTCACCGTGGCTCTCGGGCAACACACGCGCGCCCAGTACGAAGGCGGCGAATGTCAGCACGCCGCCGACGGCGAACACACTGCGCCATCCCAATGCCTGCAGCAGCAGACCCGCAAACAGCGGCCCCAGCGCCAACCCCGCACCGAATGTGGCGCCCAGCAGGGCGAACACACGGCCACGCATCGGCCCCTGCCAGGCATGCGCGAGCGCAGCCGTGCCGGACGCCAACGCCGCTGCGGCGGCAACGCCCTGCAACCCACGCGCCAGATCCAGCGAGGGTAGCGTGGGAGCAAGGCAGACGGCGATCGTGGCAATGGTGAAGCCTGCTGTGCCCAGCAGGAACAACCGCCGCCGGCCATAGCGGTCGGCCAGGCCACCGGCAGCGAGCAGCAGGCTGCCGAAGGTGAGCATGAAGGCGTTGGTCACCCAGGCCAGCACGCTCGGCGACGACGCCACGGAACGGGCCAGCGCGGGCACCGCGACCGCACCGGCCGAGAAGGACAACGGCAACGCCAGTGCGGCCAGGCAGACGGCAAGCAGGGTCCAGCGCTGCTGCGTCTGGACAGGTACAGGGAGCATCGAAACCGGGGCCATGCGGGCCTCCATCCATCAGGGGCATTGATGATGGACGGGCCGCTATCCCTGAAAAACAGGCTCGATGGACGTTGATTGCGTCCTAATGTTCCGTAATCATGCCCCGCATGGACTCCATTTCTGCCCTGCTCGCCTTCGTCCGCACCGCGGAGGCCGGCAGCATCGTTGGTGCTGCGCGTGCACTTGGCCTGTCCGCGTCGGCGGTCGGCAAGCGCATCGCCCGCCTTGAACAGGAGCTCGGCACCCGGCTGTTCCAACGCACCACCCGCCGCGTGCATCTCACCGACGAAGGCGAACTGCTGCTGCAGCGCTGCCGGCGTGCGCTAGATGAACTTTCCGAAGCACAGGCGGACCTGGCGCAGCGACAGCACGCCCCCAGCGGGCTGCTGCGCATCGGCCTGCCCACCATCGGGTACCGCTTCCTGCTGCCGGTGCTGCCCGGCTTCCAGCAACGCTATCCGCAGGTGCAGCTGGAACTGGACTTCAACGACCGCATCGTCGATGTGGTCAGCGAAGGCCTGGACGCGGTGATACGCAGTGGTGAACTGGCCGATTCCAGCCTGACCGCACGGCGACTGGGCGGCTTTCGTTTCATCCTCTGTGCGGCGCCGGGCTATCTGCAGATGCATGGAACGCCCGGCGATGTGGGCGAGCTGCGCCTGCATACCGCGCTGCGCTTCCGTTACCCCACCACCGGAAAGCTGCATCCCTGGCAGCTGCCGGGCATCGAAGGCGATGCCGGAGCGCGCCTTCCCACGGCGATGACCTGCAACAACATGGAGGCCGTGCTTGCCGCTGCGATCGGTTGCATGGGCCTGGCCTGGATGCCTGACTTCCTCGCAGCCGACGCGCTGGCCGATGGCCGCCTGCAACGGGTACTGCCTGCGCTGCCCACGCACCAGGGGCAGTTCTCGCTGCTATGGCCCGGTGGGCGCCATCCGAGTGCACGCCTGCGGGTGTTCATCGACTACGCCGTTGCGCATCTGTTCCAGGGCGCCCCGGAAAAGGGGACGGAGGGGATTAAGTCGTTTCAGGCACAGTAGGACCGATTACGACTTAATCCCCTCCGTCCCCTTTTTCGTTCAGCGGCTGAAGCGGCGCGCGCCGGCCACGCAGATCACCGCGACCACGGTCACCAGCACCATGCTGAGGCTGACCGATTCGTGCAGCAGCAGCGCGGCCAGGGCCAGGCCGAAGAACGGTTGCAGCAACTGCAACTGGCCGACGGCGGCGATGCCGCCCTGCGCCAGCCCGCGGTACCAGAACAGGAAGCCGATCAGCATGCTGAACACTGCCACATAGCCCAGCGCCCACCACGCCGAGGCACCGACCGCAGTGAACGATGCCGGGCGCATCAGCACCGTCAGCGGCAGCATCACCGGCAAGGCCAGCAGCAACGCCCAACTGATCACCTGCCAACCGCCGAGATGACGGGCCAGCCGACCACCTTCGGCATAGCCCAGCCCGCACACCACGATCGCCGCCAGCATCAGCAGATCGGCCTGCAACGATGCCTCGATGCCGTTGCGCACCGCATAGCCGACCACGCAGGCACTGCCCAGCAACGAAAACAGCCAGAACGCCGGTCGCGGCCGTTCACCACCGCGCAGCACGCCGAACACCGCAGTGCTCAACGGCAACAGGCCGAGAAACACGATGGTGTGCGCCGACGATGCGTGGCGCAGCGCGAGTGCGGTCAACAACGGAAAGCCGACCACCACCCCGAGGCTGACCACTATCAGCCCGGGCAGGTCACTGCGCCGCGGCCACGGCTGGCGCAGCAGAAGGAGCAGGCCGAGGCCGAGCACGGCGGCAATGGTGGCGCGTGCAGCGGTGACGAATCCGGCGTCCAGCTGCAGCACCGCCAAGCGGGTGGCCGGCAGGGAGCCGGCGAAGATCACCACACCGATGAAGCCATTGATCCAACCACTCGCCGACCGTTCCACGCCTATACTCCTGAAGGTGCCGGACGATGCCCGGCTGGACCTGCATGGAAGCATCCGGCGCGGGAAGACCCCAGCTACAATCCAGTACAGTCGCAAGTAACTGTACTGCCCACACTTCCACTACGGTTCCACCATGCCGCGCCCGCTTACCCGCATCGAATCGGTCATCCAGACCGTCCGCACCCGCATCAGTGCACGGGTGGATGGCCCCGGCTCACGCCTGCCTTCGGTTCGTGCGCAGGCTGCGACGATGGGGGTTTCGGTCTCCACCGTGGTCGAGGCCTACGAGCGCCTGGCGGCCGAAGGCCTGATCAGTGCGCGCGCAGGCTCGGGCTTCTACGTCAGTGGCCCGGCCGCACCGCTGGCGCTGGCCGAACTGGAGCCACGGCTGGATCGCGCGGTGGATCCGCTGTGGGTATCACGGCAATCGCTGGAAACGCCCGCGGGCGACCTCAAGCCAGGGTGCGGCTGGATGCCCAGTGACTGGCTGTATCACGATGGCGTGCGCCGCGGCCTGCGCCGGCTGGCGCGTGCCGATGCCATGCAACTGGTGGACTACGCCGCCCCGCTCGGGCTGCCCGCGTTGCGCCAGCTGCTGCAAAGGCGCAGCGCCACGCTTGGCATCGATGCACCGGTGGAGCAGATCCTGTTGACCGAATCCGGTACGCACGCGGTCGATCTGCTCTGCCGTTTCCTGCTCAAGCCCGGCGACTGCGTGCTGGTCGATGACCCGAGCTACTTCAACTACCACGCGCTGCTCAAGGCGCACCAGGTGCAGGCCATCGGCGTGCCGTACACGCACAGCGGCCCGGACCTGGAGGCGTTCGCGCAGGCCCTGCAGGCACATTCGCCGCGGCTGTACATCACCAATTCCGGATTGCACAACCCGACCGGCGCGGTGCTTTCCGCGAGCACCGCACACCGCCTGCTGGGCCTGGCCGAACGCAGCGAACTGATCATCATCGAGGATGACATCTTCGCCGACTTCGAACTGCAGCCGGCACCGCGGCTGGCCGCGCTCGATGGACTGTCACGGGTGATCCACGTCGGCAGTTTCTCCAAGACGCTGTCGGCAGCCTCGCGCTGCGGCTACATCGCTGCGCGCCACGACTGGATAGAGGCATTGACCGACCTGAAGCTGGCGACCAGCTTCGGCGGTGGCCATCTGGCCGCGCAGTTGATGCACATCGCGCTGACCGACAGCGGTTACCGCCGCCACATGCAGTCGATACGTTCGCGGCTGGCCGATGCACGCCGGCACACACTGCGGAAGCTGCAGATGCTGGGCATCACGCCGTGGCTGCAGCCGGAAGCCGGCCTGTTCCTGTGGTGCCAGCTGCCCGATGGCCGCGACGCCGCCGCACTGGCGCGGCAATGCCTGCGCGAAGGCATCGTGCTGGCGCCGGGCAATGCCTTCAGCCAATCGCAGCGCGCAGCCGACTATGTGCGTTTCAACGTTTCGCAGTGCCAAGACCCGAGGATCTGGCAGGTACTGGCGCGCGCGCTGCGTTGAGCTGGTAATGCGCGACCAGCGCATCCACCACCACGCGCACGCCCGGCAACTGGCCGCGGCGATGCGGCAGCAACACGCTGGTGGTGACTTCGCCGGCATGCCATGCCGGCAGCACCTGCTGCAGGCGGCCGGCGGTAATGGCCGCAGCACACAGGCTGTGTGGCAGTACGGTGATGCCAAGACCCGCTTCTGCCGCCGCGATCAGCAGCTGCGATTCATTGCCGACCAGCGCCACCTGCGGCTCCACCTGCACGGTGCGGGCGTCGGCGCCGTGCAGCGTCCAGCGCGTTGCATGGCGCGCGGTCAGCAGGCCGGCATGCGCGCGTAGCTGTTCGGGCGTGTCCAGTGCCGGCGCGGCTGCCAGATAACCAGGGGACGCCACCAGCACGATGCGTTCGCTACCGAGCATGCGCTGCACCAACCCGGAATCCGGCAGCGGACCGAAGTGGCTGCGCAGGGCGATGTCGATGCCTTCCTGCGCCAGGTCGATAAAACGATCACTCACTTCAACTTCGATACGCAGCCGTGGATAGCGGCGGGCCAACGCGGGCAGGCACGCGGCGAGCTCCCCCTGCACCACCGGAATCGAAGCGCTGATCCGCACGGTGCCGCTAGGTTCGGCCTGGCGGTCGCGGACGATGGCCTCGGCGGCCTCGACCTCAGACAACGCTGCGCGTGCGCGCTCGAAGAACTCCTGGCCGACCTCGGTCAATGCGAAGCGGCGCGAACTGCGCTGCAGCAGCCGCACCTGGAGCTGCTCTTCCAGCAGCGCCACGCGCTTGCTCAGGGTCGAGCGCGGCAGGCCCAGATGGCGCCCGCCTGCGGCGAACCCGCCCTGCTCCACCGCAGTCACGAACAGGGCCAGATCGTTGAGGTTGAGCATGGACAACGTCCACAGATGTGGACTTCAGGATGCCATTCGAACGGCTTCCGGGGCAATGTCCACGCAGGCACGCTTCCCTCACCCGCCGCATCGCGGCTTGAACCGGAAATCTGCCATGACCCCGATCCTCTTCTACGGCGTGCCCTCGGGCTGCTCGTTCGGCTCCATCGTCGCCCTGGAATGGCTGCGCCAGCCGTATCACCTGTGCCGCATCGACATGCCCGGCCAGGTGCAGGGCGAGGACTACCGCCGCCTCAATCCACTGGGCGAAACCCCGACGCTGCGAACCGCGCAGGGCGAGCTGCTCAGCGAGAGCCTGGCCATCCTCAACCACCTGGCCGCGCTGGGTATCGCGCAGGGGCTGGGCTTCGCACAGGGCACCTCCAGCTTCGATCGCCTCAACCATCGGCTGGCCTATCTCAACACCAGTTTCTTCGGTGCCTACGCGCCGCTCTGGCACGCACTGGAGCATGCGGAAGGCGATGAAGGCGAGGCGCTGCGTGCCTATGGCACCACCAAGGTGCGCCACGCCCACCAGGCGCTGGAGCAGATGATCGGCACGGGCCCGTGGCTGCTGGGCGAACAGCGCAGCTTTGCCGATGCCTACTTCGCCGGCATCGCGCGCTGGAACGACTATCACCAGGTGGTCGATCGTCGCGAGTACCCCAGGGTGCAGCAGCTGTTCGAGCGCCTGCAGGACGACGCCGGCGTGCAGTTCGCCTACGCCATCGAAGCGCAGCAGCCGGCAACCAGCAGCGGTGGCTTCCTCGGCGAGGTGCGGCTGGAAGACGTGCTTGAGGCAGCAGCGGCCTGAGCCCTGTCCTGCCCGTGTGGCAGCGGCGCGCAATGCCTCTTGCGCGCCGCGCTACAGTGGTATGTCCCCCCGCCGCAGGAATCCGCGCATGTCCACGTTCTCCGATCCGCAGGCGGTGGCCCGCTATACCGAAGCGCCGCTGCGCCAGGTGCCCGGTTTCCTCGCGTTGCAGCAGATGAGCCGCCTGCTGCTGGCCGAACGCGTTCCCGCGCAGGGCCGTGTGCTGGTGCTGGGCGCCGGTGGCGGGCTGGAGCTGAAGGCTTTTGCCGAGGCGCAGCCGGGCTGGCAGCTGCTGGGCGTGGATCCGGCCGCGCCGATGCTGGCCCTGGCCGAGCAGACACTGGGTCCACTGATGCCGCGCGTGCAGCTGCTGGAAGGTTACATCGACGATGCGCCCGATCTGCGCTTCGATGGGGCCAGCTGCCTGCTGACCCTGCACTTCCTCGATGCCGGGCAGCGCCTGCACACGTTGCGCGAGCTGCACCGGCGCCTGCAGCCCGGCGCGCCGCTGGTTGTGGCCCACCACAGCGTGCCGCAGGAACCGGCCGGCAAGCTGCGCTGGTTGCAGCGCTACGCAGCGTTCGCCGAAGCCTCGGGCGTTGCCCACGCCGATGCACAGCGCGCGATCGAGGCCATTGCCGAGCGGCTGCCGCTGCTGGCCCCCGAACAGGAAGTGGCGCTGCTGCAGGAGGCCGGCTTCGATGGCGTGGAGCTGTTCTACGCAGGCTTCAGCTTCAAGGGCTGGGTGGCGTACGCCGGGTGATGCCTACGCCACCACGGTGATGCCGATGCGCTGCATCAACAGCGCCACCTGCTGCACGTCCAGCTTGGCACCACGCAGGTTGGTGCTGCGCAGGTCCAGCTCACCCAGCTCCGAGTTGGTCAGGTCGCAGTCGGTGAAGTTGGCGCTGTTCCAGTCGATGCCCTCGAACTGGCCGCCGGACAGGTCCGAGCCGGCGAAGCTGGCGCCACTCACATTCGCGCCATCCCATCGGTTTTCCCACAGCTCGCACTTTTCCAGCGTTACCCGCGAGAAATTGGCATAGCGCAGGTTCGACTTCTTGATGAACGCGCTGCAGAACCAGCTGCGCGTGGTGATCTGGTTCATGAAGCTGGCGTTGCTGAAATCCGCGCCCTGCGCACGGCACTCGCTGATCTCCAGGCCCAGCGCCTTGATGAAATTGAAATGGCACATGCTGATATCGCAGCTGCGGAAACTGGCTTCCTTCAGCGTGGCGCCATTGAAGCGGCAGCCGGCGCGGCTGTCGGCATCGTAGAAACTGCAGTTGATGAACTCGGTGCCGGTCAGGTCCGCACCGGAGAAATCGCACTCGTGGAACTGCTGGTCGACCACTTTCTGGCCGGTGTACTGGTCCGCGCCGATGCGCAGCTTGCGGTGAACGGTGGGAGACATCAGGGATTCCATGCCAAGTGCCCCGCCATGATGCCGGGCCGCGAGGCCGATCCATAGACCCCGGGGCGGGCGGGTTCACCGGCAGTCCAGCCGCCCTGTGCCCTCCCGACCAATGCGTGTTGTTGCACGATTATGCACGAACGTGCAGACTTGCGGCATGAGCGCCGACCCCAGCCCCCTACCCGCCCAGCGCACCCGGCAGATCCTCGAGGAGCTGCGCCAGCAGGGCCGCGTGGTCGCCGCCGAACTGGCGCGCCGTTATGCCGTCTCCGAAGATTCGATCCGCCGCGACCTGCGCGAGCTCGCCACCCAGGGCCTGTGCCAGCGCGTCTACGGCGGCGCCGTGCTGCCGCCGCCCAAGGAACGGCCGCTGCGCGAGCGCCTGACCCGCGACCGCGGCGACAAGGCCGAGCTGGCCGCCCGCGTCTGCGCGCTGCTGCAACCCGGCCAGGTGGTACTGCTCGATGCCGGTTCGACCAATCTGGCGATCGCCCAGCAGCTGCCGGCCGCTCTCGGCCTGACGGTGATCACCAATGCCCCGCAGATCGCCACCGCCGCCAGCATGCTCGAAGGCACTTCAGTGCAGCTGATCGGCGGGCGCCTGGCCAGCGGTGGCGGTGCGGTCGGTGCCGAGGCGTTGGCCCAGGTGCAGCGCCTGCGTGCCGACGTGTACCTGCCCGGCCCCTGCGCGGTGGACGGCGACACCGGTGTGTGGGCAATGGATTCGGAAGAAGCCACGCTGAAGCGCGCGATGGTGGCCTGCAGCAGCCGCGTCATCGTCGCCGCCACCACTGAAAAGCTCGGTGCCCGCGGCAACTGGCAGATCGCCAGCCTGGACGAGATCGACGACCTGGTGCTGACCACCACCGCACCGCCCGCCTTGGCGGCTCGCTTCCACGCCGCCGGTATCGCGGTGCACCCCACGCCTCCCTGACCGTACTGCTCATGTCCCTTGCCAACCGCGCGCGTGCCGAACAGCACGCGACCCGCGCTGCGTTCTTCATTCCCGGCTTCGCCACCGCGCTGTGGGCCACCCTGGTGCCATTCGCCAAAGCGCGCACCGGGATCAATGACGCCACGCTGGGGCTGGTGCTGCTCTGCCTCGGTGCCGGCTCGCTGCTGGCGATGCCCTTGTCCGGCGTGCTGGCCGCACGCCTCGGTTGCCGCCGGGTGATGGTGGCCAGCAGCCTGCTGATCTGCCTGACCGTGCCCGGCCTGGCCCTGGCGGGTTCGGCCTGGACGCTGGGCGTGGTGCTGTTCGTGTTCGGTGCGGCCGTGGGTGCGATGGACTGCACGATGAACGTGCAGGCCGTCATCGTCGAGCGCGAAGCACGGCGGGTGATGATGTCTGGCTTCCATGCTTTCTTCAGCATTGGCGGCTTCCTCGGCGCGGCCACCATGACCGTGCTGCTGTCCGCACAGTTGCCGCCCTTGGCATCGGTGCTGATCGGTGTCGGCACCATGCTGCTGGTGATGCTGTTGTCGGCGACGTACTGGCACAGCGAACGCATGCCACACGACACACCGATGCTGGCCCTACCGCATGGCATCGTGCTGTTCATCGGCGTGCTGGCGTTCGTCGCCTTCCTCGGCGAAGGTGCGATGCTCGACTGGAGCGCGGTGTTCCTCAGCGATATACGTCGCGTCGATGCCAGCCTGGCAGGCATCGGCTATGTGACCTTCACCCTGACCATGACGGTCGCGCGCCTGTTCGGCGATGCACTGGTGGCACGCGTGGGCCGCCAGCGCGCGATCGTGTTCGGCGCGCTGCTCGCCGCTGCCGGCGTGCTGGTGCTGACCCTGGTCACGCCGTGGCAGGCATCATTGGCGGGCTATGTGCTGGTCGGCCTCGGTTGCGCCAACATCGCGCCGGCGCTGTTTTCGCTGGCCGGCCATCAGAACCGCATGCCCGGTGCACTGGCGATCACGGCCGTCTCTACGCTGGGCTTTGCCGGCATCCTTGCCGGACCGGCGTTGATCGGCTTTGCCGCCAATCATTTCGGTCTGATTGCTGCGTTCATCGGTGTGGCCACGGCCTTGTTGCTGGTGGCCGTGTCCACACGTTGGCTGCGGGTTTAGTCCAAGGCATCAGCGCCGCCTGCGCCGCAGTTTCATCCGCAACCGGCGGTAGCCGATCACCGTGGCCGTTGCACACAACGCAGCGCCAGCCAGGCTCAGCAGCAGCAACACCGCCAGCCGGGCGATGTCCTGACGCAGCATCGCCGGCAGGTCCCAGCTGTGCAGGAAGTAGAACAGCCAGCGACCCACGCGCTCGCGACGCCCCATCGTCAGCAACGGGTCGCCAGTGGCCAGATCGAGGTAGACCCGCGTCGCCTCGGCATCGCCGAAATCAGCCACCGCCACCGGGAAGCGGCGTACCGCTGCGCCGTTCATGGCTTCCGGTGCACGCGGGTAGAAGTACGCATCCGCTGCGAGCTGGACCCAGTACCCCTGCACGGGCGCATCGGACAACGCCCGCACCTTCTGCTGCAGCCATGCGGCCCGCAGCAACCGCGCAACCTGCAGATGACCATCACTGCCGGACACAATGCGGGTCTCGCCCTGCCCGTCCAGCAACACCGCGAACAGCTCACCATCGATGCGTCGCCACTGGATCTCCACCGGCTTGAAGCGCGCGTCGTCGACGGCCGCCAGCAGCGCCGCCGGTTCACCCAACGCGCCATCCACCGCCACCGTACCGCCACGATAGCGTCCGCTGTCGATCGCTTCACGCGTGCTGCTGAAAACTCCCAACGGATTCATCGACATCAGCCCGCTGAAGATCCAGGTGAATATGAAGGCCGCAGCCACCAGCCCGATCAGATGGTGCCAGCGCATCCAGGGCTCGACGTACGGCGTCTTCGCGCCAGTGCGGTAGTGCCCGCGGAAGCGCCAGCGCCACACACCCACCACGATGCCGCTGATCGCCGCCACCGTGCACAGCGCGGACATCACGATCACCACCCACGTCCACACCGGGTCCACCGACTGCATGCGCAGGAAGTACAACCAGTGCAGCCAGGCGCCCACATAGTTCCAGCGCTGCTGCACATGCGGTGCGTCCTGCACCACTTCGCCGGTGTGTGAGGACACATACACATCCCCTGGCTGCGCGCCGCCCACTTCAACCCGGTACAGCGGCCGATGCGCATCCAGCGCACGCGAATGCGTCCAGCGGTCCTCGTCCACGCGTGTCGCGCCGACGAAGGCTTGGCCGCCCGCGAACTGTGCGGCGGATGCTTCGGCTCGCTGTGCCGACACCGGCAGCAGCGCCTGGCCGGTCACGGCAGACCAGGCGCCCACGTTGCTGCCATTGCGCACCACGTACGCAGGCTCGCCACGCAGCGTCGTCAGCGCCACAACCTCCGGCTCGGCCTGCACCACGGCAGGCAGTACCGACAGCCCCTGCAGATCGCGAGCATCCCCCAGCACCGGCAACGCCGCCAGCCGCTCACCGGGTGTCAGCTTCGGGTAACCAATGAACAGCATCACCATGCCGCTGACAAACCACAGCAACATCAGCAGGCATCCGCCGATGCCCAGCCAGCGGTGCACCAGATAGGTCCAGCGCTTGGCGGTGGATCGCAACGTCATCGCCAGCGTCCTCAGAAGCGATGGTCGACGGTGAATTCGACGCGCCGGTCCGCACCCAGCAGCCACTGCGTGCTGGTGTAGTACGCGGTGGCGTAGTACGCCTTGTCGAACACGTTGAACAGCCGCGCCGACAGCCGCGTGCGCGGTGCCGCCTGCCAGGTCAGTGCCAGGTCGGTGGTGCTGTAGCCGGGCAGCTGCAAGGTGTTGGCGTTGTCGGCGTAGCGCTTGCCGACGTAACGCACGCCACCCGCCGCACTCCAGTCCGGTGCGAACTGCCAGCTCAGCCACACATTGGCCAGGCGCTCGGCCACGTTCGGTGGCACGTTGCCATCACGCGACACCAGCACCGGCGGCGAACCGATGGTTTCCAGGAAGTCCTCGAACTCGGCCTTCAGCACCGTGGCATTGGCATCGAGCGACCAGCGCGGCGCGAAGTTCCAGTTCAAGGACGCCTCAATGCCACGCGAGGTCTGTGCGCCCACCTGCACGCGGCGATCCGGCACCAGCGGATCGCGGCTGAGCAGCCCGGTCTTGCGGATGCGGTACGCCGCCAGCGTCCACTCGCCACCATCGAAGGCCTGCTTCAGGCCCACCTCGACCTGCCGGCCCTTGGCCAGGTCGAAGGCGCCGTTGGCCGGGCTGATCATCAACAGGCCACTGACCGGGTCCGCCGCCTGCGAGTACTGTGCATAGAAACTCAGCGTGGGCTGCAATACGAACACTGCGCCCACGCGCCAGCCAGTACTGCTGTAGGTCCTCGAGAACGCATTCTGGCCGCTGACCAGATCCGTACGATCAATGCGCGCGCGGTCGTGGCGCAGCCCGCCCAGCACCGACCAGCGTTCGCTCAGCGCCAACCGGTCCTCCACGAACAGCGCGTACTGCTCGGCACCGTTGCGGTAGCGCGGCAGATTCGGCGCGTCACTGACGAACTGGCCCGGCACCGGATCGAACGGGTCGACCGGGCCGGAGCTGCCGGCGTAGGTGTTGTTGGTGTGCTTGAAGTGCGCGCGGTTGGCGTCGAGGCCCACGGCGAAGCTGTTGGCCAGGCCCGCAATGTTCCCCTGTACCCGCAGCGTCGAGGTCAGTCCGGTCTGTTCCTGGTTGTGGGTGATCTCGGTGTTTCCTGATCGATCGATCAAGCCGGTAGCGCGGTTGTAGACATAGGATTCGGCATTGCGCCAATCGCGCTGGCTGTCGATCTGGTAGAGGCGCGTGCGCCATTCCACGTTCGCGTTCGGTGTCCACAGCGCATCGAGTTGCGTCCAGCGGTCGCGGTAGCGGATGTCGCTGTCTTCCACGTTGTAGTTGCGGTGGCGCAGCGCCTCCAGCTGGCGGCCATCCACCAGTGGCGTGCCGAAGTAGCGCATCGGTTGCTGATAGCCTTCCGCATGGGTGAGCGACAGCTGCAGATCCGCACGCGGTTGCCACAGCAGTGCGCCGGAGAAGGTGGCATCACTACTGCGCCCGCGATCAACCCAGCCACCGCTGTAGTTGCCACTCACATCCAGCCGGTAGGCCAGCTCGGGCGTCAGCGCGCCGCCACTGCCGAAGCCCAGACGTGCGGTGTCCTCGCTGCCCACGGTCACGCTGATCTCGTTCTCGATGGCACCGCGCGTCGGCTTCTTCGGCACGATGTTGATGACCCCGCCAATGGCACCATCGCCATGGATGACCGAGGCCGGACCGCGCAGCACTTCGATGCGCTCGATGGACCAGGTATCGAACGGAAAGGTGATGCCCACGCCGCCATACTGGCGCAGCCCGTCATACAGGCGCATCACGGAAGCGCCATCGGTGAAGCCACGGCTGGACAGCGCACTCAGGCCGTTGCCCGGGTGCGGCATCGCACTGATCGCACCGGCGCGGCTGATCGCATCATTGAGGTTGGTGTCGCCGCGCTGCTCCAGCTGCTCGCGCGAAATCACCGTCAGGCTGGCCGGTGTCTGCAGCACGCTCAGGCCCAGCGCAGACCCGGCGCTGGCGGTGGAAGACAGTTCACCGCTGCGGGTGTCGACCACACGCACGGTATCCAGCGTGGTCGTGGGTGCCGCATCGGCGGCAAGGGCGGGCACGGCGGGCAGCAGGGACATGCACAGCGCAGGCAGCGCCGCCCTGCGCAGGTGCGCGGAGTTGGGGTTGGTTTTCATCTGTTCACGGCATGCAGAGCCATCCCGCAGTGGCAGGGCAGCTCAGGGAGTTCGGGGAACGCGCACGCAGTCGTGCCAGGCCATGCCTGGCAGCTTGGGAAAATCAATCCAAAGGCGTGCGCGCAGGGCTCAAACGGCCATCAAGGCCGGCGGCCCACGCGCTCCCAATGTGCCGCTGATCCGTTGCGGCAACGCCCGCACCGCACCGCACAGCGCGCGGCATACCGGCGCCATCGGCGCCAGCAGCAGCAATGCGGCCACCAGCAGGGTGATCAGCCGCGCGGCGATCAGGCAGTAATAGCAATCCACGCCCATCTCATGGTCGGCATGTGGATCGGCAGCTGGCTTCGGCGTCGATTCGCCGTGCTGCATCGCCATCGCGTGATGATCGTGGTGCCCTTCCATCGCGTGCTGCGCATGCTCTGCGTGCATCGCCTGGTCCATCGCCGCCACCGGCGCAGCGGTAGCCACGTGACCGTGCGCCAGCCAACGGCTCACCAACGGGGCGAGCAGCACCAGCAGCATGGCAAGCCATGCCAGGGACTGGAACCGGCGGTGGAGGACAGAACGACGCACGCCGCCATTCTACGGGGCTGCCGCCAACCCTGGACCACGTTCAGGGTTTCCAGAAGGGTGGTGCGACGTTATGACGCAGCCACGGACGCAAGTGCTCTCCATGACACCAAGGGGGACGGAAGGCACCCATACGGCCCCTTCCGTCCCCGCATCACATCGCTAGAACCGCGCCGGTTGCTGCACCGCGCGCTCCAGGAACATGAAACCCGCCTGCAGGCTGTTGCGGGCGTTCTCCAACCAGCGCTCCGGATCGGCTACCGCAAATCGCTCCTGTGCATCCACATCACCCGAGTCGGCCAGATCAGCCAGCTGCAGATGGATGTGGTTCTCCACCAGGCTCACCAGCACGGCGAGCTCGGCCGATAAACCGGCGATGCGTTCGGTGAAGCCAGCGTCGTTGCTGTTCAGAGACATGTCCCCTGTTCCTATGCGTTGCGGTGTTGATGGATGGCTTCGAAACGCTCGGCACAGGCAGGCCCGCAGAACAGTCTTGCCGGATCGTTGTCGAAGTCCTCGCTGCAGTCCGGGTTGTGGCATTCCCCCATGGGAGTGAGAGGGGCAACGTTGCTGGCCCGCGTCGCGTGCTGGGCCAGGGCGCGTTGCAGGTGGCGCGCTTCCATTTCCTGCGCTTCGTCGATGGTGTCCGTCATGCGGGTTGTATTTTATCGAGGGGTGGTCGCACCGGTTGAGAACGCCGCAACGACGGTCAACGACGCGGATTCCGCGGCGGATCGGCGTTCGTGGTTGCAGTGGATTTCAGGCATGCAGGCTCCTTGTGCACGGGCGCCCGAAGGCGCGATGGAGAGAAACGATGGGCCGTCGTTGACGGCGATCGCATCATCCGAAAACCGGTTCTCGCCAACTGCGACGCACCGGCGCGACCACAGCAATCTGCGGATCGTCATCACAGATCCAACGAGTAGCGGGCGGCCTGTTCGCGACCGGGGATGCAAGGTACTGGAAGGTGTTGCAAATGAACCCCCATTCCGACACCATGACCGTGTCACCACCTCCCATCACATCCTGACCACATTGCGTCGGTCGGCCGCTGCGTGGCCTGCGCACGCCAGGTACTGCACAGCACGTTGGCCGCCATCGGCCGCCGTGGACCGATCCACGTTCCCAGGGGCTCCGTCGAATGCACACACCGCATCCCACGCAGGACATCGTTCCCGCGTTCCTGCAGGCCATGCACGCGCACGGCATCGTGCCGGACGCGCGCGGCCGCGACGCGCTCAACGCCGATGGCACGCTGGTGCGCTTCCATGTGGAAGGCGACCGTCGTGGCACGCGCAATGGTTGGGCGGTGTTGTTTGGAGACCACGTGCCGGCCGGCGAGTTCGGCAGCTGGCGGACCGGCACCCGCCATGCCTGGTGCGCGAAATCGCCGACCGCGTTGAGCGCCGCCGAGCAGCGTGCCATCAGGCAACGCCAGGAGGCGGCCCGCAGCGAGCGCGAACGGCATCAGCGCGAACGCGATGACGCCGCCGCCAAGGCGGCCAACGTGCTGTGGAACCGAGCCATTCCTGCCGATGCCCACCACCCCTATCTCGTACGCAAGGGCATCCATGCACATGGCCTGCGTGTGGCGCCGTGGCCGGTGCGCAACAGCGATGGCCTTGTCTTCCGCCACATCGACAACGCCCTGCTGGTACCGGTAATGAACAGCGCGGGCCGTATCGTCTCGTTGCAGGCGATCTTTCCCCGCGTGGATCCAGCACTTGGCCGCGACAAGGACTTCCTTTCCGGTGGCCGCAAGCAGGGCTGCTTCCATGTCATCGGCAAGCCGGTTACCGGCCAGCCGATCGCCATTGCAGAGGGCTATGCCACCGCCGGATCCATCCACCAGGCCACGGGCTGGTGCGTGGTAGTGGCCTGGGATGCAGGCAACCTTGGCGCGGTCGCCCGAGCCTGGCGCGGCGCCATGCCGGACGCGTCATTCGTGCTGTGTGCCGACAACGATCAGTGGACGCGGCAGCCGCTGGACAACCCTGGCGTCACCCTGGCCACGCAGGCTGCCGCGGACATCGATGCCCGCGTGGTCTGGCCCGAGTTCGCCGCGCTGCATGGCGACGATGACCGCCCTACCGACTTCAACGACCTGCATCTGCGCGAGGGGCTGGACACCGTGCGTGCCCAGTTGTTGCCCCCCATGCCGCCGGCAGGGGGCGACGACGTGGCGCTGGACGATGCGCCGTCATCGGCCAGCGCGCGCTACCAGGTGCCGGGCAACCTGTCCGCATTCGATGCCTTCACCCCGTTTCCCGATACCAACGCGCGCGGGCGGCCGTTGCCAACCGCCCGCAACCTGGCCGAGCTGTGCCGTCGTACCGGTGTGACCGTGCGCTACAACGTCATCCGCAAGGATCTGGAGATTCTGGTCCCTGGGCTGCAGACGACCGTGGACAACGCCAAGGAGGTCGCGGCGGGCGAAGTGATGGATTGCATGCACCGCGCTGGCATGGCCACCGCCAGCTTCGAGACCAACCTGTGCCAGGTGGCCGAAGCCAATCCCTACAACCCGGTCGCCAGCTGGATCACCTCACGGCCGTGGGATGGCCAGTCCCGCCTGCAGGCGTTCTTCGATACCGTGCAGGAAGCCAAGCCCACGCACATGGCCGACGGCCGCGTGCTGAAGGAAGTCCTGATGCGGCGCTGGCTGATCTCCGGCGTGGCTGCGGCGTTTGAGCCCGATGGCGTGGTCGCGCGCGGCGTGCTGACGTTCGTTTCGAAACAGAACCTGGGCAAGACACGCTGGGCGCGGCAGCTGGCGCCGGTAGAGCTGCATCTGATCGCCGACGGGGTGGTTCTGGATCCGGCCAACAAGGACAGCGTCAAGCAGGTCATCTCCAGATGGATCGTCGAGCTGGGCGAAGTCGATGCCACCTTCCGCCGTACCGATATCGCGGCGCTGAAATCATTCATCTCGCGCAGCCATGACGAGATCCGTCGCCCCTACGCGCGCACCGAATCCCGCTATGCGCGGCGCACCATCCTGTTTGCCAGTGTCAACGACGAACGCTTCCTCCGCGATGCCACCGGCAACACCCGCTGGTGGACCGTGCACGCCGTGGCGCTGGGCGAACCGGCGCGGATCGACATGCAGCAGGTCTGGGCTGAGGCCCATGCGTTGTACTGCAGTGGCGAGACCTGGCACTTGAGTGCCGAGGAACTGGATGCGCTCAATGCCACCAACAGCGAACACGAGCCCATCTCGCCGATCGCCGAACTGATCGATCGTCATTTCGACTGGTCGCTCCCTGCCGAGCACTGGAGCGCGCACTACCGCGCCACCGAGATCGTCATCGCGGTGGGCATCGACAGGCCCAACCGTCGCGAGGTGAACGAGGCCGCCGCCTACGTGGTGAAGCGGCATGGTGTGCGCACCCGCGTGGTGGGCAAGGAGCGCGCCAAGGTCTGGCTGATGCCACAGCGCAAACGCAGTCTGGCCGAGCACGCGGCAGGGCCGTTCTAGATGCCGCGCCTCCATGATGGTCGCGACGTTGACAGCAGCAACGGCGACTGGCGCCTGCACTGCGAAGCACGTCGCCTGCTGCAACTGGACCGCTACCGGCGCGTGGGCACCGACGGGCGCTGGACGGTGGTCAGTCCGCGCCGGCACCGCCAACAGTATCTCGAGGGTGTCCTGGCCGCACGCGGCCCGGTTGAGCGTGAGCGCCTGGCAGCAGCGGCATTGCGGCTGTGGATCGCCAGCCCGCCCGCCCAACCGCACCATGATGGCAGTAGATGAAAGGTGTTGACTAGGGGCATCTACAGGGGCAAGATGCCGGTATCGGCCCGCCACCTTCCAGGAGCGCTTCCGCCATGTCCCGTCCCCGACTGCATGCCTTCGAAGGTGAGCAGCTGACCGTGCAGCAGATCCACCAGCGGGTACCGGTGCTGTCCGAGCGGACCATCCGCGACCACCTTGCTGCCGGCCGGCGTACCCGCACCGCCATGTTGTGCTTTGACCCGATCGCCGCAGCGGCCCGGGGAGGGCGCATCACCCAGCGCATCCTCCGCGCCCGCAGCGTCGTCGGTCGCGATTCCTGATCCTCCGGCACCTGCCGCATTTCTCCAGGAGTAGATTCCGCATGATTCCCGCCTCCCTCGACAGCGGTCATCGCCTGATTGCCGACACACTGGCTGCGTTCCGTGCCGGCCCTGCACTGGGCAGCATCGCCCTGCGGCCGGCGCCACGCTCTCGTGTGCCGCTCTACATCGGCATCGCCGGCAGCAAGCGCTCGGGCAAGGACACACTCGCCAATGGACTGGCGTCGGCGTTGTCACTGCCATGCGACAGCTTCGCGGCCCCACTGCGGCAATTGGTCGCCTCCCTCCTCGGGCTCTCCCTGCACGAACTGGACAGCCGCAAGGAGGACGCCATCGACTGGCTGGCCGAACTCACCCCGCGCCACCTGATGCAGACCGCCGGTACCGAGTGGGGGCGTGACCGCGTCCATCCCGAGCTGTGGGTACGCTCGCTGTTCGCACGCCTGCCCGAGGGCGGGCTGGTACCCGACGTCCGCTTCGCCAATGAGGCCCGCGCGATCCGGCGTCGTGGTGGTGTCGTGATCCGCGTCAATCGCCCAGGCCATCGCAGCAGCGACCCTCATGCCAGCGAGCAGCCGCTGCCGCATGAGCTGGTCGACATCGAAGTCGACAATGACAGCACCCCGGCCGATCTGGTCCGCAGATCGCTGGACCAGCTGCGTTCGCGCGGTGTGATCTGATCCGGAATGCCGGCCCGCCATCCGGTCCATCCCCCGAACCCAGCGCAGGCCCCGACCCATCATCGGCGAAAATGATGTAAGGTCATCCCCATCACCGACGACACCTGTCGTCACCCTGCATCCCCAACCCATTTCGCAAAGAGGAAACGCCATGGAGGTCGAACAGTTCACGTCGACGCGCCTGAAGGCCATCGAGTTGTTCAAGTCCCAGCCCAAGGGCAGCAAGGACATCGTGAGCCTGGATGCGATCTTCATCTCGCTGTGCACGCTGGCCACTGCCCGGGCAGGCGCAGGCAGCGCCCAGCAGACGCGTACCGTGGCCCGCCCGGGCAGCCAGCAGCCGCCCGCGCCTTGGTTCGTCGAAACCCTTGCGGCCCTGAAGGGCAAGGGCGAGTCGATCACCGTGGCGCGCTTCCTGATGTTCGCCAACCGCTTCCCGGTCAAGCGCATGGACCAGGTCAACGCGGCACGCTGGCTGCGCGACGCCGGGTACATCCCCCGCAAGACCGGCGGCAACCTGGTGTTCGATCTTTGATCCAGCGCCCCCTGCAGTCCTGAAGCCCCGGCATCGTCCGGGGCTTTTTCGTTTCCGGCCAGTACACGGCGCATGAGGCTGTGTGGCAGGTGGCCGTCCTCACCCTGTACCTGCCCCATCCCCTTGATCTGCCTCTGTTCCTGCCAGGTGAGGACAACGAGTACGGATGTACAGGAAAACACCAGCGGCCAGAGCAAGCGGATTCGTCTCACTGCAAGCAGGCGTGTCGTGCTCCTCCCCCCTCCTCACGCACGACTGAACGTCTTCAGCGCACCGATATAAAAGTAGATGAAAGGTGTTGACTGGTCATGCGGGATGGCAACAGTGGAGATCAATGCCACTGAAGACATCCTCCATGAACGCCCTGCCCGACAGCATCCAGACCCTGGCCGAGGTCATCGGCGAATCCGCAGCCCTCACGCTGGTGCGTGCCTGGCCGCCGACCACCTCCAGCACCACCGGCCGTCACCGCGTCATCGTCTACGTACCCTCCACCCTGCCCGACCAGCACCGGCTGATCGACATCCTTGGCCACGACGTCGCCCAGCGGCTGGTCGCGCACTTCGGCGGCGAACTGTTGTTCCTGGCATCCTGCTTCGCTGCCGGCGCGCACGAACGCCGTGAACAGATTGCCCGCGCGGTCGCCAGCGGCATGCCACGCGACCATGTTGCGCGTGAGTTCGGCGTCTCACAGACCACCATCAAGCGCGCCCTGCGCGGTGCGCGCACCGCGTTGCCACCGGCTGTCCACCCGGCCCTGCTCAAGGGATACGCACGCGCATGAACGAGAGCGACCTGCTGGCCGGCGTGCCGGATTGGGCCAAGTACCTGGGCGGGACCTCGGGCGTGCTGATCGCGGTGTCGCTGTGGCTGCGCCAGTGGTTGTCGTCGGCCAAGGTCGACCGCACCGCCGATGAAGCCACCAGCAACACCCTGCGCACCCTGCAGGAACAGCTCGCGGCCGAACGTACACGCGCCGATGGGCTGATGCACGAGCGCGAGGCAATGGCCCAGGAGATCGGGCAGCTGCGCGGTGAAGTCAGCGCCCTGCGTGCACAGATCGCCCAGCAGAGCGTACAGATAGACGCTCTGTTGAACCTGGTTCGCAAGCAGCCGGGGGCCGCCGCATGACAGCCGCTGCAGCCAGCGCCCTCGGTGGCACCAACGTTGCTGCGTTCCTGGACATGCTGGCGGTGTCCGAAGGCACCGACATACCCAGCCGGCGCTCGCGTGACCGCGGCTACGACGTCATCGTCGGTGGCCAGCTGTTCACCGACTACCGCGACCATCCCCGCGTGCTGGTGTCGTTGCCACGCTATGGCATCAAATCCAGCGCCGCCGGCCGCTACCAGTTCCTGCGCAGCACCTGGGATGACCTGCGCGCGCGACTGGGCCTGCCTGACTTCGGCCCGGTTTCGCAGGACCGCGCGGCCGTGGCGCTGCTCAAGCAATGCGGTGCCTACGAGTTGATCCGGCTGGGCCGCTTCGATGCCGCCGTCACTGCGGCCCGGCGCATCTGGGCATCGCTGCCGGGCGCCGGCTACGGCCAGAAGGAGCACGCACTGGAAACACTGCGCGCGGCGTACCGTGCCGCCGGCGGAGCCCTGCAGTGACGCCCGCGGCACTGAGGTTGGGCATCGGGCTGCTGGTCCTTGCCGGCAGCCACGCGAGCTGCGCCTGGCTGGGATGGACCCTGCGCGACCGCACTGCGGACCTTGCCGTTGCCACCACCCGGGCAGCGCAGCAGGAGGCCCGCACCGATGCAGTCCAGCGCACGCACCAGCAGGCCCTCGCCAACAGCGCCGCAGGCGCGCAGGCCGAATCACAGCGCCTGGCCCACCAGGCCCGGCACACCGAACAGTTCAACACCCTGCAACGGGACATCGAGACCCATGCCAAGACTCCTGGTCGTGATCGCGGCGACGCTGACGCTGAGTTCGTGCGCATCTGGCGCGAGGCCAACGCCGGCCACGCCCTGCCGCGCTGACCTCAGCATCGCACCTGCCCAGCTGCTTCCCCCACCCCGCCTGCCGGACCTGCACGCAGCCAGCGATGACGCGCTGCTGCGCAATCACGTTGCGGTCGCACAGCAGTACCACGCGCTGGCCGACCAGCTGAGTGCGCTGCTGTGCGGCCTCGGCAGCCAGCGCGGCATCACCATCAATGGCGCCGCGCCGGCAGCACCCGCCGACTGCGGCAGCAGTGCCACTCCCACGCACTGAGCCTGCCGGATACGGTCACGCCTGCAATGCCACCCCACCGCGGTGATGGCAACACTGGCTGCAGACCGCGCGCGCCGCACGGGCCACGCCCTTCTTCCCTTCCCTGCATGAGCTGACATGGCGAACGATTCCTTCCCTCCCACGCTCGATCCGCTGATTGCCGCGATCGAAGCCGCAATCCGCGCACGCTTTCCGGGGTTTGCAAGCGTCGAATTCCATCGCGACGCCAACGCTGAGGGGATGCCCCTGCCGGCCTGCCTGCTGGCGATGACCCGCTGTGACCGCAGCAGGGACAACAATGATGGCAGTGGCCTGCTGCAGGCCACGCTTCGCTTCGAAGCGCGCATTGCGCTGCCGGCGACCGATGCAACCACAGCGCTGCAGCTGCGCAACGCGGCCCTCGCCCTGGCGACCTGGCTGCACCAGCTCGGCCGCTTCCCCGGCGTTGCCAGCGGTGCGATCGATGTGATTGCAGCATTGCCGGAAGACCCCGCGGCGGCACAGCCGGGCCTGCGCACCTGGATCGTCGAGTGGTCACTGCCGGTCGCGCTGGGCGACAACCCCTGGGACGACGCTGGCGGCGTGGTGCCGCAGGCGTGCTACAGCTTCGCGCCGGAGATCGGCCGCGTCCATGAGTCCCGCTACCAGCCATTGCCGGAGCGCGCACCATGAGCGCCGAACACGCGCGGTTGATCGGCAACCTGCTGATGATCGGTGTGGTACGCGAACTGGACGAGGCGAACGGGCGCGTTCGCGTCGATGCCGACGGCATGCTTACCGACTGGATTCCCTGGCTGGAGCGCCGCGCCGGACCGGGCATGCGCAGCTGGTGCGCTCCCGAACCGGGCGAGCAGGTCGTGCTGGCGTGCCCCTATGGCGACCCCGGCCAGGCGCTGGTACTCGGCAGCCTGTACCAGGACCGCTTTCCGCCGCCTGCCGACTCGCGCCTGCGGCAGCGCACCGAGTTCGCCGACGGCAGCAGCGTCGAGTACGACCAGGAAACCACCACGCTCAACGTCCATGTCGGCAGCGGCAAGGTCATCGTCACCTGCGCGAATGCACAGGTGATCGCCAGCGAATCGATCGTGCTCGATACACCCTCGATCAAGGCGACCGGCGATCTGGATGTCAGCGGCGCGATCAGCGCCGGCAAGGACATCAGCACACCGGGCGAAGTCAAGGCCGGCGCCATCGGCCTGAAGGCACACACGCACACCGCACAGGGCCCAACCGCCCCGACCACGCCGGCCCAGGCCTGAGCGGCCACGCCTGCAATGCCCTGAAAAACCGCACTCCACGACGATAGAGGCCATGCGAGGAATCGACGCCAACACCGGCAAATCACTGGATGGGCTCGCCCATCTCCACCAGTCCGTGCGTGACATTCTCACCACGCCCCTTGGCTCCCGCGTACTGCGCCGCGAATACGGTTCACGCGTATTCGAACTGATCGATGCGCCGACCAACCGCTCGCTGCGCATGGACCTGATCGCGGCCACCGTCGACGCGCTGGCGCGATGGGAACCGCGTCTCCACGTCGAGAACGTCGACGTCTCCCTCCCCGCCCCCGGCGTGATGATCCTGGCAGTGACCGGGATCCACCTGCCGGACGGCGAGGCCATCACCATCGAAGGAATCGAGGTTCGCTAACCGTGGCATCCGGCTCGTTCACCAGTGTCAATCTGTCCCAGCTGCCTGCACCGGCGGTCATCGAAGTGCTCGATTTCGAAGCCATGTTCGATGAATCGCTGACCGCACTGCAGGCCCTGGATCCCACCTTCGACGCGCTGCTGCCGTCGGACCCGGCCTTCAAGATCCTGGAGGTCTGCACCTACCTGCGCCTGCTCGATCGCCAGCGTGTCAACGACGCCGCGCGTGGCGTGATGCTGGCCTATGCGGTTGGCAGCGACCTCGACCAGCTGGCCGCGATCTTCGGCATCGGTCGCCAGATGCTGGATCCGGGCAAACCGCAGCAGGGTGTTCCGCCGCGCTACGAAAGCGATGAGGATTTCCGTCGGCGCATCCAGCTGGGGCCGGAAGGCTTCAGCGTGGCCGGCCCGGAGGGCGCCTACATCTTCCACGCCCTGAGCGCCGATCCACGGGTACTCGATGCCAGCGCGACAAGTCCGTCGCCGGGTGAGGTGGTGGTTTCTGTGCTGTCGCGTGAAGCCGATGGCACCGCTGCCCCTGGACTGCTCGACGCCGTCGAAATGAAGCTGAGCGCAACCGACGTGCGACCGCTCACCGACCACGTGCTGGTGCGCACAGCGACAATCGTCGACTACACGGTCACCGCCACGCTCTATACCTTCGCCGGACCGGACTCGCAGGTCGTGCTGGCCGAGGCGCGCACGCGCCTGGACCGCTACATCGCCGAATCGCATCGGCTCGGCCGCGATGTTACCCGCTCGGGCCTGTTCGCCGCACTGCATGCCGAGGGTGTGCAGCGCGTGGAGATTTCCAGCCCAGCGGCTGACGTGGTGGTGGATCGTACCCAGGCCACCTACTGCTCCGCTGTGACTCTGACGCATGGCGGCAACGATGAGTGATTCCGGCACACGCGTGGTCAATGCGCGCCTGCGCGGCGCCATCGACGGCCACAACCTGCAGTTCCGCCATCCGGGTGGCGCACTGTCCGCCCTGCAGGCGGTGTACCGCACCGATTGGCAGGGGCGGCTGAAGCTGTCGGATACGCTGCGGCGCAACCTGCAGCGCTTCTCGGCAGCGTTCAGTAATACCTGGTGGAAGGGCTTCTACACCAAGCCAGCGAACCTGTCGTCCAATCACCCCGCTCCAGATGGCAGTTCCAGTGCCTGCTCCTTTCCTGTCTCCGATGCGATCGGGGGACCGAATCAGAACTTCACCGGTCTGGTGGACGAGGATGGAAGCGCGTTTCCCGATGGTGCCGTGCGTACCGTCAGCATCTGGCTGCGCGCAACCGAGCCATGTGCCATCGACCTCGGCGTGCGCACCACCGGCGCAGGCAGGACACGTCTGCAGGTGGGCACCGAGTGGAAGCGCTACAGCTACACCTATGCCGCAACCGCAGATGACGCCCGCCGGGGCGTGAGTATCGTGCTGGATCGACGGGCAGCCGGAAACACCGGCCTGAAGCCGGACAGCCGCATCCATCTCTGGGGCGTGCAGGTGGAGGAAGGCCGCGAGGCAACCAGCTACATCCGCACCATGCCCCAGCCTGTGGCCGTGATTGATTACAGCGTGCTCAACAATGTGATCACGCTCAGCCAGGCACCCGCTCCCGGCTCGATCATCGACGGCGATGCGCTGATCAGGGTGCCGATGGCAGGCACCCTGCTGCCGCCCAACGCCACCCACGCGGAGCGGGCTCTGGCCCGCGCTGCGGTCACCCGCCCATTGCCGGTGGACATCACCGCGCTGTGGGACGCCGACCGCTGTCCGGCCACTCTGCTGCCCTGGCTGGCCTGGGCCTTGTCCGTGGACGAATGGAAGGCCTACTGGCCGGAGACGGTGAAGCGCGCGCGCGTGCGTGCCGCGATCGCCATCCAGCGCCGCAAGGGTACCTGGGGCAGCGTGCGTGACGTGGTCGCCGCTTTTGGTGGCTCGATCCTGATCCGTGAATGGTGGGAGATGCAGCCGCAGGGCGCACCGCACACCTTCGAAGCGGTGATGACCATTGCCAACCAGGGCGGCGAAACCGCCACTGCCAAGTTCGTCGACGACGTGATCGGCGAGATCAGCCGGACCAAGCCGGTGCGATCGCACTTCACCTTCACCCAGGGCATGCAGGCCAACGCCGGTATCGGTGCGCTCGCCGGTGCCCAGGGCACCACCTTCCGCCGTATCCAACTGATCGGAGAGTAAACCCCGCATGCGCTTGAAAATCACCGACGCCGGCTTCGCCAGGCTGGTCAACCCACCCAATACCGGCACCAGTGCCGTGCTGATCACCGAGATCGGCCTGACCTCCACGGCATTCACGCCGTCGGCGGGGCTGACCACGCTGCCCGGCGAGATCAAGCGTGTCTCGACATTCGGCGGCAAGGCGGTGGGCGATGACACGCTGCACGTCACGATCCGCGACGACAGCGCCACCGCCTACAGCCTGCGTGGCTTCGGCCTGTACCTAGGCGACGGCACGCTGTTCGCCACATTCGGCCAGGCCGATCCCATCATGGAGAAAACCGCAGCCTCGATGCTGCTGCTCTCCACCGATACCCGCTTCAGTGAAGTCGATACCGCACTGATCGAATTCGGCAATGCCGAATTCATCTACCCTCCCTCCACCACCGAGGTGCAGGGCGTGGTCGAGCTGGCCACTACGACCGAGACCGAAGATGGCGCAGACACCCAGCGTGCAGTAACGCCGCGTGGCCTGCGTGCCTTCATCGACAAGCGATTCGGTGCCAGCGCCCCCACCCAGTTCGTGCGCACGCTGCTGTCGATCGCTACCGATGCCGCATTCCGTTCCGCGCTGGGCCTGAAATCAGCGGCGCTGAAGGATGAAGGCGCCGACAAGGGGCTGGACGCGGACCTGCTCGATGGCCGTCATGGCACGCACTACCTGGATTGGCGCAACATGACCGGCGTGCCGTCCAGCGTGCACGTTCCCGGCCAGGTCATCCTGTTCGCCGGTGCCACCGCGCCCAACGGCATGCTGCTGTGCAATGGCGCCGCTGTTCCGCGTGCCAGCTATCCGGCCCTGTTCGCCGCCATCGGCACCCGCTATGGCGCCGGCGATGGCGCAACCACCTTCAACCTGCCGGCCATGCAGGAAGGCACGGTAGTCACGCACACGCTGAACCCGGAAGCGGTCGGAAGCTTCACCCAGGGTGAAGTGATCCACCATGCCCACAGCGCAAGCGCGGCAACGGCAGGCAACCACAGCCATGCCATTTCCGTGGGCGCAGGTGGCGCGCACTCGCATGGCGCCAGCGCAAGCGCGGTCGGTGATCACGCGCACGGTGCATGGACCGACTCGCAGGGCCATCACGCGCACACCGGCGGAACCTCCTGGGTGGGCGACCACCAGCATCTCACCGCCTATGCGGAAGTTGGGGCCGCCTATCCATGGGGTGCCGACTACGGGAACCACATGGGCTCCCGCGGCAACATCGACTATGACAATCCCTGGCCGAACACCAGCCCTGCCGGTGGCCACGCCCACAGCTTCACCACCGACGGCGCTGGTGGCCATGGTCACAACATCGGCATGAACGGCGCCGGTGGTCACTCGCACACCATTTCCATCGCCCACGTCGGCGACCACGGCCATGCCGCCTCGGCGGCGGACGCCGGTGCACACAGCCATGCCATCGTGGTGGAGGCCGCCGGTGGCGACCGCAACCTGCCGGCGGGCCTGCGGATGATCTATTGCATCGCGTACTGAGGACATGACCTTGCCTACTGAACCGCGCTTCGCGCACTCCTACGATCCCCACACCCGTGCCTACATGGGCAAGGTCCGTCTGCAACCTTCGCCCGATGGCGCGTGGAACCTGCCTGACTTCACTGTGGACGTCGCCCCCCGCCAGGCCGCAGGCGAATACCAGTCACTGCGCCTGGCCGAGGATGGCTCACGCTGGGAACTGGTGGCCGATTTCCGCAACTGCATGCTGTGGGACACGCGCACCGCGATGGCGGTACCCAATCGCCTCGCGCTGGGTGAGCCGTTGCCCAAGGACGTGACCCTGTCCGAACCATTCAAGCTGGATGGCACCACCGCGCAGTACAACGCGTGGAATGCCAGCCGCCGCGAATGGACGCTGTTGCCGGACTACAGCACGCGCCCCCTGTGGAACAAGCACGATGCCAGCTTCGCCACTCCCCTGCCCCGCGGCGTGGCGCTGCCGTCCACGGTCACCGACCTGGCACCACCCGGCGATCGCAGCTATCCGGTCACCTTCGATGAAGCCAGCGCCGCCTGGGCAAGGGTGAGTGCGCCCGATCCCGAAGCGGGCACGCCGCCGCAGCCGTGACATCGGGCCACGGCTGCAATTAAGCCAGCCGCGGCCAGATACGAACATGTACCCATGCGGCGCAGATCGCGACCGCAGCACCCACCCAACCAAGGAAAAAACAACGCATGGCCGAATTTCTGCATGGCGTGCAGGTCGTCAACATCGATGGTGGTTCCCGCTCGATCGCTGTTGCCTCGACCAGTGTCATCGGCATTGTGGGCACCGCGCCCCGCGCCGACAAGATCGCCTTCCCGTACAACACCCCGGTCCTGGTGACCTCGCGTTCGCAGGCAGCCAAACTGCTCGCCGGCACCGCCACCGAAGTCGATGATGGCACCCTCCCGGGCCAGCTCGACGCCATCTTCGACCAGTCCAACGCGGTCGTCGTCGTTGTCCGCGTCGAGAAGGGCGCCACCGAGAACGACACCTTGGCCAACGTGCTGGGCGGCGTGAACGCGCAGACCGGTGCCTACACCGGCGTGCATGCACTGCTGGCGGCAAAGTCGGTAGTGGGCATCAAGCCACGCATCCTGGCGGTGCCGGGCTTCACCCACACCCACGAAAAGCGCGACACCGAACTGCTGGCCAACCCGGTCGTAGCGGAACTGCTCGGCATCGCCGACAAGCTGCGTGCGGTGATCATCAAGGATGGCCCGAACAGCAACGACGACGCTGCCAAGTCCACCGCCGCCCTGACCGGCTCCAAGCGCGTCTACGTGGTCGACCCCGCGCTGCTGGTGCAGTCCGGTGATGCCATCGTCACCCGCCATGCCTCCGGTGCCGTGGCCGGTGCCATCGCCCGCAGCGACAACGAGCGCGGCTGGTGGGCGTCGCCGTCGAACCTGGAACTCAACGGCGTGGTCGGTACCGCGCGTGCGATCGACTTCGGCCTATCCGATGCCACCAGCCGCGCCAACCTGCTGAACCAGGCCAACGTGGCCACGGTCATCCGCGAAGAGGGCTTCCGCCTGTGGGGCAACCGCACCACCAGCATCGATCCGAAGTGGCAGTTCCTGTGCGTGGTGCGCACCGCCGACATCATCGCCGACAGCCTGGAAGCCGCCCACCTGTGGGCCGTCGACCGCGGCATCAGCAAGACCTACGTCGATGACGTGCGCGAGGGCGTCAATGCCTTCCTGCGCGGCCTGAAGACCCAGGGCGCGATCCTCGGCGGCAACTGCTGGATCGACCCGGAACTGAACGCAGCGGACAGCGTGGCCCAGGGCCGCTTCTACTGGGACTTCGACTTCACTCCGACCTACCCGGGTGAGCAGCTGACCTTCCGCATGCACATGAACAACAACTACGTCTCGGAGATCTTCTAAGCATGGCACGCAAGATCCGCAAAAACTTCAACTTCTACGTCGACGGCAAGGGTTATGCCGGCAGCGTGATGTCCTTCACCGCCCCCAAGCTGTCTCTGAAGACCGAGGACTTCCAGGCCGGCGGCATGCTCGCCCCGACCGAGATCGTGCTCGGCCATGAAAAGCTGACCGCCGATGTCGAGTTCGCCTCCGACGACGCGGAGATCATGAGCAAGTTCCACGTCATCGAAAGCAAGGAATACGGCTTCACCGCCCGCGAGGCGCTGGAAGGCGACGACGGTGAAGTGACCCAGGTCGTGCACAACATGCGCGGCAAGGTGAAGCTGCTGGACCGTGGCGAAACCAAGGTCGGCGAGAAGGGCACGATCAAGGTCAGCCTGGCGCTGAGCTACTACAAGCTGACCCATGGTGCCCAGGTCGTGCAGGAGATCGACGTGGTCAACATGATCGCCCGCCAGGGTGGCGTCGACGTCCTGGCCGGCATCCGCGGCGCGCTGGGCATCTGAGCCCACGCCGCACCGAAGAACCCGGGGGCGCCTCGCGCCCCCGCATCCATCGCATCGCATCGCATTCCAGGAACGCATCCATGTCCAGCAAGACCAAGACCCCCACCGACACCGTCATCGAGCGCGATGGCTTCGCCGAGATCACCCTCACCCGTCCGCGCCAGGTCAATGGCATGGAAACCGCCGTGCTGCGCATGCGCGAGCCGACCGTGGAAGACATGGAGCGCTACCAGGACGACAAGGGCAGCGACGCCCAGCGTGAGGTGCGGATGATCGCCAACCTGTGCGAGATCTCGCCGGACGACGTGCGCAAGATGCCGTTGCGCGACTACGCACGACTGCAGGCAGGCGTCGCGCTTTTTACCACCTGACCCTGCCACAGATCAGGCAGGGAGTGCTCGCCCTGGCCGGTCATACCGGCTGGGGCCTGCGCGAAATCATGACACTGCGGGTGTCGAAGTTCATCTGGTGGATTCAGGGATTGCCGGTACATGGCCAGTAACGTTAAAACGACAACGATCACGATCGGCGGTGAGGTGTCCAAGTCGCTGAAGGACGCATTGTCCTTCGCCAATGATGGCGTGAAGCGCCTCGGCGATGAAGCCGGCAAGCTGGAACTCAAGCTCGCCGCGATGAAGAAGTCGGGCACCGCATACACCCGCATGCGCGCGCAGGCCGATGCGCTGCGCGCCTCACAGGAAGCGCTGGAGCGTGTCGAAGCCAAGCGCACCGCCAACCTGGAGAAGCGCGAGAAACTCGGCGCCTCGTTCAAGGCAGCGCGCGGCACACTCGGCACCGCCGTCACCGCACTGGCCAAGCCGGTCGAGAACGCCTCCGGCTTCGCCCGCCAGAACCAGCAGATCGGCGTGGCAGCCAACCTCAGCCGCGCGCAGGTGAGTGCGCTCGGCCAAGCGATCCTGCAGCAATCGCGTGCAACCAACCAGGGCGCCGACGATCTGCAGCGGTCGATCAAGCTGATGGTCGCGGCCGGCATGGACGCACAGTCCGCGCAGGCCAGCCTCGGCGCCGTTGGACGGACCACCACCGTCACCGGTGCCAGCATCGATGATGTGGCCCAAGCTGCGGCCGCCCTGCAGCAGTCGTTCGATATCGATCCCTCGCGCATGCAGAACGCGCTGGACGTGCTGGTGGTGAACAGCCAGCAGGGCAGCCTGGGCCTGAAGGACATGGCCCAGGTGCTGCCGGTGCTGGGTTCCTCGTTCGAGGCGATGAAGCTGCAGGGCACATCGGCGGCGGCTACGCTGGGTGCGGCACTGGAAGCCACGCTGGACTCGGCAGGTGGCGCCGACAAGGCCGCCAGCAACATGAAGAGCTTCATGTCCGAGGTGCTCTCGCCGGACATTCAGGAGAAGGCCAAGAAGAGCCTGAACCTGGATCTGCGCAAGATCATCGGCGATGCACAGACCAGCGGCGGCAATCCCTTCGATGCTGCGATGCAGGGGATCATCCAGGCGACTGCGGGCGACCAGAAGAAGATCGGCACCCTGTTCAGCGATGCACAGGCGAAGAACTTCGTCCAGCCCATGATCGAGAACTGGGACACCTACATCCGTGTCCGCGACAAGGCCTTGAATGGATCGGCGGGTACCACCGATGCGGCCTATGCCGACGCGATGCAGACCGACCCGCAGAAGATCGAGGGCGCCAAGATCGCCGTGGACAACCTGTCCAAGGCCTTCGGTGCCGCGCTGCTGCCCGCGGTGGGCGAGGCCGCGGTCAAGCTGACCGAGCTGTTGAACGGGGTTACCTCGTTCGTGCAGGAAAACCCGAAGCTGATCGCCAACACCACGCAGATCGTGGTCGGCATGCTGGGCATGCGCGCGGCGGTACTCGGCGCTCGCTATGCCTGGACCTTCCTGCAGGGCCCGGTCCTGGGCGTGCAGAAGGCCTTCCAGCTGTTCCGTGGCGGCAGCCTGCTGGCACAGCTGGGGCGCTTTGGGCCGATGGCCATGCGCTTGGCATCGGGTTTCCGCATCGTCGCAACTGCCATTGGTGCCATCGGCGGTGGCCCCATCGCCGTTGCCGTCGCCGCCATCACCGCCGGCGCCCTGCTGGTGCGCAAGTACTGGGAACCGATCAAGGCATTCCTGGGCGGCGTCTGGGAAGGCCTGAGCGGTGCAGGCACCGCAGCGATGGGTGAACTGATGCGCGCGGTTGAACCACTGCGCCCCGCCTGGGAAGTCATGAGCGGGCTGATCGGCCAGGCCTGGGACTGGCTGTCGAAGATGCTGGAACCGGCGCAGTACACCGGCAATGAATTGTCACGCGTCGCCCAGATCGGCTCGCTGGTGGGTGAGGCGCTGCTGACCAACTTCCGGCTGGTGATCCAGGTCATCGGCGGCGTGGTGGGGGCGGTGGTGTGGCTGGGCGAGATGCTCGGCACCGTCGCCGGCTTCATCAACGAAACCCTTGGCAACATCTGGGAGTCGATCAGCCAGAAGGCGACCGCAGCGTTCGACCGCATCCTGGAAAAGCTCAAGCCAGTCATCGAAGGCGTCGGCTGGTTCATGGACAAGCTTGGTGGTGGCGTAGGGGCTGCCAACGACAAAGCGCTGGAGGTCGCCGAGGGCGGGCTGCAGACCGCAGTGGGCGCCGCCAACATCTACAGCGGCATGAAGGCGCGCGGCGGTGGTGGCATCGGCGACATGGCGCGCGTTGCGTACGCGGTCGGCACCAACGACAACGATGGCCTGAACCGCCGCATGGCCGAGCTGAGCGGCGCGCAGGGACGCCGTGCGCCGGACATGCCCTCGCCCACGATGCGCGCACCGACCACCGTGCAGCAGCAACAGACCAACAACATCACCATCCACCAGCAACCCGGTGAATCCAGCGAATCGGTGGCGCGCCGCACGGCCGACGAGCTGCAGCGTCGCAACGCGGTTGCCGCCCGTGGTGGCCTTGCAGACAGGAACTGAGCATGAAGCGCGAGTTCGTAACCGGCACAGTGGACAAGCTGCTGTCGCAGTTCAAAGCAAACGATTCCGGCAACGCTCCGGTGCTGCTGATGCTGGGCGGCTTCAAGTTCAGCCTCAACACCGCGGTCTTCCGGGAGATCCAGCAATCCAACGAGTATCGCTGGCAGGCGCAGGACCGCATCGGCCAGATGGCGGCCCTGCAGTACACCGGACCGGGCTCAGCCAGCATGACCCTGCCGGGCGTCATCTACTACCAGTTCCGCGGCGCCGGCAATGAGCTCTCACAGCTGCGCAAGCTGGCCGCGCAGGGCACGCCTCATCGACTGCTGACCGGCAAAGGCGGCAACCTGGGCCTGTGGGTCATCGAGAAGATCGATGCCACCGCCAGCGAGTTCACCGCCGACAGCGCGATCCTGAAACAGGAATTCACCCTTTCACTGCGGAAGCACAGCAATGGCACGAACGTATAGCACCCGCGACGGCGACGTCGTAGACCGTGTCGCGTACGCGCATTATGGCGAGCAGTCACCAGCCATCCTGCGCGCGGTGTTCGATGCCAACCCGGGCCTGGCCGCACGCGGCCCGGTACTGCCTGCCGGCGTAGCGATCACCCTGCCGGAGGTGCAGCGCCCGGCCAGCGAGCGCAAGGGAGTCGCCCTGTGGGATTGAACATCACACCGGCCTTCCGCGTGGTGGCCAACAGCCAGGACATCACCGACAGGATCATGGCGCGCTTCAAGTCGCTGCGCATCACCGACGAGACCGGCAACACGTCCGACACGCTGGAACTGCAGCTGGCCGACCACGATCCGTCCGATCCGATCCAGCTGCCACCGGTTGGCGCGGAACTGGAGGCCTTCATCGGCTATGACGGCGAAGTGCGGCGCGCGGGCCTGTACATCTGCGACGAGGTGGAGATCTCCGGCTTTCCCGGCAGCATGACGCTGCGCGCCAGGGCGGCACCGTTCGAGACCAGCAAGGGGGGCAAGAGCGACCTGCAGACGCAGAAGACGCGCACCTGGAAGAAGGGCACCACGATCGGCGACATGGTGCGACGCATGGCCGGCGAGCATGGGCTGAACGCAGCGGTGAACGCATCGCTGGCGTCCATCGTGCTTCCGCTGACGGTGCAGTCGCAGGAGTCGGACATGAACCTTCTGCTGCGCCTGGCCAAACAGCACGATGCCATCGCCAAGCCCGGAGGCGGGCGCCTGGTGTTCGTGAAGCGGGGCGAATCCACCAGCGCCAGCGGCGAGCGCATTCCTGATGTCACCCTCACCCCGGCCGATGGCAGCGACTATCGGGTAACCCTTGCCGCACGCGAAGATGCCGGTACCACCATTGCGTACTACCGCGACGTGCGCAGTGCCAAGCGCCAGGAAGTGAAGGTCGGCAGCGGTGAACCGATCATGCGCCTGCGCATGGCCTATGCCGACCGGGAGAGCGCAGAGGCGGCGGCGCGCGCCAAGCATCGCGAACAGGCACGGCAGACGCGGACGCTCAGCTACACCCTGCCCGGCCGCGAGACGCTGATGGCCGAGGCCACGGTGGTGATGCAGGGGTTCCGCGAGGGCGTGGATGGGCAGTGGCTGGTCAAGCGTGCCGAGCACAGCATCGGCAGCGAGGGCTATGTCACCCGCATCGAATGCGAACAACCCAACAGCGCCGACGCAGTAAAAGCGGCCAGCAATGCCCCGGCCAGCGAAGGCGAACAGGTCGGCAGCGAGGTGTAGATTCACGCCATGCGTGGTGCTTTCCGCGCATCAACTCACGTACTGCGCCACGCCATTACCGAACGACCAGTTCTCCTTCTTTACTTCAACAAGATTGATGAACACATCCTCGCGGCGGATGCCCACCGCCGCGTGCAGTCCATCGGCGATGCCGGCGTACAACGCCTTCTTCTGCTCCAGCGTACGCCCTTCGTTCCAGGTGATCTGGATGCAGATGAAATCGTCGGTGCGGTCCACGCCCAGATAGCCGGGGTCGTAGATCAGCGTGCCGGCGTCGTGCTGCTGGAAGATCTGGAAGCGGTCGTTCTCCGGCACGCCCACCGCGCGCATGGCCTGGTAGATGGCTTCGCCGACACGTTGCAGGTAGTCGGCGGATTTACCTTTGCGAAGATCGATGCGGGCGAGCGGCATGGTGGCACTCAAGGGAATGGGGGCACGGCACTGCCTCGAGAGTACGCCGGCCGTGAACCACGGAACAGCGCATGGATGGAATCCTGTGCCCGCATCGGTGAAGTGCGTCCCCCGAGCGCTTCGCGCGGTTGAGGGAGCCGGTGAGTCGCGCTGCCAACGATGCCGGAAAGCCGCGCTGATGGTCAGGCAACAAAAAAGCCCCCATTTCTGGAGGCTTCTTTCGTTCTGCAACATGGTGGGCGGTACAGGGATCGAACCTGTGACCCTTGCCGTGTGAAGGCAATGCTCTACCGCTGAGCTAACCGCCCGGTGTGTTGCTGAGCCGCTCATTATAGGGGCTTTTCAGAGGCCGTCAACACTTTTTCACATTCGTGTTCACGGGCGTTTCGAGGCATGCAGCCGCATGGCCCGGCGCCACCTCACATCGTGTGGGTCGGCTTGTCCGAGCCGGTAAGCCCGGCCAGCAGGGTCTCGATCTTGTGGCGCACGCCCTCGCCTTCGGGACCATCGGCCAGCTGCACGCCGATGCCGGCGGTGCGGTTACCCTGCGCGCCGGCCGGGGTCACCCAGATCACCTTGCCGGCCACCGGCAGGCGCTCGCTGGAATCGGGCAAGGTCAGCAGCAGGAACACCTCGTCGCCCAGGAAGTAGCGCTTGGGCGTGGGCACGAAGATGCCGCCGTTCTTCACGAACGGCATGTACGCGCTGTACAGCGCGGCTTTGTCCTTCACGGCCAGGGACAGGATGCCCTGGCGGGCGTTGCTGGCACTCATCGATTTCCCCTTGCGGCAGGCCGCTCGTTCACCTTGTTCCAGGCCAGCAGCAACTCGACCACCGCAAGGTCTGCACGCACCGTGGTGCGCAGCAGGTCACGGGTGCGGTTGGCCGCATCGAACCAGGCTGCAAGCTTGTGCAATCGCTCCGGCGTGGTCAAGGCATCGGTGCTGGCCTGGGCCAGCGCCAGGTCGGCGGCAAAGCGCAGGCGCAGCGCCGCGTTGTCGTCACCACACCACTTCTGCGCCAGCTCCACCGCGCCGGTCTTGCCGGCGGCCAGCTGTTCCAGATCTCGACCGACTTCGCGGCGCAGGCTCAGGCCGTCTTCGCGCAGCCAGTTGTCGGCCTGGCCGGGATGGCCGCGGGCGGCCTCCAGCGCTTCGCGCGCCAGTGCTTCGCTGTGGCCCTGCTGCTGCAGCCAGGCCAGCGCTTCGTGCTGCGGCGGCAGCTTGAATTCCAGGCGTTGGCAACGGCTGCGGATGGTCTGCGGCAGGCGTGCCGGGTCACTGCTGATCAGCCACAGGTAGCGGCCGGGCTGCGGCTCTTCCAGCGTCTTCAGCAGCGCGTTGGCCGCCGAGCGGTTGATCGCATCGGCCGGGTCGACGATCACCACCTGCGCCACGCCGTACTGCGGGGTCAGCGCCAGCTTGTCGGTGATCTCGCGCACCTGCTCGATGACGATCTCGGTACGCAGCTTGTCGCCGCTCTTGTTCGGAATGAAGCTGACCAGCTGCAGGTCCGGATGGGTACCGGCGGCGATCAGCTGGCGCGTGCGCGTGGCGTGCGCGGCGTCCCCGCGCGCCAGCACGTGGTCGGCCAACGCCAACGCCACCTCACGCTTGCCCAGCCCGGCCGGCCCGCAGATCAGCAGGCCATGGCCGAGGCGACCCGCATCGAGCGCGGCCACGGTCTGGTCGAACGCGCGCTGCTGCCAAGGCGAAAACGTGCTCATGCGCCCTCCCCGTCCTGCAGCCAGCGCTCGACACGCGCGACCACATCGGCGGCCACGCGCGCCTGCTCCTGGCCGGCGTCGATCAACGCGAAGCGCTGCGGGTCCTGCTGTGCGCGGCTGCGGAACACTTCGCGCACGCGCTGGAAGAAATCATCCTGTTCGCTCTCGATGCGGTCCGGCCACAGGTCACGGCCATTGGCGCGTGCCCGGCCGACGGCCACGTCCACGTCCAGCAGCAGGGTCAGGCCCGGCAGCAGGCCCACCGCGCGGCGCTCCAGATCGGCAATCCACTGCGGGTCGAGGCCACGGCCACCGCCCTGGTAGGCATAGCTGGAATCGGTGAAACGATCGCTCAGCACATAGGCACCGCGCTGCAGCGCCGGCTGGATCACCTGGCGCACATGCTGCGCGCGCGCGGCGAACACCAGCAGCAGCTCGGCTTCGGCGCTGAGCGGTTCGGCGGCGATCTCGGCATCGGGCTTCAGCACCAGGCCACGGATGCGCTCGGCCAGCGGCGTACCGCCCGGCTCGCGGGTCAGTACCACCTCATGACCGTGGCTGCGCAGGCAGTCACGGATGGCATTGATGGCAGTGGTCTTGCCCGCGCCCTCGCCGCCTTCCAGGCTGACGAAACGCGGGTGGCGAAGCAGCGCGGGACTCATTGCGCCGGGGTCTCCTGGGTACGTTGCTGGCGCAGCTGCTGCAGGTAGCGGGCGACTGCGGCGTTGTGCTGGTCCAGGCTGGGCGAGAACACGTGCGCGCCGCTGCCATCGCCCACCGCGACGAAGTACAGCGCGTCGCCCGCCGCGGGTTGCGCGGCCGCCATCAGCGCGTCGCGGCTGGGCATCGCGATCGGGGTCGGGGTCAGGCCGGCACGGGTGTAGGTGTTGTAGGGCGTATCGGTGGTCAGGTCGCGACGGCGGATGTTGCCGTCATACGCGGCACCGAGGCCGTAGATCACGGTCGGGTCGGTCTGCAGGCGCATGCCGATCTTCAGGCGGCGCATGAACACGCCGGCAATCTGCGGGCGTTCGCTGGCCAGCGCGGTTTCCTTCTCGATGATCGAGGCCATCGTCAACAGCTCGTAGGGCGTGTTGATCGGCAGGTCCGGCGCACGGCTTTCCCAGGCCTCATCCAGCGCCTTTTCCATTGCGGCATGGGCGCGCTTGAGCACGTCCAGATCGCTGTCGCCACGCTGGTAGACATAGGTCTCCGGCAGGAAGCGGCCTTCCGGATGCTGGCCACCGAAGCCGAGGCGCTGCATCAGCGCGGCATCATCAAGATTGTCGGTGGTGTGCAGCAGCGGCTCGGCGCGCTTGAGCGCAGCACGCAGCTGGCGGATGTTCCAGCCCTCGACGATGGTGACGCGGTGCTGCAGCACCTTGCCCGCGCGCATGCGCAGCAGAAGTTCGCGCGGGGTCAGCTCGGCGCTGAGCGCGTACTCGCCCACCTTCAGCTTGCCGGCGGCATCAAGCTGGCGCGCCAGCAACTGCCACTGGGCGTCCTGGCCCTCGTCCACGCCGGCATCGCGCAGCTTGCGCAGCACGCTGTTCATGCCATCGCCGCTGGCGATGACCACGCTCTCGGCGGTCGGGGTGATCGGGGCATCGGCGAAACGCGTCTGCTGGTAGAAGAACCACGCGCCCACGCCGGCCACGACGGCGCCCAGCACCACCACCAGCGTTACCACGAACAGACACCCGCGCTTGGCTCCCGCCATGGACTACCTCTGAACTCGATTCCGTCGTGCAGGATACCGTGCCGGTGGATTGGGGTCATGACCGGGGCCACGCAGCCGTGCCGACCAACGGTCGGCACCCACCGGAACAACGGCACCCGCCGGTACCGGTAGTGCCGGCCGCTGGCCGGCAATCGCGTGGATCGTGGATGAATGAGGTTGCCGGCCAGCGGCCGGCACTACCCCTGCTGGCCCAGTGCGCGCAGCAGGCCGCGGGCCTTGGCACGGGTCTCGTCCAGCTCCTTGTCCGGGTCCGAATCGACCACGATGCCGGCGCCGGTGCGGAAGCTCACCTCGTGGCCATCCACTTCGGCGGTACGGATCAGGATGTTCAGGTCCAGGTCGCCATCGCGGTTCAGCCAGCCGAACGCGCCGGTATAGGCACCGCGCGGCACCTGCTCCAGCTCGCTGATGATCTGCATGCAGCGCACCTTCGGGCAGCCGGTGATGGTGCCACCCGGGAACGTGGCGGCGATCACCTCGCCGGGCGTGACCTCCGGGCGCAGATGGCCGCTGACGTTGCTGACGATGTGGTGCACGTGCGCGTAGCTCTCCACGGTCATCAGCTCATCGACCACCACGGTGCCCGGCAGGCAGATGCGGCCCAGGTCGTTGCGCTCCAGGTCGATCAGCATCACGTGCTCGGCGCGCTCCTTGGGGTGGCCGACCAGTTCCTGGATGCGCGCGGCATCGTCGTCGCCTTCGAAGCGTGGACGGGTACCGGCAATCGGACGGGTCTGCGCATGGCCGGCGTGCACCGACACCAGCCGCTCCGGCGAGGAACTGACCACATGGCGGCCGTGCGCGCTGAACAGGCCGGCAAACGGCGCCGGGTTGGCACGACGCAGCTGTGCGTACAGCGCCTGCGGGCTGACCGGCGCAGCGAACTGCGCGCTCCAGCGCCGCGACAGGTTCACCTGGAACACGTCGCCGGCGCGCAGGTACTCGATCACCCGACGCACGCCATCGGTGAAACGCTGCGGCGCGTCCTCGCCGACCGCCTGCGGTGGCTGCCAGCCCAGCCCGGCTTCGGGCAGCACGGCCGAGGCCAGTGCCACCAGCGCATCCAGCAACGCCTGCTCGCCGGCTTCGGCGATGACGAAGCTGGCATCGTTGTGGTGGTCATGCAGCACCGCCGCCGGGCAGCGCAGCGCCAGCGCGGTCGGGCGACCATCCCCGCGAGCACGCGCTGGCAGCACTGGTTCGATCTGGCTGGCCACTTCGTAATCGAGCATCAACGCCCAGCCGCCGCGGAACGGCAGGCTGTGGCTGCCGTCATGCGGCAGGCGCTCATGCTGCCAGGCGCGATCCAGTGCCTGCAGGAACGTGCCGGGCTGCACCAGGTCGTGCTGGTCGCGCACCTGGCCGTCGGCATCCAGCCGCAGGCCATCGCCCTGCGCGACCAGCAGCAGGCTCCAGCGGCCCTGGGCGGTGCCCGAGGCGGTGGATTCCATCAGCAGCGGGAAGCGCGCCGGGTCGTGCTGCTGCAGGGCCAGCAGATCGATCGGGTGCGGCAGCGGGTGGATCAGCGGTGCGTGGGTCATGGCAGCCAGTTCGGGAGTTCAGATGCACGGAAGCCGCCTTGCGGCGGCTCCGTGGTGCACGGCGTTGATCCGTTTGTCGGATTGCCGATGGGTAGAGTCGACTGTCAGTCGACTGCTTTCCCATCAACGATCACCGCGGCGGATCGAAAGGCAGTCGACTAACAGTCGACTCTACAACCTACCGCACCGGTCAGACGCGCTTGAAGATCAGCGTGCCGTTGGTGCCGCCGAAGCCGAAGCCATTGGACATCACCACGTCCACCTTGGCCTGGCGTGCTTCGTTGGGCACGTAGTCCAGGTCGCAGCCTTCGCCCGGCTGCTGCAGGTTGATGGTCGGCGGGATGACGTTGTCCTGCAGCGCCATCACCGAGAAGATCGCTTCCACGCCGCCGGCAGCGCCCAGCAGGTGGCCGGTCATCGACTTGGTGGAGCTGACCATCATCTTGTAGGCGTGGTCGCCGAAGGCGGTCTTCATCGCCATGGTCTCGCCCAGATCGCCCAGCGGCGTGGAGGTGCCGTGCGCGTTGAGGTAACCCACCTGCTCCGGGCTCACGCCGGCGTCCTTCATGGCCATGACCATGCAGCGCGCGGCGCCTTCGCCGTTCTCGCTCGGCGCGGTCATGTGGTAAGCGTCGGAGCTGGCGCCGAAGCCGGCCAGTTCGCAATAGATCTTCGCACCACGGGCCTTGGCGTGCTCGTACTCTTCCAGGATCAGGATGCCGGCGCCGTCGCCCAGCACGAAGCCGTCACGGTCCTTGTCCCACGGGCGCGAGGCCTGTTCCGGAGCATCGTTGCGGGTGCTCATGGCCTTCATCGCGCAGAAACCGCCCACGGCGGTCGGCGACGAGCCACGCTCGGCACCACCGACCACCATCACGTCGGCATCGCCGTACTGGATCATGCGCATCGCGGTACCGATCGAATGGTTCGAGGTCGCGCACGCCGAGACCGCCGAGAACGACGGACCCTTCAGGCCGGTGATGATGCTCAGCTGGCCCGGCAGCATGTTGATGATGGTCTTGGGCACGTAGAAGGGCGAGATCTTCTTGCCCTCGTGGAACTCGATGGTCTGCTCTTCGATGCCAAGCAGGCCGCCGATGCCGGCGCCGACGATGGCGCCGATGCGCTCGGCATTGGCGTCGGTGATCTCCAGGCCCGAGTCGTGCAGGGCCATGAACGAGGCACCGAGGCCGTAATGGATGAACGGGTCCATCTTCTTGGCATCCTTGCCGCTGACCCGGAATTTGCCGAACAGTTCATTGTCGGCGGTGATGTCGAATCCCTTGACCTCACCTGCAATCTTGGTGGTGAACCGGTCCAGGTAGGCATCAGAAACGTTGGTCAGCGGACCGATGCCCGAACGACCGTGGGTGATGCCTTCCCAGCTGCTGGCCAGATCATTGCCCAACGGCGAGACGATACCCAGGCCGGTTACGACGACGCGACGCTTCATTGCTGTTTCTCCTGACCCGGATGATTTCTACGGGTAACTCGGTTTGCTTCGATGTGATGCCCAAACACACGGGGCCGCAACAGCGGCCCCATGGGGTGCGGTGCGCGGCAAGGAAATACCTGCACGCGCACTGCCGTCTGACATCAGGCCTTGACGTGGGCCTTGACGTAGTCGATGGCGGCCTGCACGGTGCTGATCTTCTCGGCTTCTTCGTCCGGGATCTCGCACTCGAATTCTTCTTCCAGGGCCATCACCAGCTCGACGGTGTCCAGCGAGTCAGCGCCCAGGTCATCGACGAACGATGCGCTGTTGGTGACTTCTTCTTCCTTGACGCCAAGCTGTTCGACGACGATTTTCTTGACGCGTTCTTCGATGGTGCTCATGGGATCTCGCTCCAGATGGAGTTGTGGTTCAAAAGTGGTCGCCATCAAAGGCGATGGCCGTGGGATAGTGTAGTGGAAACCGGCGCGGCCTTGCATCGCAGCAAAAACCTCAGCAGATCAACCACTTGCGGCGCAATCCCTGCGCCCCTTGCTTACGGCATGTACATGCCACCGTTCACATGGAGGGTTTCGCCGGTGATGTAACCGGCAGCCGGGCTGGCCAGGAAGGCCACCGCATGGGCGATGTCCTCCGGCGAACCCAGGCGTTCGAGGGCAATGTCGTTGATCAGCGCGGTGCGCGCTTCTTCCGGCAACGCCTTGGTCATGTCGGTGTCGATGAAGCCGGGAGCAACCACATTGACGGTGACACCGCGCGAACCGATTTCCTTGGCCAGCGACTTGCTGAAGCCGATGATGCCGGCCTTGGCGGCCGCGTAGTTGGCCTGGCCGGCATTGCCGGTCACGCCCACCACCGATGCGATGTTGATGATGCGGCCCTTGCGTGCCTTCATCATGCCGCGCATCACCGCCTTGCTGGTACGGAACACGCTGGTCAGGTTGGTGTCGATGATCGACGCCCAGTCCTCGTCCTTCATGCGCATCAGCAGGTTGTCGCGGGTGATGCCGGCATTGTTGACCAGGATCGAGATCGGGCCGAACTCCTTGGCGATGCCGTCCAGCACGCTGTCCAGCGCGGCAGCGTCGGTCACGTTCAGTGCACGGCCGTGGCCGCCGTGGGCGGCCAGGCGCTCACCGATCGCGGCAGCGCCGGATTCGGTGGTGGCGGTGCCGATGACGGTGGCGCCCTGGGCGGCCAGCAGATCGGCGATGGCGGCACCAATGCCACGGCTGGCGCCGGTGACCAGTGCGATTTCACCCTGCAGGGGCTTGCTCATGATGTTTTCCTCAGGCTGGGGCGGCCGCCGTACCCGTACCGCGTGCAGCGGCCACCGGTACGGTCGGCAGGAACAGGGGGAGTCAGGCCGACCATGCCTCGCGGGCGGCTTCGAAGTCGCCCAGGGTGGCCAGTGAACGGCCGTCGATGGCCTTGTCGATGCGCTTGACCAGGCCGGTCAGCACCTTGCCCGGGCCGCACTCGGCGATCCGAGTGATGCCACGACCGGCCAGCGCCTGCACGCACCCGGTCCACTGCACCGGCTGATACAGCTGCTGGACCAGCGCGGTACGGATCGCGTCGATACCGTCATGCACCTGGGCATCCACGTTCTGCACCACCGGCAGCTGCGGCGCCTGCCAGGACAGGCCGGCCATCACTTCGGCGAGGCGGTTGGCGGCTTCGCGCATCAGCGGGGTGTGCGAGGGCACGCTCACGGCCAGCTTGACGGCCTTGCGCACGCCCTTCCCGGCCAGCAGCGCCAGCGCGCGGTCAACCGCATCTGCGTCGCCGCCGATCACGATCTGGCCCGGCGAATTGAAGTTGGCCGGCACCACCACCTGGCTGCCCGCGGCTTCGGCGCAGACGTCCAGCACCAGCTGGTCTTCAGCGCCGAGCACGGCGGCCATGGCGCCGACACCGGCCGGTGCGGCTTCCTGCATCAGCTGGCCGCGCAGGCGCACCAGGTGCGCACCGTCATGCAGGCTCAGCGCGCCAGCGGCGACCAGGGCGGTGTACTCGCCCAGGCTGTGGCCGGCCAGCACCGACGGGCGCGGACCGCCCACGGCGTTCCAGGCACGCCACACGCCGATGCTCGCGGCCAGCAGGGCCGGCTGGGTGTATTCGGTACGGTTGAGCATTTCCTCCGGGCCACCCTGGGACAGCGCCCACAGGTCGACGCCGGCACCATCGGATGCTTCGGTGAAGGCTTCACGCACCTGCGGGTGCAGTTCGGCCAGCTCGGCCACCATGCCCACAGACTGCGAGCCCTGGCCGGGGAAGACAAAAGCGAGGGTGGATACGGTCACGCGGTCATCCGCTTGTTGCAATCGAAGCGGGCCATGATAAGGGCGAATCCGCTGTGTCGTCTGTACGTGCGCGTATGCAGGCGTATGGAGCGCGGCCGCGGGACAACCCGGCATCCGGTGCGGTGCCCCGCCCAGGTAGAGTCGACTGTCAGTCGACTGCCCTTCGATCAGCCGCTGAAAACCCGCGCTGCGCGCGGAAGTCGACTGACAGTCGACTCTACCGCAGCGCCAACCTGCCAGCAGCGCGAACCTGCCATCAGCAGAACAGCTGCAGCACGTCCAGGTCGCCGTCGGCGAGGAAGTCCACGCACAGGCCCACCAGCATCAGTACGCCCGCCGTGCTGGCGCCATGGGCGATGAAGATCGAATGCGCCAGCGCGCGCGCTGAACGGCCCAGCTTCATGCAGACCCGGGCCAGGCTGCGCAGGCGGCCGCTGACCGCGTGCACGTGTTCGCGCACAGGCGCCTGGGCCTCGCCCATCGCCTCGGCCATCATCGCCTGCAGCTGCTCGGGGCGGTCGGCGTAGTACTTGGCCACGCCGTAACCGAACATCAGCCAGTCGCGGGCCTGCGCTTCGGACAGATCCATCACTTCCAGCGGATCTTCCTCGAAGTCGATGAAGCCCACCTTCTGCCCATCCCAGGTGAGGTTGCGCGGCAGCGGCTGGCCGAAATAGGCGCCGCGCGCATGCGCTTCGGCGATGGCCTGCATGGCCGCCATCACCAGCCGGTCGCGGCCGGCCTCGTCGGCCTGGCGCAGGCAGGTATTGAACGAGCTGCCGTTGTCACCGATCACCAGCGCGGCGTGGCCGCTGCCCAGCACGTCGGGCACGTTCACGCCCTGCGCCTGCAGTTCTCCCAGGCGACGGGCTTCGGTTTCTCGCGCGGCATCACCACCACGGTGCGGCGGTGGCCGCAGGGCGTCCAGATGGAAACGGCGGGCAACGAAATTGAGCAGGCCCAGGGCCACTGCGCGGCTTCCCTTGCCGTACTGCTTCAGCCAGGCGCGCTGCCCTTCGATGACGATGGGCTCAACCATGACGTGTACTCCTTTAAACGCGTTACGGCCCCAGAGGGGCCGTAACGACAGAACTTCACATTGTCGTAACTTGCACTATCAATAGCGCAGCAGGGCCGAACCCCACGTGAAGCCGCCGCCGAAGGCTTCCAGCAGCAGCAGCTGGCCGCGCCCGACGCGGCCCGAACGCACCGCGGCGTCCAGCGCCAGCGGCACCGAGCCGGACGAGGTGTTGCCGTGCTTGTCGACAGTCACCACCACCTGGTCCATCGACATGTCCAGGCGCTTGGCGGTGGCTTCGATGATGCGCAGGTTGGCCTGGTGCGGAATCAGCCAATCCAGGTCGGACTTGTCCAGGCCATTGGCAGCCAGGGTCTCGTCCACGACCGAGTCCAGCGCCTTGACGGCGTACTTGAACACGTCGTTGCCCTTCATGTTGATGGTGCCACCACCGTTGGCGCCGTCCTTGAAGCCGGTCGAGACGCCCACCGGGTTCCACAGCAGCTCCTTCTTGCTGCCGTCGGCATGCAGGTGGGTACTGAGGATGCCGGTTTCCTCGTCGGCCTTGAGCACGACGGCGCCGGCGCCATCGCCGAACAGCACGCAGGTGGTGCGATCGTTCCAGTCGACCATGCGGGTCAGCGTTTCGGTGCCGATCACCAGCACGTGCCTGCAGTCGCCGGAACGGATGAACTTGTCGGCCACGCCCAGCGCGAACACGAAGCCCGAGCAGGCGGCGTTGACGTCAAAGGCAGGGCACCCCGCAACACCGAGCTTGGCCTGGATCAGGCACGCGGTGGAGGGGAAAATGAGATCGGGCGTGGTCGTACCGACCACGATCATGTCGAGCTGCGAAGCGTCGATACCGGCCGCTTCAAGTGCGCGCAACGCGGCCTGGTAGCCGAGGTCGCTGGTGGTTTCGCCTTCGGCCGCGATGTGCCGTTCACGAATTCCGGTGCGCGACTGGATCCACTCATCCGAGGTTTCGACCATTTTTTCCAGGTCGGCGTTGGTCAGGACTTTTTCCGGCAAATAGCTACCGGTGCCCGCGATCCTCGAATAGATCCGCTTGCTCATCATGTTTCCTGTTGCGCGGGCCGCCGATCACCGGCACGCCCGGGAAAGAAGGCAAAGGCCGCTGCCCGGGGGCAGCGGCCTTCCCGGCACATCAATCTTCTTCGACGGCCGAGGTCTTGGTCTGGATGACCTTCTTGCCGCGGTAGAAACCGTCGGCAGTGATGTGGTGACGCAGGTGCACTTCGCCGGTGGTCGGGTCGGTCGACAGCTGCTTGGCGCTCAGGGCGTCATGCGAACGGCGCTGGCCGCGGCGGGACGGGGTAACACGGGATTTCTGCACAGCCATGGGATTGCTCCAAACTCGGTTCGTTTTGCTTCGTCGTATCGTCGCGCAGGACGCCAGCGCCCAGCACACTTTCGCTTTCGCCGCAGCCGCCGACGACAATCCGGCTGCTATTGTTTCTTCAATGCCGCCAATGCCGCGAACGGATTGGCCTTCTTTGTTTCTTCTTCGCTCGGCGCCCAGTCCTTGTCGACTGCTTCACCGTCGGGCGACAGCGGTACCACCGGCACCGCCAGCACCAACTCGTCTTCGACCAGGTCCAGCGGACGCAGCTGGCCGTCTTCCGGCACCAGCAACGCCTCGTACTCCTCCGGCAGGGACGATTCCTCGTCCTCGTCGCGGATCAGGCCAAGCCTCTGGGTCACCTTCACCGGCAACAGGAATCGCTGCATGCTGCGCTGACAGGTCAGCGGCAACGCGGTGTCGATGGTCAGTTCCACATAGGATACCCGCAGGACTTCGTCGCGACCGAATTCAAGCGAGTAGGAACACTCGCCGTCGGTATCTGCGACCAGCCCCTGCAGGCGGGTCAATTCAGCCAGGGAGACCTGGCCGTCGAAGCGCCTTCGCGCTACGACCATCCGCCAAGCATCCAGCGATTCGGGCACGTTCGCGGACATAAGCCGCTGAATACTAAGGATCGGGGGGGCTGCTGTCAAATGCCCGCCATACAGCACTTGCTGCTGGCGCTGCGCACAGGCCAGACTGCCGCACCCTGCCCCGGTATTCTCGCATGTCACTGGTCCTGGCCTCCACCTCCCGCTACCGCCGCGAGTTGCTGCAGCGGCTGGGCCTGCCCTTCGACTGCGCGCGCCCGGAGGTGGATGAAACCCCTTTGAACGGTGAGACGCCGCTGGCCCTTGCAACGCGCCTTGCCACGGCCAAGGCAACCGAAGTCGCCGCCCGCCACCCCGGCGCCTGGGTGATCGGCTCGGACCAGGTGGCGGACCTGAACGGGCGGCCGCTGGGCAAACCGGGCACGGCCGGGGCGGCCTGCGCGCAGCTGGCGGCGATGTCCGGGCAGACAGTACGCTTCCATACCGCCATCAGTCTCACGCGAGACGGAGAATCATTCAGTGCCGTGGATCTGACCGAGGTCCGTTTCCGCGCGCTGGGCCATGAGGAGATCGCACGCTACGTGACCACCGAACAGCCCCTGGACTGCGCCGGCAGCTTCAAGTGCGAGGGCCTGGGCATCAGCCTGTTCGAAGCGATCGACAACCGCGACCCGACCGCGCTGATCGGCCTGCCGCTGATCGCGCTGTGCGGGTTGCTGCGCCAGGCAGGGTTCGCGGTGCCCTGAAGGCGACACACTGACTGCCGGCACCGATCGCGGAAACAGGCCGGACATGGGCCGGGTAGGACCTGAGCCGGGTAGCGTCGACTGTCAGTCGACCATCGCGCGCAGCGCGGGGTTCTGCCGGCGGCTGGAAGAGCAGTCGACTAACAGTCGACTCTACCAACATGGAGCACCCAACCAACCTGGCGCGCGACCACCTGGACCGCGCTCCGCCTCAGCGCCCGCGAACCTCGAACGGCTGCTCCTGCCATTCCTCCACGCTGCCATCGCGACCGTGCAGGCGCAGGCCCAGCCAATGCCGTCCCGGCGCCAGCGTGCTAGTGTCCAATGAAGCATCGAAGCCCACCGCCGGATGCTGCGGATCGGTGCTGTCCGGCCAGGTCTGGCGCACGTCGAATGCGCGGCCATAGCGCGCATCCCCCATCGAGCGGCCATCGACCAGCACCTCAACCCGTGCCAGGCCGACACCATCCTTGAACGCCCATCCCTTGATCGCCAGCGTGCCAGACACCTTTTCGCCGTTGGAAGGGGTATCCAGCCATGCCATTGCCGGAGTCACGCACGCCCCCGGCGCGCGCCGCGCCGGCAGCCGGAACAGCAGGAAACGCTGGAAACCATGGTCACTGCTGACCACACGCGGCGCCGGCAGCGGCCCCACCTGTCCGCAGATGGCGTGATAGCGCGCCAGCAGATCGCGATAACGCTGGTCACTGGGTGAAAGCACCAGCAGCATCGGCGTCGAGCGCTTGCCCTCATGCAGCAGTTCCCACTGCGCCAGCTGCGCGGTGCGCCCATGCTTGTCGTTGAGCGGATGCGGCAGCACTTCGATATCGCCATTGCCGAGCTGGAAGCCCAGCTCGGCCCCCACCTTGAAGTTCCCCGCCAGCACCCGCGTGCCCGCCGGCATCTGCTGCAACTCTTCGCGCACCGCCATCGCCAACGGCTGCCAGCCAGCGAAATTGCGCGGGTAGTACTTGCTGCCTGCCAGCTGCTCGCGCAACGCAGGCGTGGAGGCCATCAGGTAATAGCCGAACGCCAGCACCATGCCTGCGCCCGCCAGCCACCAGCCGGTGCGCCGCAGCCAGCGTGGCCAGCCGTTGAGCACCACCGGCACCGCCACCAGCAGGGCCAGGTAGCCCGGCAGCGGCCAATGGAAACTGATCCGCTCGACGTCGGTGAAGAAGCCCAGCAGGAAGATGCCCAGCGTGGATACGCCCCCGACCAGGCCGAAGTAGCGCCACTGCACGCGCGTGCCGCCGCCCCTGCGGGTACCGGCCAGCGCCACCTTCCACATCGCCATGCACAGGATCGGGGTGACCAGCATGGGCTGGATCACCAGGAACCACAGCCCGTTCCATTCGAACGTCCAGGGATGGCGCTCGACCACCTGGAACTTCAGGCCGGCGTCGTGGTTGTCCGCGTTCCATGCCAGCAACGGCAGCCACGCCAGCACGCCCACCGCCAGCGCGACCCATACGCGCGGATCGGCCAGCATGCGCCGCCCCTGCGGCAGCGCCAGCAACGCGATGAAGCCAACGCCGATGACACCGATGAAACGGTAGTGACTGAGCGCACCGATCGACAGGCCCAGCGCAAGCTTCATCGCCGACGATGCATCAACGTTGTGCAGCAGCCGCGCACCGGCGTGCAGGCAGATCACCGCGGCCAGTGCCATGGGCACATCCGGCACCGCCAGCAGGCCCAGCGTCGCCGACAACGGCATCAACAGCGTGAGGCTGCCCGCTTGCCAACCGGCCACATTGCCGAACCAGCGCGTGGCCGTGCGCACCACCAGCAACGGCAGCAGCGCGCCGATGGCCAGGAACGGCAGGCGCAACGCGAGCACATGCTGGCCACCGATCTCCACACCCAGGCGCGCCAACCACGCGGTCAGTCCGGGAAGGTCCGAATACGCAGCGGCCAGATGCTGGCCTTCCTGCCAATAGAACGCCTCGTCAACAAACAGTGGCAGCCGCGCAGCCACTACCAGCTTGGCCGCTGTGACCAGCGTCCATAACCAGAGAAATATTGTCCGCGCGCGCTGTTCGCCCTGCATTGCTCTATGGATAATCGAATGGATTCCAGACCTGAGACGATCATGCCAGCCTCGTCCCCCAATCCCAGCATGCTAACCGATCAACTGCGCCAGGCCCTGCGGGAGGCACAGGATCAGGTAAACGCACTGGTGCTGGGCAAGGTGCCGGAAGTCAGGCTGGCTTTCGTCGCCCTGCTTTCCGGTGGCCATCTGCTGATCGAGGATCTGCCCGGCCTGGGCAAGACCACGCTGGCGCATGCGTTGGCCAGCAGCCTGGGCCTCAGTTTCCAGCGCGTGCAGTTCACCTCCGACCTGCTGCCCGCCGATGTACTGGGCGTTTCGGTATACGAGGCCGGCAGCCGCCAGTTCCAGTTCCATCCGGGGCCGGTGTTCACCCACGTGCTGCTGGCCGATGAGATCAACCGTGCGCCGCCGCGCACGCAGAGCGCGCTGCTGGAGGCGATGGCCGAACAGCAGGTCACCCTGGATGGGCAGACCCATCCCCTGCCCGATCCGTTCTTCGTGATCGCCACGCAGAACCCGGTGGACCTGTCCGGTACCTTCCCGCTGCCGGATTCGCAGCTGGATCGTTTCCTGCTGCGCCTGGCGATGGGCTACCCCAGTGCGCAGGCCGAACGCGAACTGCTGCGAGGTACAGACCGCCGCGACCTGATCGCACGTGCCGTACCGAAGCTGGATGACACCCAGGTACGCGCGCTGCGTGAAGCCGTCAGCCAGGTCCATGCCAGCGATGCACTGGTCGACTACGTGCAGGCCCTGCTGACCCGCAGCCGCCAGCACGCCGGCGTGCGCGTGGGCCTGTCACCGCGTGCCGGCCTTGCGCTGCTGCGCGCGGCCAGGGCGCATGCACTTCTGCTGGGCCGCGGCCACGTGGTGCCCGAGGACGTGCAGACCCTGTTCGTGGCGGTGGCCGGTCATCGCCTCGTGGCCGAAGCCGAGTCCAGCTCGGGGCCGGCACTGGCACGGGCCATCCTGCAGACCGTTGCGGTGGACTGAGGGTGGCCACGCGCTGGGCACGACTGCAACTGCTGGCACGCCCGCGCAGGCCTGAAGCACTGCCGCAGCGCCTGGACCGCCATCGCATCTACGTGCTGCCCACCCGTTTCGGCCTGTTCGTCGCCGCGCTGCTGGCGGCAATGCTGCTGGGCGCACTGAACTACAACAACAACCCGGCGTTGCTGCTGGCCCTGCTGCTGGCGGCAGCGGCGATCGCCAGCGCCATCGCCGCGCACCTGCAGCTGTCCGGCGTACAGATCGACGCGATCTCCGCCGAGCCGGTTCCTGCCGGGCAACCACTGCGCCTGCGCGTGAACCTGTCACTGCGTGATCCGCGCGCACGCCACGGCCTGCACCTGCAGGTGGGTGACAGCGAAGCCTGGACCTCGCTGCCTGCACACGGCCGCGGTGAGGTGGAGCTGCAGGTTCCCAGCGAACGCCGCGGCTGGCTGGAGCTCCCGCGCATCCGCCTCTCCACCACCCAGCCACTGGGCCTGGTACGGGCATGGTCGTGGGTGTGGCCGGAACAACCGCTGCTGGTCTATCCGCAACCCGAGGCGCTGGCCCCTGCACTGCCGGAAAGCGGCAACGATCCGCTGCATACCCGAGCCCACGCCAGCGGCGAGGAACTGCATCAGCTGCGGCCCTATCGTGCGGGCGATGCGCCACGCAGCATTTCGTGGAAGCACTCGGCACGCCGCGACAGCCTGCTGGTGCGCGAGTACGAAAGGCCGGTTGGCATCGAAGTCATCCTCGATTGGCGCACGCTGTCCCCGCTGGGCCATGAAGCACGCATCGCGCGTTTGGCGCGATGGGTCGACATGGCCGAGCGCGAAGGCCGCCGCTACACCCTGCTGCTGCCTGCACACCCGCCGTTCGGGCCAGGCCAGGGCGCCGGCCACCACCACCTGTGCCTGCGTGCACTGGCATTGATGCCGCATGACTGAGACCACGCCCGCGCTCGACCGCAATGCCCGCAACTGGACCCTGGCCAGCGCGGCGTTGGCGCTGTTGCCGTTGCTGCTGCAGTTGCCGCCCCTGCTGGCGGGCGTGATCGCGGCCGCAGCACTCGTGACTGCGATCCTGTCGTGGCGGAAGGTGCTACCCATGCCGGTGCGCCTGCTGCTGGTGCTGGCCATGCTCGGTGCCATCGCCTGGCAGATGGGGATGGTCCGACCTGGGCGCGATACCGGTTGCGCCCTGCTGGCAGCGATGCTGGCGATCAAGTCCAGCGAACTGCGCAGCCGGCGCGATGCCCGCAGCCTGCTCGGGTTCGCGCTGTTTTCCCCGTTTGCGGCGTTCCTGCTCGACCAAGGACCACTGACCACGGTGTTGGCCGCACTGGCGGGGATCAGCGCGCTGCTCGCCCTGCAACGCCTGGCCGGGGATGAAGGCCACGCCGCCCAGCTGCCCTTGCGAGGGCAGCTGCGCGGCGTTGGCCGCCTGCTGGCGATCGGCCTGCCGCTGGCATTGGCCTGCTTCTGGCTGTTCCCCCGCCTGGCCACGCCACTGTGGGGTGTTCCCGAGCGCGCCGTGGGTACGCCGGGGTTGTCCGACAGCATGGAGCCCGGCCAGTGGCTGGACCTGATGGCCGACGACAGCCCGGCGCTGCGCGTGCAGTTCTTCGGCGCGGTACCCGAGCCGATGCAACGCTACTGGCGAGGACCGGTACTGACCGCCTTCGATGGCCGGCGCTGGACACGTGACCGCGCCAGCGAGCGACGGCCGGCGGCCGTGGTCGAGGCCGGCACGCAGGGCTGGGACTACCAGATCGACTACGAACCCACCGACCGGCGCCAGCTGGTGGCACTGGACCTGCCCAGCCGCGCGCCTGCAGGCAGCACGCTGGATGCGGACATGAACCTGAGCAGCGAGCGGTCACTGGCGTCGCTGAGCCGCTGGCGGTTGCATTCGGCGCCACCACAACGCTTCGACAGCACGCTGTCACCCTATCTGCGACGGGCCGCGCTGCAGTTGCCCAGTGGCTTCAATCCGCGCACCGCCACGTTGGCGCAGCAATGGCGGCAGCAGGCTGGCAGCGATGACGAGGCCATCGTGCGCCGCGCGCTGCAGTGGATCACCACCGACTTCTCGTACACGCTGGACACCCCTGCGGCAGGGCGCGACCCGATCGACGAGTTCCTGTTCGGCTACAAGGCCGGCTTCTGTGAACACTTCAGCTCGGCCTTCGTGGTGTTGATGCGCAACGCCGGCGTCCCGGCACGGGTGGTGACCGGCTTTGCCGGCGGCACCTACAACCGCCTTGGCGACTACTGGATCGTGCGGCGGATGGACGCCCACGCCTGGGCCGAGGTATGGCTGCCGCAGCGCGGCTGGGTACGGGTTGACCCGACCGCAGCCGTGGCACCGGAACGCATCCTGGACACACTGGACGACCGCCTGCAGGCCGGTACGGACACGCCACTGCAGCAACGCTGGCAGCAGCTGGGGCAGATGGGCGACTGGCTGCGCCGCGGCTGGAACGACCTGGTGCTGTCATTCGATGCACGCCGCCAGCAGCAACTGCTCACGCCGTTCGGGCTGGATGATCTGGGCCCCACGCAACTTGTCGCTGGCTTCGTGGTGGCAACGATGCTGGCCTTGGCGTGGATGGCCTGGCTGCTGGCCCGTGGCGAGCGCGAACGCGACCCGCTGCTGCGCGCCTGGCACCGGCTCGGACGGCGCTACGCCCGCCTCGGCCTGGCCCGTGAACCGCACGAAACCGCACAGGACTGGGCCCAGCGGGTGCACCGGCAGCGCCCTGACCCGGCCCTGCTCGCACTCAGCCAGCGTTTCGCCGACGCGCGCTACGCTGGAACTTGCACCGACCTCGCTTCATTATTGCGGGACCTGCGCAGGCATCGCCCGACTTCCGGAGCCTCCCCATGAACACCAAGTTCCTTCTCACCGCTGTGGCCACGCTGGCCCTGTCGGCCTGCGCCACGGCCCCCAAGCCGCTGCAGGGACAGTTCAGCCTGGTCTCCCCGCGCGACTCAGTCGCTACCCAGCAGATCGGCACGCCGGTCCGTTGGGGCGGTCGCATCATCGAAACCAAGCCCGGCCAGGGCGAGACCTGCTTCCAGATCATCTCGCGCCCGCTCAATGGCAGTGGCCGCCCGAACACCACCTCGTCCGACGCCAGCGACGGTCGTTTCATCGCCTGCCGTGCCGGCTTCTACGACCCGGCCGTGTTCGAAGCCGGTCGTGACGTGACCTTCATCGGCAAGATCGACGGCTACCAGAACACCCGCATCGGCGAGTACGACTACCGCCTGCCCAAGCTGTCGGCCGATGTGATCTACCTGTGGCCGGAACAGCGCCAGGTCGACGTGGTGCCCTACCCCTATGGCCCGTGGGGCCCGGGCCCGTATGGTCCGTACTGGGGCGGCTATGGTCGCTGGGGCTGGTGGTGATCGTCACCGCACAGGCATGACGGAAAAGGCCGCCCTCGGGCGGCCTTTTTCATCCGCGCATGGCGTGGACAGGGGCTTCAACGCCCAGGCGCACCGAAATGCCCCAGCGGCGCACCGGCCAGCAGGTGCATGTGGATATGGAACACGGTCTGCCCGGCATGCTCGCGGCAGTTCATCACGATGCGGTAGCCGTCCTGTGCGAAGCCCTCGCGGCGCGCGTACTCGGCGGCAGCCACCGCCAGCTTGCCGATCAGGTGCGCCTGCGACGGCTGCAGGTCATCCAGGGTCGGAATGATCTCGTTCTTCGGAATGAACAGCACGTGCACCGGTGCCTGCGGTGCGATGTCCTTGAAGCCCAGCACCTCGTCATCCTCGTAGACGATGGTGGCCGGGATCTCGCGACGGATGATCTTGCTGAAGAGGGTTTCGTTGCTCATGGTCGGCCTCGGCGGGGATGTCATCCGCATTGTAGGCCGGCCGCGCCGGGGGATGCCCGGCCGGCATTCAATCGCGGAATTCGCTGCGCGTTCCGAACGCGTGCGAGAGCGTGCCGCGATCGACGTATTCGAGTTCACCGCCAAGTGGCAGGCCCTGCGCCAAACGGCTCGGCTGCACCTTGCGTGCGCGCGCCAGCTGCGCCAGGTAATGCGCGGTGGCCTCGCCCTCCACAGTGGCGCTGGTGGCGATGATCAGCTCCTGCACCTCGCCCTCGGCCAACCGTCGCTCCAATTGCTCCAGGCCCAGCTCGCGCGGGCCGATGCCATCGAGCGGCGACAGCCGCCCCTGCAGCACGAAGTAGACACCGCGGAAGCCGGTGGCGTTCTCGATGGCCAGGCGGTCGGCCGGCGATTCGACCACGCACAGCTGGCTGCGCTCGCGGCTGCCGTTGGCACAGGTCGGGCACAGCTCGGTTTCGCTGAAATCGCGGCACTGCACGCAGTGGCCGATTCGCTCCACCGCCAATGCCAGTGTCTCGGCCAGACGCTGGCCACCTTCGCGCTCGCGCTCGAGCAGGTGATAGGCCATGCGCTGTGCAGTCTTCTGGCCGACGCCAGGCAGCACCCGCAATGCGTCGATCAATTGTTCAAGCAGGGGTGCGGACACGGCGGCATGCTTTCATGGCGTCGAGCACGCTCGACAGCTGTCTGTAGAGTCGAACCATGCTCGACCGAGGGTTGGAGCGGGCACCTGCAGCAGCAGGCGCCCCCTGGGAAATCAGAACGGCAGCTTCATGCCCGGCGGCAGCTGCATGCCGGCGGTGGCCGACCCCATCTTCGACTTCGACTCGGCATCGATCTTGTTCGAGGCATCATTGAAGGCGGCGGCGATCAGGTCTTCCAGCATCTCCGGGTCGCTGGTCAGCGACGGGTCGATGCGCACCTTGCGGCATTCCTTGGCACCGGTCAGGGTCACGCTGACCATGCCGCCGCCGGCGCTGCCGGTCACTTCGATCTTGGCGATTTCTTCCTGGGCCTTCTGCAGGTTTTCCTGCATTTTCTGGGCCTGCTGCATCAGTTGGGCGATGTTTCCGCGCATGGTGTCTTACTCGTCAAAAGAACGGATGGAATCGGAAACAACCCGGGCACCGTGCTGTTGGATCAGCACCTGCACTTCCGGGTCGTCCATGAAAACGGCCTCTGCCACCTGCTGCCGCTCACTACGCTGGCGGTCGGCACGCTGGTGCAGAGTCTCGGCCGGAACGTGTTCGGTTTCCACGGTCTCGACCACGATCTTCGGCGCCTGGCCGAGGGCCTTCTCCAGCATCTCGCCCAGGGCGGCCAGCGCGCGCTCCGAGCGCAGGTATTCAAATCCGGGCGAAAGGCCCAGTTTCAAGGTCCCGTGCTGGCAACTGATGAAGGCAGCGTTGGCGGCCAGCTGCCGCGACGGGCCGCTCAGGCCACTGTTGGCGACCAGATCCAGCCAGTCCTCGGCGCTGGCCAGGTCGCTCACACCTTCCAGCGGCGCATTCTCCTGCACTGGCGCCGGCTCGACCGGCGCGATGGCAATGCCTTCAGTGCGGAACGGGCGCTCGGGCGGTGCAGGCTCGCTGGGAGCCGCGACGGGAGCCGGCGGCTCATGCCAGGGCGCCACCATGGCAGCTTCCGGCCCAGCCATCTCGGCCGCCAGCGCCTCGTCACGTGCCTCGGCTTCGTCGGTGGCCCACGGCGGCAGGTCGTCGCCCACTTCTGTTTCAACGGACGGCGGCGTCGCTGCTTCGGCCTTCACCGGCGGCGGTGACACCGGCTCTTCCACCGGAACCGGCTCGGGCTCCGGCGTCGGGTCCGGTTCGGGTTGCGGGGCCGGCTCAGGTTCGGGTTCAGGTTCGCGCGGCGCGGCCTGCACCGGAGCGGCCACCTGCGCCACCACGGCCGGGCTTGCCGAAGCGGCGGCAGTCGCCGGCGTCGCTTCGTGGGTCCCCGCACCGGTGCCACCACCGGCAGCATTGCCACCCGGCGCATTGCCTGCCCCCTCCACCGACTTCGGCACCGGCGGGACCGCCGCGGCCGGGCGGAACGCCAGCATGCGCAGCACGGCCATCTCGAAGCCCGCGCGCGGGCTCGGCGCCATCGGCAGGTCACGACGGCCGTTCAAGGCCATCTGGTACCAGAGCTGCACCACTTCCGGGCGCAGGCGCTCGGCGAATGCGGCGGCATCCAGGCCTTCGGCAACGGCCGCACCCGGTACCAGCTGCTGCACCTGGATGCGGTGCAGGCCTTCGGCCAGCGCTTCCAGCACGCCACTCCAGTCCGGCGAGAATTCGGCCAGCGCGGCCACCACCTGCAGCAGGCGCGGGCCATCGCCGTCAGCCAGCGCATCGAGCATCGCCGCCACCTGGGTGCGGTCGACCGTGCCCAGCATGGTACGCACCACGTCCTCGCGCAGCGCACCGCCGGCATAGGCAATCGCCTGGTCCAGCAGCGACAGGCCATCCCGTAGGCTGCCATCAGCGGCCTTGGCCAGCTGCACGATGGCACTGCCGTCGGCCTCGATCTCCTCGGCCGCCAGGATGCGGGTCATCTGGCCCTGGATCTGGTCCTCGTCCAGGCGCTTGAGGTTGAACTGCAGGCAGCGGCTGAGCACGGTGACCGGCAGCTTCTGCGGATCGGTGGTGGCCAGCAGGAACTTCACGTGCTCCGGCGGCTCTTCCAGCGTCTTCAGCAGCGCATTGAACGCCGCCTTGGACAGCATGTGCACTTCGTCGATCAGGTAGACCTTGTACTTGCCACGCGAAGGCATGTACTGCGCGTTCTCGATCACCTCGCGCACGTCGTCCACGCCGGTGTTGGACGCGGCGTCGATTTCCAGCAGGTCGATGTAGCGGCCGGCGTCGATATCCAGGCAGGCTGCACACTGGCCGCAGGGATCGGCACTGGTGCCCTGTTCGCAGTTCAGCGACTTGGCGAAGATGCGCGCGATGGTGGTCTTGCCCACGCCGCGGGTGCCGGTGAACAGGAACGCATGGTGGACCCGGCCGCTGTCCAGCGCGTTGCTGAGCGCACGGACCACGTGTTCCTGGCCCACCAGCTCGGCAAAACGCTTTGGACGCCACTTGCGGGCAAGGACGAGATAGGACATCAGGCCACCGTTTTCCATCGGATGTTCCATTGTGCCATGCCTGTCCAGCCCCCTCGCCTCCGGCACATCTTTCGCGGGTTCCTGGCCGGGGTGCTTGTGAAGTGCCGCGCAGCCCGCTAGAATCTGCGCCCCTGCTGAGGCGTTTGCCGATGGCAGGGATCCGGAGAGGTGTCCGAGTGGTTGAAGGAGCACGCCTGGAAAGTGTGTAAGCGTCTAAACCGCGCTTCGGGGGTTCGAATCCCCCTCTCTCCGCCAGACAAACGCAAAAGGGCCGCCCACAGGGTGGCCCTTTTGCGTTTGTCTGGCGGATGGGATGGGTGGTGAGAAGCCCCGCCGGGGTTCGACGGTTCTGCAGGAGCAGAACCGGACAGCCGCAGGCTGGTCCCGGGGCGCAACGCGCATCGGGATCGGGTGCAGGGATGCACCCGACAATCCCCCTCTCTCCGCCAGATAAATGAAGAAGCCGCCCACTGGGCGGCTTTTTTTATTTGGCTGGCGGGAAGCGCGCTAGGTACCGGACTGAACAGGCTCTGCCGCCAGGGGCAGGTCCAACGGTCCGCCCGGCGACAGCGCGCGACCGCTGCGAGTCACCTGCGCCGGAGCAGTCCCCGCACGCAGACGCCGACGAACGCCAGCCCCAGCAGCATCCACACGACCGTCATTCCCCACAGCGCACCGAACGTATCCAGGACCGGCTCCAGGCGCGGTTGCGTCGGATCGTACAGCACGCGTACCGGCTGTCCAGGCTCATAGCCGAAGATCATGCCGCCCTGCGGGTAAGAGACGTGTTGGCCGGTCGCGGTGGTGAACGCAATCTGCGGATGCGATCCGCCCGCGTTCAGGCGCTCGACCTGGCCATCGACGGCATGCGCGATCTGCAGGAACTCAAGGCGATGCGTCACTTCGAAGGCGGCCACGGCAAGGATCAACAGCCCCACCGCGCCAAACAGCAGACCGCGCATGACCTGGGCAGTCCGGGAAAGAGAAGGGTCGGGCATCGCTGGGCAGCTCCGTTGCAGGCAGGAAGACGAATGGGGCCGGCGGATCCTGCCGCGCGGTCAGTCCCACGTGTCGAGAGCATAGCCCAAGAGCCGCCGCGCCCCGCTGCACGCCATCGCGCCCGCATCCGCCTCGCCACTACCCGCCACCGACGCACCCGCCTGGTGCAGGCGCCTGTGTTCCGCACAGTCATTCGAGGTGGGCGAAATCATCCGTGAGAAGATCGACTCCGCTCCATGTACCTTGGAGCACTTCGGCGGCTCCTGCGGCCTCGTCGCGCGATACCCCCTTGAGAAGGACAACGTCTGGACGGTTGAAATGCGCCCGGGCAACGCCAAGGCATTTTCCATGAACCTCCGCCTCTACCGCCCCGCCGATGCCAGCGCTTGCTTGTCGATTTTCGACAGCAACGTACCCACCTACTTCGCGCCCGAAGAGCGCAGCGACTTTGAGCGCTTCCTGCAAGAACAGGCCATGGACTGTGCATTCCAGGTCATCGAACGAGATGGCAGCATCGTGGCCTGCGGCGGCCTGTCGCGACGCGGCGACGGCAGTGCCGGTTTCTGCTGGGGCATGGTACAGCGCGCGCTGCACCAGCATGGACTGGGCCGGGAACTGGCGCTGGCACGCCTGCGCCAGGCCGAAGCGGATCCCTCGATCAAGCGCATCACGCTCAGTACCAGCCAGCACACCCAGGGCTTCTATGCTGGCCTGGGCTTCCAGGTGACGCGGATCGTTTCCAATGGCCACGGCGCCGGGATCGATGCCGTGGAGATGGAGCGGAGGGTCTAGCCCTCCGCACCGCCCTGGATCCACGCAGGCGTGGATCCAACCTCGCCCCACTCTCCTCAGAAGCCCACGCGCAGGTTGATCTGCCCGCCCACGTCGCGGCGGCCATCGCCGTGCTGGCCCTGCACGAACATCGACAGCTGGCTGTTGCGGCCGAGGCCCACCGCCACGCCCACCTGACTGACCAGCGCATTGCGTGCCATCACCGCGCTGTAGACGTCGAAGGCATTACCGCCCACCGCGAAGCGGTTGCGGCCGGCCACATCGGTATCACCCGATGCATGCTGCCAGCCCAGGCCAACCGTCAGCTGCGCCGGGAAGCGCTCGCCGCTGCCCACATCCCAACGGCCGCGCACGCCCACGGTGCTGACATTGAGCGTGTCCTTGCCGCCTTCCAGCACCAGCGCAGCCGTGCCGCCCTGCTCCACCGCACGATCGCTGTCGACCCAGTGCCTGGTGAACTGCACATACGGCTGCAGTTGGGTCCTGCCATGGGTCCAGGTCCAGCTGCCCTCCACCTGCGCGATGGTCACATCCGAGTCCTGGCGGCTGTACAGGGTCTGGCCCAGCAGCGGCACCTCACGCGTGGTACGCGTGCGGTAGTCACCGCGCGATACGCTGCCACCGACCGCAAAGCCGTTGTTCCACTGGCCCTGCGCATACAGGCCGAACGTGTTGCCGCGCAGGCGGGCCCGCGAGCTGCGATCGTACAGGCGCGTATCCAGCCGCTCGTTGCCTGCGGCCGCACCCAGCACCACGTGTTCGCCCAGCTGCCAGTCCACGCCCGCCATCAGTGCATTGCGGTTGGAGCGGATGTCATCGCCGTTGCCGTCACCGTCCTGGCGGAACACCTTGCCGCTGCCGGCCAGCCAGGCCGAGGCACGCTCGCCACGCACGGTCGGCAGTTCGCTGCCGAGACGCTGGCGGATGCCCTCTTCCAGGTAGTTGTCGTACAGCAGCACCGCACGGCTGGCCGCATGTACCTCGCCGGACAACTGGTCGAACGCCGCACGCGCGGTACCCGCGTCATACATCAGCAGCGTGTTGTACAGGCCCAGTGCCGGACCACTCTGCGGCAGGCTGTCCAGCGCTGCAGCGGTGTTGTACTGGTTGCGCGTCTTCGCCGCCGTGGTGAATGCCGCGGTCTGCGCTACGTCGATCTGCAGGTTGGCCGTGTTGGCGGTATAGACCGGGGTGATGGTCAGGAAGGCCGACGGCGAGGTCGCCGAAGCGAACTGCCCGCTGACGCCACCACCCGCGTTGATCACGGTGTACTGCTGGCCCTGCTGGTAGCTGGTGTTCGGCGAGATGGTATTCACCTTGACGATGCTGCCACCCACGTTGGCGCTGCCGCCCACCTGTACCGTATCGCTGCCGGTGGCGCCCAGGTCGACGCCCAGCGTGCTGCCCGGCGACAACGTCAGGTTGCCGCCCACCGTGACCGTGCCGGTGCCATTGCCCGCACCACTGCCGTTGCCCGGGCCATTGCCCGGCGACAGCACGCCGCCGCTGGACACCGTCACGCCGCCACCCGTGCCACCGATGGTCCCGGTACCGGACAGCGTGGTACCGCTGCCGATGGTCCACTGGCCACCGATGTTGCCGGTGACATTCAGGCCACCGCCAGTGACCTGGCCGGTGCCGCTGAAGCCGCCGCTGTTGCCGCCCAGGTTCAGGCCGCCCGGGCCTGCCTGCACGATGCTGCCACCACCGCTGATGGTGCCGCCCAGCGTGGTGGTGCCGCCGGTGTTGATGACCAGGCCACCGTTGTTGGTGATATTGCCGGTGATCGAGCCGCTGGCGCCGCCATTGCCGACCTGCACGGTGCCGCCGGCATTGATGGTGGTGCCGCCGGTGTAGGTGTTGTTGCCGGTCAGGGTGACCGTTCCGGTGCCGGCCTGGGTCAGGCCACCATTGCCGCTGATGGTGCCTCCGACGGTGGTGTTGCCGCCCACGTTGAACACCAGGCTGCCGTTGTTGCTGACGTTGCCGGCGATCGCACCGCTGGCGCCGCCATTGCCGACCTGCAACGTGCCGCCGGTATTGATGGTGGTGCCACCGGTATAGGTGTTGTTGCCGCCCAGGATCAACGTGCCGCTGCCGGCCTGGGTCAGGCCACCGCTGCCGCTGATGGCGCCACCGACCGTGGTATTGCCGGCCACGTTGAACACCAGGTTGCCGTTGTTGGTGACGTTGCCACCGATCGCGCCGGTCGCACCGCCGTTGCCGACCTGCAGCGTGCCGCCTGCATTGATCGTGGTCGGCCCGGTGTAGGTGTTGTTGCCGGTCACGGTCAGAGTGCCGCTGCCGGCCTGGGTCAGGCCGCCGCTGCCACTGATGGTGCCACCCAGCGTGGTGTTGCCGGCCACGTTGGACAGCAGCGTGCCGTTGTTGGTGACATCGCCAATGATCGAGCCGGTCGCGCCGCCATTGCCCAGCTGCAGCGTGCCGCCGGCGTTGATGGTGGTACCCCCGGTGTAGGTGTTGGTGCCGGTCAGCACCAGCGACCCACTGCCCGCCTGGGTCAGGCCACCCGTACCGCTGATGGTGCCGCCCAGCTGCGTGTTGCCGGCCACGTTGGAGATCAACGCGCCATTGTTGGTGATGTCTCCAGCGATGGCGCCGGTTGCCCCGCCGTTGCCGACCTGCAGCGTACCGCCGGTATTGATCGTGGTGCCACCGGTATAGGTGTTGTTGCCGACCAGGGTCAGCACGCCGCTGCCGGCCTGGGTCAGGCCACCGCTGCCGCTGATCGCGCCACCGACCGTGGTGTTGCCGCCCACGTTGAATACCAGGCTGCCGTTGTTGGCAACGTTGCCGGTGATCGCACCGGTCGCACCGCCATTGCCCACCTGCAGGGTGCCACCGGCATTGACGGTGGTGCCGCCGGTATAGGTGTTGTTGCCGGTCAGCACCAGCGTACCGCTGCCGGCCTGGGTCAGGCCGCCACTGCCGCTGATGGTGCCACCGAGCGTGGTGTTGCCGGCCACGTTGGACACCAGCGCGCCGTTGTTGGTGATGTCGCCGACGATCGCACCGGTCGCACCACCGTTGCCGATCTGCAGCGCGCCGCCGGCATTGATGGTGGTCCCTCCGGTGTAGGTGTTGTTGCCGGTCAGCACCAGCGTGCCGCTGCCGGCCTGGGTCAGACCGCCATTGCCACTGACCACCGCACCCACGGTTGCCGTGGTGCCGAGGTTGTAGACCAGGCTGCCATTGTTGGTGATGTCGCCCAGCACCGAACCGGTGCTGCCACCGTTGCCGATCTGCAGGGTGCTGCCACCGTTGATGGTGGTACCGCCGGTATAGGTGTTGTCGCCGCTCAGGGTCAGCGTACCGGTACCTCCCTGCACCAGGCCGCCGGTGCCACTGAGGACGCCAGCGAACACGGTGCTGGCGTTGTTGCCGCCGGTAGTCAGCGTTGCGCCTCCCAGCGCCACCGTGCTGCCGGCCACACCGGCCAGGCCGCCGATGCTCTGGTTGCCACCGGCGCTGATATCCAGTGTGCCAGCACCGGCCAGGTTGACCGTGCTGGCACCGGACAGGCTGCCGCCGGCTGCTACCGCCAGCGTGCCGCTGTTGATGGTGGTGGTGCCGGCATAGCTGCTGGCACCGCCCAGGGTGACCGTCGCCGCGCCATCCTTCAGCAGGCCACCGGCACCGCTGATCGGTCCGTTCAAGGTCAGCGCGTTGCTGCCGACCAGAGTCAGCGTGCCGCTGGCCAGCTGCACGGTGTTGGCCAGAGTCAGCGCACTGGTGCCATCCAGGCTGGCGTTGCCGCCTACGGTCAGCGCGCCGATGCCCAGCGAACCGCCGTTGCCCAGCAGCAGGCCACCGGCATTGAGGGTCACGCCGCCCGTGAAGACGTTGACGCCAGTCAAGCCCTGGATGCCTGCGCCGTTCTTTACCAAGCCACCGGCCCCTCCGATGGTGCCGGCGAAGGTGGTATTGCCCACGCCATTGAGGGTCAGCGTGCTGCCGCCCAGCGCCACGGTCGAACCTGCCACGCCTGCCAGCGAACCGATCGCCTGCGCACCACCCGCGCTGATGTCAAAGGCGGTACCGGCATTGGCCAGGTTCACCGCACCAGTCGCCGCGAGGCTGCCACCGGCGCCGATCGCCAGCGTACCGGCATTGATGGTGGTTCCACCGGTGAAGGTGTTGGTGCCGGTCAACGTCTGGGTACCCGAACCTTCCTTGATCAGGCCACCGGAGCCGGCCACCGAACCACTGAACGTGCCATTGGTGGCGTCTCCGATCGTCAGCGTGTTGGCGCCCAGATTCACCGTACCGTTGCCGATCAGGGTACCGAACTGCTGCGTGCCGCTGCCCGCCGACAGATCGAAGGTCGCACCCGAGGCCAGGTTGACGATGCCTGAGGAGGCCAGGCTGGCGCCAGCACCCAGTGCCAGAGTGCCGGCGTTGATGAAAGTACCGCCGGTATAGGTGTTGGCACCATTCAAGGTCAGCGTCGCGGCACCCTCCTTGGTCAGTGAGCCGGTACCACTGAGGATGCCGTTGAGGGTGAGGTTGTTGCTGCCGAGGACGGTCAACGCGTTGTTGAGGGTGAAGTTGTTGGCGAGGGTGACCGCCGTGTTCGAATTGAGCGTCGCAGCGCCTCCGACCGTCACCGCACCGGTGCCCAACGCAGCATTGTTGCCGACCACCAGGCCACCGGCGTTGAGCGCCACGCCGCCGCTGAAGGTACTGCCGCCATTGAGCGTCTGCACGCCCGCGCCGTTCTTGATCAGCCCGCCATTGCCGCTGATCGCACCGTTGAAGGTGCTGTCCACGGTGCCGCCCAGGGTCAGCGTGCTGCCGCCCAGCGCCACCGTGCTGCCGGCGACGCCGGCCAGCGAACCGATGGTCTGGTTGCCCGCGGAGATATCGAGCGTGCCAGCACCGGCCAGATTCACCGCGCCGGTCGCGGCGAGGCTGCCACCGGCACCGATCGCCAGCGTGCCGCTGTTGATGGTGGTACCACCGGTGTAGGTGTTGGCACCGCTCAGGGTTACCGTGGCCGCACCGTCCTTGATCAACCCACCTGTACCCGAGATCACACCGCCCAGCGCCAGCGCCTGGCTGCCGAGCAGGTCGAGGTTGGCACCCGCTGCCAGGCTGATGTTGTTGGCCAGGCTGGCAGCGGTCGATGCATCCAGTGTTGCGTTGCTTCCGACCGTCAACGCACCGCTGCCGAGCGCAGCATTGTTGCCGACCACCAAGCCACCGCCGTTGAGTGCAACGCCACCACTGAACAGATTGGCACCGCCCAGCGTGAGGATGCCGGCGCCATTCTTGACCAGGCCACCGGTGCCGGAAATCGCGCCATCGAAGATGCTGTTGCCAACGCCGCCCAGGGTCAGCGTCTGCGCCCCCAGGCTCACCGTCGAACCCGCCACGCCGTTCAACGCCCCGATGGTCTGGTTGGCGCCGGCAGTCGAGATATCGAAGCCCGTGCCTGCCGCAGTGAGCCTCACCGCACCGGTCGCGGCCAGACTGCCGCCGGGGCCGATCGCCAGGGTACCGGCGTTGATGAACGTGCCGCCGGTGTAGGTGTTGGCACCGGTCAGCGTCTCGATGCCGGCACCGACCTTGGTCAGGCCACCGGTGCCTGCGATCGAGCCACTGAAGGTGCCATCGGTGGCGCCGCCCACTTCGATCGAGTTGGCACCGAGGTTCACCGTACCGTTGCCGACCAGCGTGCCGAACTGCTGCGTGCCACTGCCGGCCGACAGGTCCAGCGTGGCGCCGGTGGCAAGATTGACGGTACCGCTCGCGGCCAGGCTGGCACCGGCCCCCAGCGCCAGCGTGCCGGCGTTGATGTTGGTGCCACCGGTGTAGGTGTTGGCGCCATTCAACGTCAGCGTCGCGCTGCCATTCTTGGTGAGGCTGCCGGTACCGGAAAGGACGCCGTTGAGCGTCAGTGCATTGGTCCCGATTACGGTCAGCCCGGCATTGAGCGCAATGTTGTTGGCCAGCGTTGCCAGGCCGGTGGTATCCAGCGTGGCAGCACCACCGACGGTCAATGCGCCCGTGCCCAGCGCTGCGTCATTGCCGAGCACCAGTCCGCCTGCATTGAGCGTCACGCCGCCACCGAAGGTATTGGCGCCGGACAAGGTCTGTACGCCCGCGCCCACCTTGACCAGGCCACCACCGCCGCTGATCACGCCATCGAACGCGGCGTTGCCGGCGGTACCGAAGGTCAACGAATTGCCGCCCAGCGTCAGCGTGCTGCCGCCCGCGCCGTTGAGCGCGCCGATGGTCTGGTTGCCGCCGGCACCGGAGATATCGAAGCCTGCGCCTGCGCCCAACGTGACATCACCGACTGCGGCGAGACTGCCACCCGTGCCCAACGCCAGCGTGCCGGCGTTGATGGTGGTACCGCCGGTGTAGGTGTTGGCACCGGACAGCGTCAACGTGGTGCCGCCATTCTTGATCAGGCTGCCATTGCCGCCTACCACGCCCGACAGCGTCAGCGCATTGCTGCCGGGCAGCGTGAGTGCGACGCCCGAGCCCAGCGTGACCGCATTGCCGAGCGTCACTGCAGTGCCTGCATCCAGCGTGGTGCTGGCATTGACCGCCAGCGCACCGGTACCGAGCGCACCATTCGCGCCGACCACCAGGCCACCACCGTTCAAGGTCAGGCCGCCACCGAAGGTGTTGGTGTTGTTGAGGGTCAGCAGGCCCGCACCATTCTTGACCAGGCTGCCGTTGCCGCTCAGCACGCCTCCGAATGCAACGTCACTGGTTCCGCCCAGGGTGAGCTGGGTGCCGGCACCGAAGTTCACCGCGTTGGCCAGATTCAATGCCACCGTGCTGTCCAGCGTGGTGGTGCCGCCAATACCCAGCGCACCGGTACCAAGCGCACCTGCATCGCCCAGTACCAACCCGCCCGCGTTGAGCGCAAGGCCACCACTGAACGTGTTTGCACCGGACAGCGTCTGCACGCCCGTGCCGGTCTTGACCAGGCCACCGGTTCCACCGATCACACCGGCAAAGCTGCCATTGCTGGCACCGCCAAAGGTCAGCGACTGCGCGCCCAGCGCCAGCTGGCTGCCCGCCACGCCATTCAACGCGCCGATGGTCTGTGCCGCACCGGCTGCGGAGATGTCCAGTGTCGCGCCCGCAACGGCAAGATTCACCGCACCGGCTGCGGCGAGACTGCCGCCTGCGCCCAGCGCCAGCGTGCCGGCGTTGATGGTGGTGCCTCCGTTGTAGGTATTGGCGCCCGACAACGTCAACCGCGCCGTGCCGTCCTTGATCAGCCCACCGGCACCGAATACCGGACCGGCCAGCGTCAGGTCATTGCTGCCCAGCACGGAAAGGTTGGCACCGGCAGCGAGACCGATGGTGTTGCCCAGCGCCAGCGCCGTTGTGGCCTCCAGCGAAGCGTTGCCGCCCACGTCCAGCTGGCCGGTACCCAGCGCCTGCGCATTGCCCAGCTGCAGCAGGCCCGCGTTGAGGCCGACGCCCCCGCTGAACGTATTGACGCCGTTCAACGCCAGCGTCGCCGTACCGTTCTTGACCAGGCTGCCAGTACCACTGATGAGACCGCCCAGCGACACGTTCTGGCTGCCCAGCAGATCCAGCGCCGCGCCCGCCCCAAGGTTGAGGTCGTTGGCGAGGTTCAGCGCTACTGAACTGTCCAGCGTGGCATTGGCGCCCACCGACAGTGCACCGGTGCCCAGTGCGCCGGCGTTCCCCAGGAACACGCCGCCGCCGTTGACGGTCAGCCCACCACCGAAGCTGTTGGCGCCGTTGAGGGTCAACGTGGTGGCACCATTCTTGACCAGCCTGCCGGCACCGGACACCACGCCACCCAGCGTGATCGCCTGCGAGCCCGGCAGCGACAGCGCGGCACCCGCGCCCAGGGACACATTGTTGGCCAGGTTCAGCGGGGCGCCGCCATCGAGCGAGACGCTGCCGCCAATGCCCAATACTCCCGTACCGAGTGCGCCACTGTTGCCCAGCAGCAGACTGCCGGCGTTTGCGCTCAGTCCACCGCTGAAGGTGTTGGTACCGTTCAAGGTCAGTGTCGACGCGCCATTCTTGACCAGGCTGCCGGTGCCGGTGACGTTGCCGGCCAGGGCCAGGTTCTGGCTGCCCGGCAGGGTCAACGCCGCGCCGAGGTTGATCGCATTGCCCAGGTTCAGTGCAGCAGTGGCGTCCAGCGAACCGTTGCCACTGACGGTCAGCGCACCGCTTCCCAGCGCACCGGCGTTGCCCAGCACCAGGCCACCGGCGGCAAGATTCACCCCACCGCTGAAGGTGCTGGCGCTGGTCAGCGTCTGCACGCCGGTGCCCTGCTTGATCAGGCCACCGGTGCCGCCGATCACGCCGGCGAAGGTCTGGTTGGTGGCATCACCGAAGGTCAGCGTGCTGCTGCCCAGCGACAGGGTGCTGCCAGCCACGCCGGACAACGCACCGATGGTCTGGTTGCCACCCAGCGAGATATCCAGTGCGCTGCCAGCGCCGGCCAGGCTGACCGCGCCGGTCGCCGCCAGGCTGCCACCACTGGCCAATGACACCGTTCCGGCATTCACCGCCAGCCCACCGGTGAACGTGTTCGCGCCGCCCAGCGTCAGCGTGGAGGCGCCGTTCTTGACCAGGCTGCCGCTCCCGCCGATGACACCGCCCAGCGTCAGCGCATTCGAGCTCAGCACATCGAGCGAACCACCGGCGCCAAGCGTGATGCCATTGCCCACGGTGAGGCCGGCGCTGGCGTCGAGCGATACCGCACCGCCGACGTTCAGCGCCCCGGTTCCCAGTGCACCGCCGTTGCCCAGCACCAGGCTGCCGGCATTGAGCGCCAGACCGCCGCCGAACGTATTGGCGCCGTTGAGCGTCAGGGTTGCCGCGCCATTCTTGATCAGGCCACCAGCGCCACCGATCACGCCGTTGAATGTGAGCGCCTGGTTGCCCAGCAGATTCAGGCTGGCCCCGGCACCGAGGTTGACGGCATTGGTCAACGCCAACCCGGTCGTGCCATCCAGCGTGGCATTGCCGCCGACGGACAGCGTGCCGCTGCCCAACGCGGCCGCATTGCCCAGCAACAAGCCGCCGGCGTTGAGCGCAACACCGCCGCTGAGGTTGTTGACGCCGGACAGGGTCTGCACGCCGGTACCGAGCTTGATCAGGCCACCGGTGCCTGCGGCGAACGTGCCGCTGTAGCTGGTATTGCCCAGCCCACCCAGGGTCAGCGTGTGGCTGCCGAGATTGACCGAACCGCCGAGACCGGCCAGCGAGCCGATGGTCTGGTTGGTCGCCGCTGAAAGATCGAGGCTGGTACCAACGCCCAGCGTGATCGCACCGGTGGGCGACAGGCTGCCACCCGCGCCCAGCGCCAATGCGCCGCCGGCCAGATTGAAGGCGCCGGTCAGCGAATTGGCGCCATTCAAGGTCAGCGTGCCCGCGCCGTTCTTGGTCACGTTGCCGGCACCAGAAATCGAGCCACTCAATGTCAGCGCATTGCTGCCCAGCAGGTTCAGCGAGCCCCCGCCATTGACCACCAGATTGTTGCCCAGGTTGAAGCCCGCCGTCGTATCCAGCGAAGCGCTGCCACCGACGGTCAGGTTGCCGATGCCCAGTGCACCGGCATTCCCCAGTACCAGGCCGCCGGCATTGAGGTTGACGCCGCCGGAGAACAGGTTTGCGCCGCCGAGCGTGACGATGCCGGTGTTGTTGACCGTCAGCCCGCCAGTACCGGACAGCACGCCACCCAGGCTGAACGCATTGGTCCCGCCGAGGGAAAGGTTGCCGCCAAGGTTGAAGGCGTTGGTCAGGTTCAGACCGGCCGTGGAGGCGGCAATGGCACCGCCGTTGGCGGTGAACAGCCCTGTGCCGAAGGAACCGGCATTATTGAAATTGACCAGGCCATCGTTGAGCGTGGTCGTGCCCGCACCCGCCCACACACCCTGCAGGTTCCAGGTACCGCTGTTGACGGTGAGCCTCTGGAAGTTGATGTACTGGTTCCAGCCCAGCGTGGTTACCGCTCCGCCGGTACCGCTGCCCGGGACGGTGGCGCTGTTCTGCAGCACCAGGCTGTTGTTGGACGCCGAGCCACCGTCGACGATGCCGGCCGCGGCCAGATTCACCGCAAGCGCGCCGACCTGCCCGGCCACGCCGATACCGGCGGTATTGACGCTGGAACCAGACACGGCGGTGAAGGTGTTGCCGGCGACCGAACTGCCCAGGTTCACACTGCCGTTGATGGTTCCCGCGTTGAGGAAGGTATTGCCGGCCCCCGCCGTGGCCGAACCCTGGAACCCTATGCGGCCGGTAATGGTGCCGGTGTTGTTGAGAGTGGTCTGCGCACCACCGTAGCTTACGATCGATGCCGCATCGGCCGTGGTCAACAGGCCTGCACCAAAGATCGACATGTCCACATTACCGGCATTGACGATGTTGCTGACACCGCCGGAAGCGTTCTGCACCACCAGCGCCTGTCCGCCGAAACCGAGGATGGAGCCGATGTTGACCAGGCCTTTGATCGCCCCGCCTGCCTGATTGTTGACGCTGATGGTGTTTCCACCGACGGTATTGTTGCCCAGCACCATGCCCGACGCTGCCAGGCTCAGGCCACCGTTGATGGTGGGATCGACCGTGCCCTGGTTGTTCACGGTGATGCCGTTACCACTCAAATTCACTGCACTTCCGCCAACGATCGGCGGCACGCTGAGCTCGGCGCCGGTCTGGATATTCAGCGTCACGCCGTTGATGCTGTTGGTCAGCGAATTGGTATTGGAGCCGGTGGCGCAGGTCACCGTCGTACCTGCGGTAGTGCAGGCCGCAAACGCCGATCCACTGGCCAGCGTGGCCGCCAGTGCCACCGCCAGCTGATGCGCCCGCAATCGCGGCACCCGCCCTGCGCTGACCGCGCTTCCGCCGGGATTCCGGGCGACCTCCGAAGCAACCTGCATTACCCCAAGGGCACGATTGAAAACCAGACGGTAAATGCGGTTCATCGGTAAATCTCCATGAAAAGACCGGATGGCACAGCTGGCAGGTTTTTTGGAGACAATGCGGCCCACCCCGGCTCCCGATGCGGAAACAAGGTTCGAAGGCATTAACTCCTGAAAATCTTCACATCTTCACGCCGTCGCACCCGGCGACAGGTACGACAGCGTGTCCCTCAAGGCGAAAACTCCCCGGTTTCGCCCGACGAATGGCGGCACTGTGCGACCGTCGGTGCCAGCGGCATGTGAATCACGCTCGTTATTTTCATGACGTACGTCAAATAAAACGGGCGGACAAAATGGTCTTGCCGAAAATGCATATATCTGCTGGAAGCGGAGATTCCTTTCCCCGCCATAAGTAAATCATTCAGCTGCTCGAGAGTTTCATCAGCACCAGGCCGGAAACGATCAGCACCGCTGCACCGATCCGCATCGGGCTGACCTGCTCGCCGAGGAACGCGATGCCAACCACGAACGCACCGACCGCGCCGATGCCGGTCCAGATCGTATAGGCGGTGCCCAGCGGCAGGCTGCGCATGGCCACCGCCAGCAACCAGAAGCTGGCGATCATGCCGACGATCGTGACCACGGTGGGGGTGAGCTTGGTGAAGCCTTCGGACTGCTTCATGGACACGGCCCAGACGATTTCCAGCAGGCCGGCGAACAACAGATAGATCCAGGCCATGACGGCCCTCCTCTTGGTAGGGCCAGGCCGTCCTGGTCTTTGATTCCCGATGTGGGGGAGGCCGTTCCTCCTGGCCGGCATTCTAGCAACGGCGGGTGGCCCGGGCCGCCATGGGCGGGAACGGGTTACAGCGGATTCAGCGCGTGAAGCTGGCGTCGATGCACCTGCCTGCGCTAGACTACGCGTCTGCCATCGGCCAGCCGATGCGCAGTCCGGCTGTGGTCTCTGGCGCATCGCGCGCTGCTTCCCCTGGTCCGTGAACTGGCTGCCCTCCGGGCGGCCGACGTCTCTATGGTGGCCCCGTCGGCCCCTCGCGACGCTAGGTCGAAAACCCCGCCAGGGCCGGAAGGCAGCAACGGTATCGATCGACGCGGGCGCCGAGGTCAGCCGGCGGGGCCATCGCCTTTTCCGGCGACGCCCCGCCCCTGGCAGGTGCCACCCCTGGTTGGCGCCCTTCGCCGGACATGGCCCGGTCCTACCGTGCCTCGGGCGTGCCCTGGTGGAACAGCATGCGCCATCCATCCCCGTGCCGGCGCCACAGCGAGCTGCGCAGCACCCAGCCTTGCGGCTGGCCGTCGAGGTAATGGCGGCTGCGATAACGCACCTGGGCCAGACCGTCGGCCAGCAACCACACCGCGTACTGTTCCGATTCGATCAGCACCTGCGCGCGCTCCAACGGGATCTCCTGCAAGGCTGCATCACGGCCGTAGCATTGCCCGGAACTGCCGATCTCGCTGAAATCCTCGTCCAGCAATGCGTCAAGGCGCTCAGGATCGGCCCGCACCGCAGGCGCATGCAGCGCGCGCTCCAGCACCTCCAGTCCGGCGGCCAGCGCCGCGTCGGCGGGCAGGCCGGCACCGCTCACGGCGGATCCTGCGCCAGCACGTGCGGTGCAGTCGGGGTTGCCAGCGGCACGCACTGCCCCGGCTGCGCCACGCGGTGGCCGCGCGCGGCCAGCGCCACACCATCAGCCACGCTGGCGTAGTGGTAGAGCATCATCCGCGCCTGCAGTTCCGCGCTGTACTCGCGCTCCAGGTCGTCCACACCGGTATGCGACGGATTGCCGTGCAGGCCGCAGTCGTGGGCGATCAGTTCGTTGTCATTGGCGAAGCGGGCCAGCATCTCCGGAATCGGCCGGGTATCACCACTCCAGGTCAGCGCGCCCTGCAGGCGCAGGCCGTACGCCGTCTCCGGCCAGTGGTGGCGTACCGGGAATACTTCCAGGCGCACGCCCTCGTGCCAGAACGCCTCGCCCACCACGATCAACTGGAACGCATCCCAGAAGTTGGCACCGCCCTCGGCCAGCACGTTCGGGTAGTCACCGATGCGCTTGTGCAGCAGCGGCACCACGGTGGCAGGCACATACAGGCGCACCTTGCCGCGGCGCTGCGTACTGAAGAAGGAATCGACGAACAGCCGCTCGAAACCGGCCACGTGATCCAGGTGCACATGGGTGACGAACAGTGCCTGCGGCATGTGCCCGTAGTGCGCCTTGAACGCGGTCAGGCCTTCGCCGCCGCAGTCGATCGTCAGCCACGGCCGCCCGTCCCGCTCGATCACCGACATCGGCGACCCCAGCTCGACCGCCGACGCGTTGCCGACGCCGAGGAAACGCAACGACCAGCCCATCAGGTGCCCCGGTTCCAGGCCATGTCATAGGCGCGCCTCAGCCGCGCGTAGTCCTTCTGCACGTCTTCCACGCTGCGCTCGCCGCGCAGCTTGATCAGCGAGCGCAGCAGGCGCTTGAGGTTGCGTTCGCGCCAGGCGGTGGCCGGAATGCGGATCACTCCACGGTCGAAGTCGATCAGCCAGCCATGGCCGTTGCCATCGAACAGGATGTTGTGCGCGTTGAGGTCGGCATGGTCCAGGCCGGCACGGTGGAAGCGGGCGATCAGCCGCCCGGTCTCTTCCCAGGGCGCGCCCCGTCCGGCGACCAGCGCACGGTCGGCCAGCGAGCGCACGCCCTCGATCCGCTCCATCAGGATTGCCGCCCGGTAGCGCAGGCCTTCGCGCATGTAGTACGCGGCGATCGGCCGGGGCACCGGCAGCTTCTTCTCGCGCAGGGCGCGCATCAGGCGGAATTCGGCAAAGCTCCGGGTCCGGTCCGAGCCACGCCAGAGGTACTGGTCATGGCTGATCTTCGCTGCCAGGCCGCCGCGCAGGTAGTGGCGCAGCACGCTGGCGCCGAACGGCGCATCGATGAACCAGGCGCTGCCGCGGCCGCCCTCGCCGACCGGCCGGGCCTTGCTGCCCCAGTGCTGGGGGGAGAACAGGCCAACCTCGGCTTGCCGCAGCCGCTCGCGGTCGAACAGAATGGCCCCGATGCCGCGACCCTCGCGGCATGGCGTCAGCGCTTCATTGGCGTCGAATGCGACCATTTCATTGAGTCTAACAACACATGGCATCAGCGTCCTCCTCCTTGTGCCTCCTGCGCCTGTCCGCACTCGGCGATGTCACACACGTGGTGCCCCTGGTGCGCACCCTGCAGGCTGCGCGTCCGGACACGCCGATCCACTGGATCATCGACAAGGTCGGCCACAAACTGCTCGATGGCCTGCCCGGCGTCACTTTCCACGCCTACGACAAGAAGAGCGGCATGGCAGGTGTCAAGGAGCTGCGCAAACAGCTGCCACCGGGGCGTTTTGAAGCGCTGCTGCAGATGCAGGTGGCGTTCCGCGCCAACCTGCTGTCGGCGTTCATTCCCGCCGAGCGACGCATCGGCTACGACCGCAGCCGTTCCAAGGACCTGCACGGGCTCTTCATCAACGAGCGCATTCCCGACCGCCCCGGCGTCCATGTGCTGGATGCCATCGGCAGCTTCTGCGAGCCGCTGGGCCTGCGCCAGACCGAGGTCAGCTGGGACCTGGCCGTGCCCCAGTCCGCATATGACTGGGCCGCTGCGCAATGGCAGGACGATGGGCGCCCGGTGCTGATGATCTCGCCCTGTTCCAGCCACGTGCGCCGCAACTGGTATGCAGACCGCTATGCAGCCGTGGCCAACCACGCCGCGCAGCGTGGTTGGCAGGTGGTGCTGTGCGGTGGCCGCAGCGAACTGGAGCGCAGCATGGCCGATGCCATCCAGGCACAACTGCTCACGCCGGCGCTGGACCTGGTCGGGAAGGACACCTTGAAGCAGCTGCCTGCCCTGCTTGCCCGCGCCAACCTGGTGATGACTCCGGACTCGGGCCCGATGCACATCGCCAACGCGATGGGCGCCAAGGTGCTGGGCCTGCATGCGGCCAGCAACCCGAACCGCAGCGGACCGTACTCGGACCGCCGCTACTGCGTGGACCGCTACGACGACGCCGCACGCAAGTACCTGGCCAAGCAGGCTGCCGATCTGAAATGGGGCACCAAGATCGAGTTCGACGATGTGATGGAACTGATCACTGTCGAAGACGGCATCGCGGCTTTCGAGCGTTACGTGGCCGATCATCTGGGGTGATGGGCCGGCCGGGCGTTGGCCTGCGCCCTGCGGTTTCATCCACGCGTGGCGTGGACCTCCCCCTTTTGGCCGCCGGGATTACGCGCGCTGCGCGTAATCCTGGTAGGACTTCTCTTCCACGTACGCCGAGCCCAGCGCCAGGTTGATCGCCTTCTTGATGCGCGCACGCTCGTCGTTGCGCAGGTAGACGCTGCGCGCCAGGTCGACGAAGCCCTGGTCGAACGCCTGCGCCTTTTCCTTCAGGCGGATGTCGTCCTCGATGTCCCACAGCTGCTCGTTGACCGCCTTCAGCTCGGCACGCAGCTTGGCGATGTCCTTCACCGCCGCCGGGTGCGCCATCCAGGTCTGCTCCAGCGCCGACAGCTCCCTGCGCACGTTGGCCAGCTTGCCCTCGTCGCTGATGCGCTCGGACTTGATCTGCAGGATCGAGATCTTGTCCAGCAGCTCGCCGAAGGACACGGGGACAAGGATTTCAGCGCTCATGGGGGAAGGCTCCAGCAGGTGATGCATACATGGTAACCCGCGCGGCGCAAACGCTGCGCCCCGGCGCCTGCATGGTCAGCCGAGCGCGATGACTGGGGGAGAACCCCCCGCAGCTGCGTTAGCGGTCTGGAGAGGCGGCCTGTCGCCCTCCTCGCCCGGCCAGTCCAACGGCCGAGCGCGCGCGACCCGCCGCCCTGCCCACGCTGCAACGTGTTGAAACCACGCCGCATCAGCGTGTTCATGCAGCGAAAAAGGGGCGGCAACCGCACTTCACTCCTTTCCGTGGAACTCCGCATGCATCGATATCCCGCCCTCCCCACCCGTCGCGCCACCGTCCTCGGCAGTGCCCTTGTTGCAGCGCTTCTCGGCATCGCTGCCTCGCCGCAGGCCCATGCCAGTGCCTTCCACGTGAATGGAGACACGCTCTACTACACCGGCAACGTGCTGGCGACCGATCCGCAGACGCTGGAGGCCTACATCCTCGCCGCGCAGGCCCGGGGTACGCCGCTGCGCCAGGTGGTGTTCCGCAACTCGCCGGGCGGGGCCGCCTCCGGTGGCGTGGGCATGGGCGCCATCATCCGCCAGCACGGGCTGGATACCGTGCTGGACGGCGGCTGCTACTCGGCCTGCGCCGACGCCTTCGTTGCCGGCGTGAAGCGCAAGGTCACGCAATTCGGCCTGCTGCCGGCGCACGGCAACTACACGGAGACGGTGCTGGGCATCCATGGCGAATCCGGCCCGAACGGCCCTACCCCGTACCCGGGGCAGGACAAGTACATCAAGTACTACCGGGACATGTTCGGCCCGACCGACTTCGCGGTCATCGAAGCGCGCATCGTCCAGGCGCACTATGAACTGACCCAGCAGTCGGGCTTCCTGCGCTACTTCGACCCGAACGTGGCGGCCGTGGCCACGCGCTTCTGCCCGACCCGCGACCAGAGCGCGGCAGGCAACTGCACCGCGTATCCCGGTGTGACCTTCTACAGTGATCGCGTCGTCACCGAAGCCGGTTACGTCCAGACCGGCGACGTGCTTTCCATCGACAAGGACGTGAGCGGAGACCTCAATCCGAACCTGGCCGTGCGCGGGCGCTACACCAATGCGCTGGCCAACCTGCGCTACTTCCAGCAATCGACCCCGGACATCCGGCTGGACGACGCCTTCGGTGTGATCCGCATCGGCAAGGGCGGTGTCTGGTCACTGGATACCGCCTCCGCCGCCCAGTATGTGGTGGCCGATGGCGGCACCCTGCGCCTGCAGCAGAATGGCTGGATCCACCACGCCGAAGCCATCGGCGCCCGCAATGGCGGGCGCATCGAGCTGCAGCAGGGCGCACTGCGCAGCCTGACCGTGGTCGAACGCGGCGGCGTGCTGACCGGAAACGGTTCATTGAATGCCACGATCGACATCAACGAGGGCGGAACGCTCGCGCCCTCCGGCATCGTCATGCGCCCCTACTCGCTGGAAGCACTCGCGCCGGGTGGCGACGACGTGTTCACCAGCGAACGCTTCCGGATCGGCAAGGGGCGCTACATCAACCTCAATGACGGTGCGAACCTGGCCTTCCAGGTCGACAGCCAGCGCACCGCACCGGCACTGACGCTGGAAGAAGCCCGCTACTTCCTGGTCGAAGAGGACCGGCGGTCCGGTGACTACAACCTGTACGGCAACATCAACCGCGCCGTGCTGAGCATTGCCCCCAGCGCCAGGCTGACGCTGGACATCAAGCAGGCGTTCTTCCCGGCAGGCCAGCAGAACCATCTGGTCGGAACCCAGGTGGATTCCAGCGCCCTGCAGCTGCCCGTCGCCCCCTGCGGCCCGTCGAACGGTGAGTACGCCGGCTTGTGGTGCCGCACCGCGACGCCCGATACCCTGACCCGCGCAGCACCGGTGTCGGACTTCATCGAAGGGCGCTTCCAGTACGTCGAGCGCAGTGGCGAGGCCGGCAGCGCGGTGGACCTCACCGCTCCCGGCGCCGTATTCCGCCCTCGCCACAATTCACTGCTCAGCTTCACCGTCAACCAGACCGGCAGTGGCCTGTGGCTGACCGCCAATCCCTCCTTCGACGACACACGCTTGTTCGGCAATGCCCCGTCCGGCGACGGTCTGGGCATCGCACTGCAACAGGCCGCTGCGCAGCGCACCTCCTCGATGAGCGGACTGCTGGGTGCCCTGCAGTTCGCTGACCGCGATGACATCGCGCGCCAGGCGGGAGCATTGCGCGGCGACGCGCATGCCAGCCTGCGCCTGGCCGATACCGCACTGGTCGGCAGCATCGGCAACGTCGTGCAGCAGCACCAGGCAGCATCGCGCAGCGGTGGCGATGCGGACGGCCTGGCAGCACAGGCCGCGCAGACCGCCTCGGCGCAATCGGCAACGACCGGCAGTCGCCTGTTCAACCAGCTGGCGATGCACCTGGTCGCACCGGCAGATGCGGGCAGTGAGGCGGGCGACGCCGGACACAACCGCAGCTTCTGGGCGCGCGGGTTCGGCAGTCATGGCCGCATCGAGGGTGGTGCGGGCGTCGCCGGCCTGAACCACACCATCGGCGGTATCGCGCTTGGTGCCGATACCCGTCTGGCAGACGACCGCGTGACACTGGGCGTGAGCCTTGCCGCGGCCGACATGTCGACCCGGTCCAGTGAAGGTGCAGGATTCAGCGGCGATGTCCGCGCGCTGGATATCGGCGGCTACGTGGACGCGCTCTATTCGCGTGGCTACCTCTCCGCCGCCGTCCGCTACACCGATCTTCGCCACGACACCCGTCGCAGCATCGAGGGAATCGAGGGCCTGCAGGCACCGCTGCGCGCGAAGTACAGCAACGACGCGATTTCCGCGCGCGTGGAGCATGCGTTCTCGTTCACCACCGGCAACGGCCTGGTGATACAGCCGCTGCTGCCGGTGATCGACTACATGCGCACCTCGGCCACGCACTTCAACGAAGGCCAGGACGCAGCCGCACTCATCGGCCGCAGTGGCAGCCTGGAAAGCATCCGCGTAGGCGCCGGCCTGCAGTTGTTCAAGACCTTCGACGGCAACAACGGCGAGCGCATCACCCCGCGGGCCCGCGTGGTCTGGCAGAAGGAGCTGGGCGATACCCAGGCCCGCTACAGCAACGGCTTCGCCGCCGCCCCGGACCTGCTGTTCAGTGCCAGCAGCCAGCCCGTCGGTGAGCAGGTCCTGGCCTGGAACCTGGGCGTGACCAGCCGTGCCAGCAAGCGCGTGTCGGTGATGGTTGATTACGTGGGCGAGCGGCGCGACGGCCAGACCCAGAACGGCATACAGCTGGGGCTGGGCTACACGTTCTGAGCACACGCCATTCGCACAGGGCATCGGTCCCCACCCTGTGCGAATGGCCTTGCCTTCCACGCCGTGCGTGGATGCACCCAGCGGGCAACGAGCGGCGCAACGTGTGGGGCGACGCGCGAAACGCGCGTCGCGTCCCGCGCCAGATAAAAGAAAAGGGCTGCCTTTCGGCAGCCCTCTTCTATTCCCGCAGAGACAAGGAAGTCATCAATGCCGCATCCACGCCCGGAACCATCTGGAGAAGCAAGCCCCTCTGTTGAGGGGCTGCCCCGACAGGGGCGGGGAGAGGCAGGCAAAGGGAGGGGCCCACGCGTTGCCACGCAACGTGTGGGGCGACGCGCGAAACGCGCGTCGTGTCCCGCGCCAGATAAAAGAAAAGGGCTGCCTTTCGGCAGCCCTTTTCTTTTATCTGGCGGAGAGGGGGGGATTCGAACCCCCGAGGCGCTATAAACGCCTGCCTGATTTCGAGTCAGGTACATTCAACCACTCTGCCACCTCTCCGGGTGGTCCCCGGCGGACCGGGGACGCGCATCATACGAGGAAGTGAGGCCGACGACAAGTCATTCCGGCCAACGAACTGAAAATTTCCTGGGCGCATGCCTTGCCGGATGCCTGCGGCCACCCGATGATGCCTGTCTCCCCCGGCAATACCCCGCCCTGCCTACCATGATCGAATTCGGACACCTCACCCACCCCGGCATGCGCCGCGAGCTCAACGAGGACACCTACTACGGTGACAGCGAGCTGGCCCTGTGGCTGGTGGCCGACGGCATGGGCGGGCATGCCTGCGGCGAAGTGGCCAGTGCACTGGCACGCGAAACCATCGTGCGCGAGATCCGCCGCGGCGCACCGCTGGCACAGGCCATCCGCACTGCCGACGAAGAGATCATCCGCGCCTCGCGCCGGCGCAACGACACGTTGCCAATGGGCACCACCGTGGTCGCCGCGCGCGTGCAGGGCAACCGCTATGAAGTGGCCTGGGTCGGCGACAGCCGCGCCTACCTGTGGCGCGACGGCCAGCTGGCGCAGCTCAGCCAGGACCACAGCGTGGTGCAGGAACTGGTCGCGCAGGGCAACCTGACCGCCGAACAGGCACGCGCGCATCCGCATCGCAACGTGGTCACCCAGGCACTGGGCGTGACCGATCCAGCCCACCTGAACGTGGCCACCACCAGTGGTGAGCTGCGTCCGGGCATGCAGCTGCTGCTGTGCAGCGACGGTCTCACCGAGGAAGTGGATGACCGCGGCATCGCCCGCACCCTGGCATTCGAAGATGCCAGCGCGCAGGAATGCGTGGATACGCTGGTCGCCGCCGCACTCGACGGCGGTGGCCGTGACAACATCAGCGTGATCCTGGTGCGCTGCCATTAACCGGTAGAGCCTCGCCATGCGTGGAGGCGGTAGTGCCGGCCGCTGGCCGGCTCACGCGGGGAACCTCGTATCAGGACGATGCCGGCCAGCGGCCGGCACTACCTCGATGTATTACGCGCTGGCGGGCTCTTCCACCTTCGGGCCATCCCACAGTGCGTGGCCGGCCTTCTTGCGCAGCCGTTCCAGCCGCGCAGCGTGCGCTTCCAGTTCCGACGGCGTAGCCACCACGCGCGGACGAGGCAGCAGCTTGCTGGTATCGAAAGCCTGCAACGCCGCGCCGGCACCGCCGCCATCTTCCTCGCCCAGGCCGAAGCCGATCTCTTCCTGACCCGAGGTCAGTGCGATATAGACATCGCCCAGGATCTGCGCATCGAGCAGGCCGCCATGCAGCGCACGGTGCGAGTTGTCCACGCCCAGCCGCTTGCACAGCGCATCCAGCGAGTTGCGCTGGCCCGGGAAGCGCTCACGCGCCATCGCCAGGGTATCAATGACCGTGCAGCGGTCGGCGATCTTTCCGTACTGCGGCCCCAGCAGCGACAACTCGTTGTCGAGGAAGCCAAGGTCGAACGCCGCGTTGTGGATGATCAGCTCGGCGCCATCGATGAACGCCAGGAACTCATCGGCGATCTGCGCGAATTCAGGCTTGTCATCGAGGAACTCCAGGGTCAGGCCGGTGACTTCCTGCGCGCCCTGTTCGAACTCGCAGTCCGGCTTGATGTACTGGTGGTAGTTGTTGCCGGTCGGGCGGCGCTTGAACAGCTCCACGCAGCCGATTTCGACGATGCGGTTGCCCTTCTTCCACTCCAGGCCGGTGGTTTCGGTATCGAGGATGATCTGACGCATGGGCTCAGTTTACCGGGCTGGCGTCGCGGATCTGGATCGCCGCGTTGCGGGCCAGGGTATCCACCCGCTCATTGTCCGGGTCGCCGGAGTGGCCCTTCACCCAACGCCAGTCGATCTGGTGCCGCAGCGTGGCCGCGTGCAGGCGCTCCCACAGCTCGCGGTTCTTCACCGGATCACCGCCAGCGGTCTTCCAGTTCTTGCGGATCCAGCCGGGCATCCACTGGGTCAGGCCCTGCCGCACGTACTGCGAGTCGGTGTAGAGCACGATGTTGCACGGCTCGGTCAGCGTCTCCAGCCCGGAAATGGCCGCCATCAGCTCCATCCGGTTGTTGGTGGTGTGCGCTTCACCGCCACTGAGCTCGCGCTCGTGGCCCTTGTAGCGCAGCAACGCAGCCCAGCCGCCGGGGCCGGGATTGCCGAGGCAGGATCCGTCGGTGTGGATTTCGATGGTTTTCAATACAGCTCCAGAATCAGGTAGCAACGGTGCCGTGCCAGCGCACCGGCAGCGGTTTCGGCCCGGGCAGGGCCAGCGTGCGTTTCTCCGCATGGAACAGGCAGGCCGCGCGCAATGGCGCCCAGCCCCCCGGGCGACGGCTGCCGGCACCGCGCCAGAGCGGGCCGAGGTAGCGCATATCGTCGCACTCCAGGCCATGGCGGCCGAGCAGCAGGCGGATCCGCTGCGGCGTGCGCACCACCAGCCCATGCTGCCGCCAGTGCGTGCGGTAGGGGCTGAACGGATTGAGGCTGCTCAGCCACAAATGGCCGCCCGGCATCAGTACGCGCTCGCACTCGTCGAGCAGCAGGTCGGCATCGCCGGTGGTGACATGCTGCAGCACGATCGCATTGACGCTCTCGTTGGCCAGGGGCAAGGGCAGCCCGCAGCGGGTATCGCCGTCATAGCCCGGTCCCGACCCCTGCCGGTACAGGCGCAGGCCACGCCCACCCAGCTGCGCATCCTCCAGCCAGGCCGCACTCGGCGCGATCCACAGCCAGGGCTGCGCGGGCAGCGCCGACAGCTGCGGAAGCAGCAACTGCCGTTCCAGAACGCGCAGCGCCGACGCCGGCTCACTGTCGAACCACGGGGTCTGGCTCGCTTGACGGGTGCTCTGCAGCGCGGGCATGGTCCAATTCTATGCGACTGACTGCCCTGCCCGCATTTGCGGATAACTACATCTGGACGCTGATCGCCGACGATGGCACTGCCGTGGTCGTCGACCCCGGCGATGCCGCGCCAGTGCTCGCACTGGCCGATCAGGGCCTGCGCGTGGACACGATCCTGCTCACCCACCACCACGACGACCACATCGGTGGCGTGCCCGCACTGCAGGCTCGTTTTCCCGGTGTACGGGTCATCGCGCCGGTCGAAGAGCGCATCCCCACGGCCACCGAACGCGTCGGCGAAGGTGAACGCGTTCAGGCACTGGGCCGGACGTTCCACGTACTATCCGTGCCCGGGCATACCCGCAGCCACATCGCGTTTCACACTGCTGAACATCTTTTCAGCGGAGATTCGTTGTTCAGCCTGGGCTGTGGACGTCTGTTCGAAGGTACGCCGTCCCAGCTGCTGGCATCGATGCGCAAGCTGGGTACCTTGCCCGCGCAACTGCTGCTTTGTTGCGCCCACGAGTACACCGTGTCAAATGCCGTCTTCGCGCGGCATGTCGACCCCGCCAACGCTGCCCTGTGGCAGCGCCAAGAGGAGGCTTTGGCCATGCGCCGCGATGACCGTTCCACCCTGCCGGTAACCCTGGCCAACGAATTCGACTGCAATCCCTTCCTGCGTGTGCACGCGGCGCCGATCCGTGCGTCGGTCTCGGCACACCTGGGCCGTGACGTCGTTGACGACGTCGACGTGATGGCCGGTCTCCGGCACTGGAAAGACGGCTTCCGCGCATGATGCGCCGAAGTCTGCCGCTGGCCCTGGGCCTTGCCCTGGGGCTGGCCGGAACCGCGGGCGCACAGTCGCTGGGCGCCGGCATCAGCCAGAACCTGACCGCTGCCGCGGCCCTGCCGCTGGATCCGTCCGCGCTGCCAGCAGCCTCGGTGCGTAACGGCCAGGAGATCTTCACCAGCTTCCGCGACGGCCTGGCCGAACCCAGCTGCGACGCCGAGGCCACCAGCCCGCGCTGGCAGAAGCAGTTCGCCCACGCCCCATCGCGCCTGGCCAACCAGGATGACGATGCGCTGGTGCTGTTCGGCTACGTGGTCGAAGAGCTGCGCAAGGCCGACCTGCCCACCGAGTTCGCGCTGATTCCCTTCGTGGAAAGCGGCTACCGGCCCAATGCCCGCAATGGCAGCGGCCCGACCGGCCTGTGGCAGTTCATCGCCACCACCGCGCGCAACCATCGCGTGCCGATGACCAACGGCTATGACGGCCGCCTGTCGGCGGTCGATTCGACCCAGGCCGCAGTGCGCTACCTGAAGACCCTGCACGGCATGTTCGGCGGCGACTGGCGCCTGGCCACGATGGCCTACAACGCCGGCGAGTACCGCGTGCTGCAGTCCATGCGCAAGGCTGGCATGAACGCGCAGAACGCCAAGCCTTCGGCGCTGCCCGGCCTGTCGCCGGTCACCCATGCCTACGTCGAGAAGCTGCATGCCCTGGCCTGCGTGCTGGAAGACGTGGAAGACCAACCTGGCGTGATGGCCTCGCTGGACCGCACCGTGCCGGTGCTGAAGGACCACACCCTGCCTGCGGGCACCAGCGTGCAGCAGTGGGCCGCACAGCGCGCCCTGGACCCTGCCAGGATCGCCCGCCTCAACCCGGCCCTGGCCTCCGGTGGCCGCCCCTCGGGTACCACCCGCGTGCTGGCGCCGGTCTCGGCCGCAAATGCGACGGTAGCGGAGGCAGCGACCGCGCTGGTCGCCACCACCGCACCGGTGGCGGCCGCTGTACCGACGCCGCAGGTCACCAGAACCGTCGCCGCGATCGCCGACCGTCCGCGCAGCCGCCGCCACACCGTGCGTGATGGCGAGTCGGCCTGGACCATCGCCCGCCGCTACGGCATGCCGGTGAAGGCCCTGCTGTCGCTGAACGGCCTGAGCGGCAGCAGCGTGCTGAAGCCTGGCGCGGTGCTGCGCGTCGAGGATTGACGCACAGGCCAAGCGCGCCTCCCGTATAGAGCCGAGCCCATGCTCGGCTTTTTCATGCCTGCGCCCAGCGGATGCAGTCGAGCACGGCTCGACCTTACAAAAGGCGGTCGAGCAAGCTCGACCACTACCAGAGGCCAAGCGCGCCACAAACGACGCGAAGACAAAAAAAGGCCCGGCATTGCCGGGCCTTCTTCGATCCTGCCCGCCGCGAGGCTTACAGGTTCGCTTCGGTGGTCTGGATCACGAACTTCTTGCGCATCGCCTCGACATAGGCCTTGGCCGCAGCCATGCCATCGATCTGGCTCAGCTGGTCCTTCAGCTGCTTCTGCTGCTCGGCGGTCACTTCCTTCACGTCGCCCGGGTTCACCTTGTTCACCGCGAACAGCAACGCATGGCCGTTGACATCGACCTTGCCGTAGCTCGGCTTGCCATCGGCCGGCACCGGCGCGCTGAAGATCGCGCGGTTGATTTCCGGGGTCGGTACCGGCTGGCTGCGCGGCAGGCCCGGCATCGGGCTCAGCTGCAGCTTCTCGCTGGCCGCCAGCGACTGCAGGGTGGCGCCCGCCTTCAGCTTGGCCAGCACGGCATCGGCCGCCTTGTCGCTGGCCTGGCGCTGACGGTCGGCACGGATCGCAGCGATCACCTGCTCGCGCGCCTTGTCCAGCGGCATGGCCTGTTCCGGGGTGTGTGCGGCCACGCGGATGACCACACTGTGGTTGGTCGCGCCGCCCAGCGCGATCGGGTCGCTGGCGGTCCCGTCCTGCACCAGCACGTCGGAGAAGGCGGCACGCAGCACGCCCGGGTCAGCGGCGATGCCACTGGCGGTGGCACGGGTGATCGGGCCCAGCGTCTGCAGCGGCAGGTTCACTTCCTTGGCCGCGGCAGCCAGATCGCTCGGGCTCTTGTTGATGGCGTCGACCAGACGGCCGGCCAGTTCGTTGAAGCCGCGCTCGCCGTCGGCCTTCAGCTGCTCGGCAGCCAGCGTGTCACGCACTTCCTCGAAGGACTTGCCCTGGCCGCCACGGACCGCAGCAACCTTGATGATGTGATAGCCGAACTCGGTCTTGACCGGACCAATCACGTCACCGGCCTTGGCAGCGAACAACGCATCTTCAAACGGCTTGACCATCGCGCCGCGTTCGACCCAACCCAGGTCACCACCCTGGCCCTTCGAACCCGGGTCTTCCGAGTTGGCCTTGGCCAGTGCAGCGAAGTCGGCGCCGGCGGCCTTGGCTTCGGCGGCAATCTTGTTCGCCTTGGCTTCGGCACCGTCGCCGGTGATCAGGATATGCGAGGCCTGGCGCTGCTCCGGCGTGGTGAACTTCGCCTTCTCGTCTTCATAGCGCTTGCGCAGGGTGGCTTCGTCGGCGGCGGTCGGTGCCGGCAGGTTCGCACCATTGATCTCGACGTACTCGAGCGAAACGCTCTCGGCCTGGCGGAAGTCCTTGCCATGGCTGTCGTACCACTGCTTGATCTGCGCGTCGGTCACCGGCGCGGTATCGGCCGGCACTTCCGGCAGCGCGGCCAGTTCGACATCGCGGGTCTCGCCCAGCAGCTTCAGCAGGCGCTCGGTCTCGGACTGGGTAACGAAGCCCGAGTTCTGCAGGCCCGACGGGATCACCGACTGCTGCAGGCTCTCACGCACCAGTTCCTGGAACTGGGTCGGCGTGCGCGGCGGATTGCCACCGGCAAGCGCCAGGCGGTAGTTGTTCTCGTTGAACTTGCCGTTCGAATCGAGGAAGGCCGGGATGGTGGCGATGTACTCGCGCACCGCGCCATCGCCGATCACGACACCGGCCTGCTCGCCGACCAGGCGCACGACCTGTTCGTCGATCAGCTGATCGAGCACGGCCAGCTTGTTTTCGGTGCTTTCAAACGCGCGCGGGTCGAAATTCTCGCCCTGCTGCTGGCGCTCACGCATGCGCTCCTGCTCGAAGCGGGTGCGGAAATCCTGCGCGCTGATCTCATGATGCTGCCACAGCATGCGCACCGGCCACCACGACGGTGCCGAACGCCACCAGGTCGGCGGCGCGGAAACCTTGGCCACGTTCTGTGCGCCAACGCCACCGAGGTAGCTGTTGTCGATCACGAACAGGAACGGAATCATCAGCAGCCCCAGGATCACGGTGACGATCCAGCCTGAGGTCTTGTCGCGGAGTTTCTGCAGCATGGTGAGGAATCACAAGGCCTGATTGGCGAGCCCGGCAGTGTAACCCGCTTCGTCGCAGGGACCAAAAGCAGCACCGGCGTGGCCTGCGCACCGCTTCCGACGGCACAAAGAAAAAGCCCCCGGCTTGCGCCGAGGGCTTTTAGAGTTGGCGGAGCGGACGGGACTCGAACCCGCGACCTCCGGCGTGACAGGCCAGCATTCTAACCAGCTGAACTACCGCTCCGCGCTGAAACTTTGCAGGCGCCCAGTATATCCGAAGACTCCCTGGAAACCCAGCCCGGTGAACACTTTTTTCAAAGTTTTTTCACAGGGACTTAAGAATTCTGCAATGGCGGAGCGGACGGGACTCGAACCCGCGACCTCCGGCGTGACAGGCCAGCATTCTAACCAGCTGAACTACCGCTCCGTTCTTGCAAAACTTTTCGCCTTCTTCCCGAACCTTCCGGGGAGAAGACAAGGCCCCCGGCTTCAGGCCGGGGGCCTCGATGTAGTGGCGGAGCGGACGGGACTCGAACCCGCGACCTCCGGCGTGACAGGCCAGCATTCTAACCAGCTGAACTACCGCTCCGCATTGTTGCTTTTTTTGCTTTCCAGCCGGCCTGGACCGGGAAGAAAACAAAGCCTCCAGCTTTTGGCCGGAGGCCTCGTTGAATGGCGGAGCGGACGGGACTCGAACCCGCGACCTCCGGCGTGACAGGCCAGCATTCTAACCAGCTGAACTACCGCTCCACACTCAAACTTTTACCGCGGTGCTGTGGTGGGTGCTGAGGGTTTCGAACCCCCGACCCTCTCCGTGTAAAGGAGACGCTCTACCGCTGAGCTAAGCACCCCAGCGAGCCGCTTAGTTTACAGCATCCTTCAGGGCCTTGCCAGCCTTGAACGACGGATTCTTCGAAGCAGCGATCTTGATGGTGTCGCCGGTCTTCGGGTTGCGGCCGGTGCGTGCAGCACGGTCGCGGACCTGGAAGGTACCGAAGCCAACCAGGGTGACCGCATCGCCGTCCTTCAGCGCCTTGGTGATGGCAGCAACGACGGCATCGACAGCGCGGCTGGACTCGGCCTTGGTCAGGTCGGCAGCTTCAGCAACGGCATCGATCAATTCGGTCTTGTTCATTCTCTACAACTCCTTTGGCGGTGGGTTCCGCTTATTCGACAGGGAAGCAACCGCATGCCTTCTGCATGCGGCCACCATGTGGAAACGGTTCGCCGATTCAGTCATCGCTGACAGCGATCACTCATTCGCGAGTGCTGCTTTTATACCAGTGGCCCTACCCCCACGCAAGCTGGAAAGCCAGCAATGACGCGGGTTTCGGGCCATTGGACAGCGCGCGTCAATGCTTGACGCGCGCGCTTCCACTCGGTTTGGCCTTGCTGCGCACCGTGACACGCTGCGCACTCTTGCGCGCCTTCTTCGGTGCCAACGGACGCTCCAGCGCCAGGTCCAGGACCTCTTCGATGTACTTCACCGGGACGATCTTCAGATCGCGGGTGACGTTGGCCGGAATGTCGGCCAGGTCCTTGCGGTTCTCTTCCGGGATGATGACCGTGCGGATGCCGCCACGCAGTGCCGCCAGCAGCTTTTCCTTCAGGCCACCGATGGCGGTGACGCGACCACGCAGGGTGATCTCGCCGGTCATCGCCACGTCGGCACGCACCGGCACCCTGGTCAACATCGACACCAGCGAGGTGACCATTGCCGCACCGGCGCTCGGGCCGTCCTTCGGGGTGGCGCCATCGGGCACGTGCAGGTGCACGTCGTGCTTCTGCAGGAAGTCGCTGTCGATGCCGAAGCCGACCGCGCGCGAACGCACCACCGACAGCGCCGCTGAAGCCGATTCCTTCATCACGTTGCCGAGTTGGCCGGTCAGGATCAGCTGGCCCTTGCCCGGCACCAGCGTCGATTCGATCTGCAGAAGATCGCCGCCGACCTCGGTCCAGGCCAGGCCGGTGACCAGGCCGATCTCGTTCTCTTCCTCGGCACGGCCGAAGTCGAAGCGACGCACGCCCAGGTACTTGTCCAGGTTCTTGCTGGACACGCTCACCAGCGCCTTCTTCTTCGCACCCTTCTTCGCCTTCGCCGCCGGCTGCGGGCCGGCCAGCGCGATCTCCTTCACCACCTTGCGGCAGATCTTGGCGATCTCGCGTTCCAGGTTGCGCACGCCCGATTCGCGCGTGTAGTAGCGCACGATGTCCTGGATGGCATCGCTGCCGATCTCCAGCTCTTCCGGCTGCAGGCCGTTGGCCTTGACCTGCTTGGGCACCAGGTAGCGGGTGGCGATGTTGAGCTTCTCATCCTCGGTGTAGCCGGGGATGCGGATCACTTCCATGCGGTCCAGCAGCGGGCCGGGAATGTTGAGCGAGTTCGAGGTGGCCACGAACATCACTTCGGACAGGTCCAGGTCCACTTCCAGGTAATGGTCGTTGAACGCGTTGTTCTGCTCCGGGTCGAGCACTTCCAGCAGCGCCGAAGACGGATCGCCACGGAAGTCCATCGACATCTTGTCGATCTCGTCGAGCACGAACAGCGGGTTCTTGCTGCCGACCTTGTTGAGGTTCTGCACGATGCGGCCCGGCATCGAACCGACGTAGGTACGACGGTGGCCACGGATCTCGGCCTCGTCGCGCACGCCGCCCAGCGACATGCGCACGAACTTGCGGTTGGTGGCCTTGGCGATGGACTGGCCCAGCGAGGTCTTGCCCACGCCCGGCGGCCCGACCAGGCACAGGATCGGTCCCTTCATCTGCTTCACGCGCGACTGTACCGCCAGGTATTCAAGGATGCGTTCCTTGACCTTCTCCAGGCCGTAGTGATCGGCGTCGAGGGTGTCCTGCGCAGCCTTCAGGTCCTTGCGCACCTTGCTGCGCTTCTTCCACGGCACGCCCAGCAGCCACTCCAGGTAGTTGCGCACCACAGCGGCTTCGGCCGACATCGGCGACATCTGCTTGAGCTTGTTCAGTTCGTTGCGCGCCTTGGCTTCAACGGCCTTCGGCATGCCGGCTTCGGCGATCTTGCGGGCCAGTTCTTCCAGCTCGCCCGGTGCGTCGTCCAGGTCACCCAGTTCCTTCTGGATGGCCTTCATCTGTTCGTTGAGGTAGTACTCGCGCTGGCTCTTCTCCATCTGCGACTTCACGCGGCCGCGGATGCGCTTCTCCATCTGCTGCACGTCGATCTCGCCGTCGACCAGGCCGACCAGCATTTCCAGGCGGTCGCCCACGGCCAGCGTTTCCAGCAGGCGCTGCTTGTCGGCCAGGCGCACGCTGATGTGCGCGGCGATGGTGTCGGCCAGGCGCGCCGGCTCATCGATGCCCGACAGCGTCTGCAACAGCTCCGGCGGCAGCTTGCGGTTGGTCTTGACGTACTGCTCGAACAGCGACATCAGCGAGCGGGCGATGGCCTCGACCTCGCGCGCTTCGCGCTCGTCAGTGGCCTCGATCTCCACCGCCTGGCCGTGCAGCGAGCCGTTGCGCTCGTCGACGTGGGTGACCTGTACGCGCGACAGTCCTTCGACCAGCACCTTGATGGTGCCGTCGGGCAGCTTCAGCAGCTGCAGCACCTGCGCCAGCGTACCGACCTGGTAGAGGTCGGCCGCATGCGGGTCGTCGGTTTCGGCCGACTTCTGCGCCAGCAGCAGGATGCGCTTGTCCGCCTCCATTGCCTGTTCGAGCGCGTGCATGGACTTGTCACGGCCGACGAACAGCGGGATGACCATGTGCGGGAACACCACTACGTCGCGCAGCGGCAGGACCGGCAGGTCGAGGGTTTCACTTGGGGAACGGGCCATGGGGGCTCCAGGGAAGGGGGAAAACCGCCTCCGGGAGGGCATCTTCCGGAGACAAAAAAAGCCGATGGCCCCGTTATGGGGCCATCGGCTTTCAGATGCAAGGCATTCCTTGAAAATCCTTTCCAATCAACAACCTGGAAGGATCACTCGGCGCCTGCGGCCTTCTGTTCAGGGGCCGCTGGGGTCTGGTAGATCAGGTACGGCTCGGACTTGTGCTCGATCACCGACTCGTCCACCACCACCTTGCTGACGTTTTCCTGCGACGGCAGGTCGTACATGGTGTCCAGCAGGACCGATTCGACGATGGTACGCAGGCCGCGGGCACCGGTCTTGCGCTTGAGCGCCTTGCGGGCAATGGCCGACAACGCGTCCGGGCGGAACTCCAGCTCGACGTTCTCCATCTCGAACAGCTTCTTGAACTGCTTGGTGATGGCGTTCTTCGGCTCGGTCAGGATCTTGATCAGGGCCGGCTCGTCCAGCTCCTCCAGGGTCGCCACCACCGGCAGGCGGCCGACGAACTCGGGAATCAGGCCGAACTTGATCAGGTCTTCCGGCTCGACTTCGGCCAGCACCTTGCCCACTTCCTGCTTGCGCTCGCTGCTCTTCACCTTGGCGCCGAAGCCGATGCTGCCGACGTCGGTGGAACGGGCCTGGATCACCTTGTCCAGCCCGGCGAACGCGCCGCCGCAGATGAACAGGATGTTCTTGGTGTCCACCTGCAGGAATTCCTGCTGCGGGTGCTTGCGGCCGCCCTGCGGCGGAACGCTGGCCACGGTGCCTTCGATCAGCTTCAGCAGGGCCTGCTGCACGCCTTCGCCGGACACATCGCGGGTGATCGACGGGTTCTCGCTCTTGCGCGAGATCTTGTCGATTTCATCGATGTAGACGATGCCCTGCTGCGCCTTCTCGACGTCGTAGTCGCACTTCTGCAGCAGCTTCTGGATGATGTTCTCCACGTCCTCGCCCACGTAACCGGCTTCGGTCAGCGTGGTGGCGTCGGCCATGGTGAACGGCACGTTGAGCAGGCGGGCCAGGGTCTCGGCCAGCAGGGTCTTGCCCGAACCGGTCGGGCCGACCAGCAGGATGTTCGACTTCGCCAGTTCGACGTCGTCGTTCTTCTGCCGGCTCTCGATGCGCTTGTAGTGGTTGTACACGGCCACGGCCAGGGTGCGCTTGGCGCGGTTCTGGCCGATCACGTACTGGTCGAGCACCTCGAGGATCTCGCGCGGCTTCGGCAGCGAACTGCGCGCCGACTGCGCCTTTTCCTCAAGCTCCTCGCGGATGATGTCGTTGCACAGCTCCACGCATTCATCACAGATGAACACGCTCGGACCCGCAATCAGCTTGCGCACTTCATGCTGGCTCTTGCCGCAGAAAGAGCAGTAGAGGATCTTGCCGGTGTCCGTGGAACGACCTTGGCGGTCTTCGCTCATGCTTCGCTTACCCAGTTACCCCACCCGCTGAACGGGGGTTCGATTCGAGAATAGCACAGGGCCGAGGGGACACCAGTCCCGCCCGACCCTGCAGGAACGAGGCCTCCATGGCCCCGTGAAGGCCGGTCAACCGGCCTGGATCGACTCATCCGGACGACGCTCCAGGACCTGGTCGACCAGACCGTAGGCCTGCGCCTCGAAGGCGCTCTTGAAGTTGTCGCGCTCGGTGTCGCGGGCGATCGTCTCCAGCGACTGGCCGGTGTGCTTGGCCAGCACCTCGTTCAGGCGCGAACGCAGGGTCAGGATCTCACGCGCGTGGATGTCGATGTCGGTGGCCTGGCCCTGGTAGCCGCCCAGCGGCTGGTGGATCATCACGCGCGAGTTCGGCAGCGCATAGCGCTTGCCGGCTTCGCCCGCGGCCAGCAGCAGGGCACCCATCGAGGCAGCCTGGCCGATGCAGGTGGTGCTCACATTCGGCTTGATGTACTGCATGGTGTCGTAGATCGCCATGCCGGCGGTGACCACGCCACCCGGCGAGTTGATGTAGATGTTGATGTCCTTTTCCGGGTTCTCCGATTCCAGGAACAGCAACTGCGCCACCACCACGTTGGCCATGTGATCGTCGATCGGGCCCACGAGGAAGATCAGGCGCTCCTTCAACAGGCGCGAATAGATGTCGTAGGCACGCTCGCCGCGGCTGGTCTGCTCGACCACCATCGGAACCAGGTTCAGGGCTTTGGTTCGGTTGTCCATTACGTGAGGTACCTATCTTGGGGGGCAACAACCCCGCGCCGGCAAAGGCGCGGGGCATCCGGTGATCCGCCCGGGCTTACTGGCGGATCGCGTCCTGGAACGACAGCTTCTCTTCGGTGTGCTGGGCACGCTCGGCGATCCAGTCGATCACCTGCTCTTCCATCACACGGTTCTGCAGGCCAGACATCAGCTGGGGGTCGTTGCGGTACATCTCAATGACCTGCTCCGGCTCTTCGTAGGTCGAAGCGATCAGACGCATCGTTTCGTTCAGGCGCTTGGCTTCCAGGCGCAGGTCGTTGATGCGGGCTACTTCACCGACCAGCAGGCCGACCAGCACGCGCTTGGCGGCCGCTTCCTTGAAGCCTTCGTGGGCATCGGCCGGGATCTCGCCGACGTTCTGGCCGTTGCGGCGGATCTGCTCGACCTGCTGGGCCAGCATGGCGCGGGCTTCGTTCTCGACCAGGCGCGGCGGCATTTCCACCGAGGAATAGGCGGCGATCAGCTGCTCGCCCACTTCACGGCGCAGGCGGTTCATCAGGGCGCCCTTCAGCTCGCGCTCCAGGTTGGCGCGGATGTCGCTGCGGAACTGCTCCACATCGCCACCCTTCACGCCGAAGCTCTTGATGAAGGCTTCGTCGACCGCCGGCACGACCGGCTCGGAGACTTCGGCGACCTTGACGGTGACCTGCACGGTCTTGCCGGCCAGCACCGGCACGCGCCAGTCAGCCGGGAACTCGACGTCCAGGGTCTTCTCTTCGCCCTTGGCCAGGCCGACCAGGCCCTTTTCAATGGTTTCGAACATCATGCCCTGGCCGAGCACGATCGAACCCTTCTCGGTGCCTTCGGCCGGCAGGCGCTCTTCACCAGCCTGCGACCAGGTTTCCACCGCGACCAGGTCACCGTCCTGCGCGCCACGGCTGACCGGGGCCCAGGTACGACGCTGGTTCTGCAGGTTCTCGATCATCTGGTCGATGTCGGCGTCGGTGATCTCGGCGGTGTGGCGCACGACAGTCAGCTTGCTGACGTCGATGTCGCCGAAGTCCGGCACCACTTCCACGGTGGCCACGAAGGAGAACTCACCCTCGTCGCCCTTGTCGATGCGCGGGCTGCCGACGATGCGCAGATCGTGCTCGCGCACGGCCGCGTCGAAGGTTTCGCGCAGCAGGCCGTCCAGCGCCTCGCCACGGACCTGCGCGCCGAAGCGCTGCTCGATCACCTTGGCCGGCACCTTGCCCGGACGGAAACCCTTGATGCGGGTGGTACGGGCGATTTCGCCCAGGCGGCCGACGATGTGGCTCTGCAGACGGTCTTCCGGCAGCGAGAAGCTCAGGCGGCGTTCCAGGTTGCCGGTGGATTCGATCGAAGCTTGCATGTTGACTCCTGCCACCGGTGGCCCACGCCCCCGGCTCGATGATTGGGATGAAACGGTTGTAAGGACACGACGTCTGGGACGCGCCTGCTTGCCGCAGCCCTTTAGTTTCGCCCAATTCGGCCTGCACTGCCAGCGCGTGCCGGTCAAGGGGGGGCAGCGGGGCCCGATCAGGGCGGGGACAGGCCGGCACTGGTGCGAAAGGGGGGACTCGAACCCCCACGCCTTGCGGCACTGGAACCTAAATCCCGAAGCCCCTGCCGATTAGTGCTGACCACTCAACTACTTACAGCGTTCCAGTCTATCAGGTGACGCTTCGGGTGACATATAGGTGACGCCGGGTGCCGCGACAGGTGACACCAGGTGACGCCGAATAAAGTGGTCATCTTCGGCGGACCTCCTCCTAGGACAACCATTCAGAACTACTCATTGCTGTTCACCACCGAGGACTACTACAGTTCCACATAGGTCCACCCAGGACCAACAACCGAACCACTCAGGACCGTACCGGGCAGCCCCCGGTGCGGTCCTCCCGTTTTGACTTTTGCATCCCCCGAGGGCAAACGATGACGACTTGGCAAGAGAACGACCTGCACGCCGCCCAGCTCGAACTGGAGAAGGAAAGCACCAGCCTGGGCATTGCCCGCTACGAGAAGATCAGGGAGCAGCGCCAGGAGGCCGAGACCGGCCCCGGCCGCAAGCTGGTCATGGAGAGCATCGACGCCACCGCCGCCGCGATCATGGCGTTCGTGGCCGAAGCCGACACCGGCAAGCCGGGCAAGCGCCACGCCGCCCTCAAATTCATCCGCCACCTGAACCCCCACGCCCTCGCCTATCTGACCAGCTTCACCTGCGTCAACGCGCTGGTCGCCGATCACCGCAAGGCGGTGTCCGTGGCGATCACCCTGGGCCACGAGGTCGCCAACGAGATCAACTTCTCCCTGCTCCGCGAGAAGCACCCCGGCCTGTACCGGGTCGTCCAGGAGCAGCTCAAGAAGTCCACCTCGGCCCGGCACTCCACCGCCGTCATGCGGCACGTCATCGCCGACGCCGAGTTCGCCCCCGAGGACGACAAGCGCCTCTACCTGTCCGACAAGGACGCGCTGCTGGTGGGCATGAAGCTCATCGAGCTGTTCGTCGAGGCGACCGGGCTGGTCGAGCTGGTCACCGTCGCCGAGCGCGGCAAGCGCCACCTGCTCATCGCCGGGAATCAGAAGGTGCTCGACTGGCTGACCAAGGCCCACGACAGCGCCGCCCTGTACCAGCCGGTGCTGATGCCGATGGTCGTCCCGCCCCGTCCGTGGACCACGCCCCGCGACGGCGGCTACCTGACCGACATCGGCGGCCGGGCTGACCTCGTGCGTACCCGCAACCGCGCCTACAAGCGCGAGCTGGCGCTGGTCGATATGCCCAACGTCTACCAGGCCCTCAACGCCATCCAGGCAACCGCCTGGAAGGTGAACGTGCCCGTCCTAGAGGTCATGCGCGAGCTGTGGAACGCAGGCGGCGGTGTCGCCGGGCTGCCGGAGCGTGAACTGATGGACCTGCCGAGCCGCCCTGCCCTGCTGGAGACCGACCCGGACTACTTCAAGGAGCACCACGCCGACGAGTTCAAGGAATGGAAGCGCGACCGCGCCAAGGTCTACGAGGCCAACGCGCGCAGCGTGTCCACCCGCCTCGCCGCCGCGCAGAAGATCGCCTTGGCGGAGAAGTTCGCCGAGTACCCCGCGATCTACTTCCCTCACAACCTCGACTTCCGCGGCCGGTGCTACCCCCTGCCCCCGACGCTGACCCCGCAGGGTGATGATGCGGCCAAGGGCCTGCTGACGTTCGCCCAAGGCGTGCCGCTCGGCGAGGACGGTGCCTACTGGCTCGCCATCCACGTCGCCAACTGCTTCGGCGTGGACAAGGTGTCGTTCGAGGAGCGCGTGGCCTGGGTGCGCGAGCACGAGGAGCAGATTCTCGACAGCGCCCTCGATCCGCTGGACGGCCAACGCTTCTGGATGGACGCCGACAGCCCGTTCTGCGCGCTGGCAGCGTGCTTCGAGTGGCTCGGCTACAGCCTCAACGGCCGCGATCACGTCTCCCACCTGCCCATCGCGCTCGACGGCTCCTGTAACGGCCTCCAGAACTTCTCGGCCATGCTCCGCGACTCCGTGGGCGGTGCAGCCACCAACCTGATCCCGCAGCCGAAGCCCGCCGACATCTATTCGCGCGTGAAAGACGTGGCCCAGGAGAAGCTGCGCGCCCGTGCCGAGAGCGGCGACCCGCTGGCGATCAAGCTGGACGGCCAGCTCACCCGCGACATCGTGAAGCAGCCGGTGATGACGCTGCCCTACGGCGTCACGAAGTCGGGCATGCGCGCCCAGGTGCTCTCCAAGTTCAAGAAGCTGGGCATGGAGGACGATTGGGAGACCGCCGAGTACCTGGCGACCCTGCTGTGGGAGTGCATCGGCGAGGTCGTGATCGCAGCCCGCGCGGCGATGGACTGGCTGCGTGACGCCTCCAAGGTCGCCTCGTCGGCCGACCTGCCGGTGAGCTGGACGACCCCCGCTGGCTTCCCGGTCCTCCAGGAGTACCGCGAGGAGGAAGGCGTCCGCATCCGGCCGCACGTCGGAGGCCGCGAGGTGAATTTAGTGGTCAACATCGGCGGTACTAAGCTCGACCGTCGCAGGCAGACCCTCGGGATCAGTCCGAACTTCGTCCACTCCTGCGACGCCAGCCACATGATGCTGACCACCTGCCTCGCGGCAGAGAACGGCATCGAGTCGTTCGCCATGATCCACGACTCCTACGGTACGCACGCGGGCCAGGCAGCAATCCTCGCCGCCGCACTCCGGCAGGCGTTCGTCGATCAATACAGCGGCGACGTACTGGCCGACTTCCGACAGCAACTCGTCGAGCAGCTCCCGCCAGAAGCGGCAGAGAAACTCCCACCCCTCCCGCCGCATGGCGACCTGGACCTCAGCCTGGTGCTGGAGTCGCGCTATTTCTTTGCCTAGTCCATCCCCCTTTGGCAATTGATACCCCAAGCGAGAACATCAACATGAGCATCAACTACCAGCACGCACTGAACACCTACGTTGCCCAGGACCACTTCGGTGTGGTCCTCGGCATCTACAACCCGGCCGAACACGGCACGGTCGAGGAGTTCAAGCACCGCATGACGGAGCTGCACGCAGGTGCGTGATCGCGTCATCGACGGACTGCACTCACGTTCTGCCGAGAGCGCCGCACGCGGCGCTTTCGTAGTGATCGACAGCGTGCAGTCCCTCGGCCACCCGGCCGATCAGGTGATCGGCTTGGCGTGCGCCTTCAAGAACTTCTGCGAAGTGCTCGGCCTCGATCCGATGGAAGTGCTGCGGGTCGTCTCGCGCATGGAGCAGGACTGCCGCTACCGGCAGGTCAACACCCTCAACGCCGTGCGCCGCTACGCGGAGCGCGAGCTGAAACCGCACTACCCGTGATGCGTGACCCGATCACCGACGCCTTCATCGACGAGGCGCTCATCGGCTTCGACATCGACGAAGCCTTCGGCATTTCCGCCGACACCCCGTTGACCGCCGCCGCTGACCTGTGGCGCGCGGGCATCTATCTCCCGACCAACTACGAGACCGACAACTGATGGCAACCAAGAAGCGCGAACGATTCGTCTCCCCCAAGGGCACCGCCGTGTGGCCGCGCCTGAACGAACCGGACACCAAGTTCAAGCCGGAAGGCGAATACACCGTGAGCCTGGCGTTCGACCCGAACGACAAGGACTTCAAGGCGCTGGCGAAGAAGCTGGAAACCCGGCGCGACGAGCTGTTCCAGGAGTTCCTGAGCGAGAACCCGAAGAAGAAGAAGGGTGCCGAAGTGGCCCCGGTGTTCACCGAAGAAACCGACGAGAACGGCGATGACACCGGCCGCGTGCTGGTGAAGTTCAAGATGAAGGCCAGCGGCGTCAGCAAGCGCACCGGCAAGAAGTTCACCATGCGCCCGGACATCTTCGACGCCCGCGGCAAGAAGATCGACAACCCGCCGCAGATCGGCGGCGGCAGCGAACTCAAGGTCTCCTACGAGATCGGCGGCTCGTTCGTCGAATCGGCCAAGAAGTTCTACCTGACCTGCTACATGGTCGCCGTCCAGGTGATCGAGCTGGTCGAGTTCGGCCAGCGCAACGCCAAGGACTACGGCTTCGGCGAGGAGGACGGCTACGAGGCCGCCGACAGCGCGCCGTTCAGCGACAGCGATGACGACTCGGACGACGACAGCGACTCCGACGACGAGGGCGATGACGGCGACTACTGATCCGCTGTCGGTCATCGTGAACACCGCGAGGGGGGCCAAGCATTTGGCCTCCCTCACGTTCCCGTTTGACCCGGTGCCCGCCTCGCGCCCGAAGGTTTCGCGCTGGGGCGTCTACTACGGCAAGACCTACAAGACCTGGAAGGAAGCCGCAGAGAAGCATCTGCCAGCCGGTGATCTGGACCTGTCGCCGACCGATCCGGTTTTAGTGGTCATCATCGCGGTATGCAAACGCGCCAAGACCTCGAAGGCCGCGTTTCCCAAGGGCGACGTGGACAACCTCGCCAAGGGGCCGATGGACGTTGTGACCAAAGCCACCGGCTATTGGGCCGACGACAAGCAAGTCATGTGGCTGCTCTCCGGTAAGCGCTGGGCGCAGCCGGACGAAGAACCACGCACCGAAGTCCACCTCTACAAACTCTAAGTGCGCCTCAAACCTCTGGAATCGGTAGAGGCGCTGTTCGTCCTCGCCAGCATGACCCGCCCCGAGCAGGTCACGACCGGCGAAGAACTCGCACGCCTGCACCGCTCGCAGGGCTACTCGAAGATCGCCGTCCACTTCGTCATCGAACGTGACGGCTCGATCTACGACGGTCGCCCGCTGAATCAGCCCGGCGCTCTCGCCGGTAAGCACAACCAATCCGCATACCAAGTCTGCCTCCTGGGCGGCGTCAACGACGCCATGCAGCCCGAGGACAACTTCACCGAAGCCCAACACGCCGCGCTGCGACGCCTGCTCGCCGCCTACGGCAAGCCCGTCGTGTGGGCACCTGACTTCCCTCGATAGGAGAACCCAACGTGAAACCGCTGCCCCCGCAAACCCAGGTCGTCCTGGATCACCTGCGTCGCCACTCGCACCTGACCTCGTGGCAGGCCGAAGGCGTCTACCGCATCCGCCGCCTCGCCTCGCGCGTCGATGAGCTGCGCGCTGCTGGCTTCGAGATCGAAACGCAGACCTGCGAGGACGCCTCGGGGCAGCGGTACACGCGCTATCGCCTGTCGCGCCGTCAGCGCCGCAGCAAGGCTCCGCTCCTGGAAGCGCGCCGCGCTCCGAAGCAGTACCGCGTCGATGCGCTGCTCCAGCTGTATCGCAACTACTGCACCGACGAGCTGGGCCTCGACGCCAACGATGCGACCGAAGAAGTCGCCGCATTCACCAAGTTCCTGCTGGAGAAGAACGCATGACCAACACCGCTACCACCGTCATTCCGTCCGCGATGCGCCTGGCTTTCGAGCGCGCATGGGCGCGCGCCGACAAGCCGTTCCGCGGCCTGGGCCGCACCGTCAAGGGTGCGCTGAATCGTCGCCTCGGCATTTCCTACCGCAAGCGCATGTGGTCCGTGGAGCGTGCAAAGCGCTGACTCCGAATACCTCCACAAAGAGCCGTGCCCGAACTGCGGCAGCAAGGACAACCTTGCGCGCTACAGCGACGGGCACGGCTACTGCTTCGGCTGCGGTCACTACGAGCCAGCCGAAGGCGAGGAGGTCTCTCAACCCACCAGCAGGAAAACCATGAGCGACTTTGCGAAGGGTGAACCGCAAGCCCTGGCGAAGCGCGGTATCACTGAGGAAGCATGCCGTAAGTACGGCTACTGGATCGGCAAGGACAAGCACGGCAAGACCGTGCAGATCGCCAACTACAAGCGCGATGGCGGCATCGTCGCGCAGAAGCTCCGCTACCCCGACAAGAAGTTCTCATTCATCGGCGACTCGAAGGCGTGCGGGCTGTTCGGCCAGCACCTCTACGAACCGGGGCGACGCCTCGTCATCACCGAAGGCGAGATCGACGCGCTCTCCGTGGCGCAGGCACTCGGCCTCCGCTGGCCGGTGGTGTCCGTTCCGAACGGAGCGCAAGGCGCGGCCAAGTCCATCAAGCGCGAGCTGGAGTGGGTCAACGGCTTCGACGAGGTTGTGCTCATGTTCGACATGGACGAACCGGGCCAAGCCGCCGCGCAGGAAGTGGCGCTGCTGCTGACTCCCGGCAAGGCCAAGATCGCACAGCTCCCGGCGAAAGACCCGAACGAGCTGCTCCAGCGTGGCGATGCCGAGGCGATCACCCGCGCCATCTACGAAGCGCAGACCAAGCGCCCCGATGGAGTGGTGACGTTCGGCTCCCTCAAGGAGAAGGCACTCAAGCCGGTCTCGATGGGCATGCCTTGGCACGACCCGCGCCTCACCGCGCTGACCTACGGCAAGCGGTACGGCGAGGTCTACACCTTCGGCGCGGGCACCGGCATCGGCAAGACCGACTGGCTGATGGAGGAAGCAGCCTTCATCGCGCAGGAAACCGGCGACCGCGTTGGCCTGTTCTTCCTGGAGCAGCAGCCGGTCGAGACGGCGAAGCGCATGGCAGGCAAGGTTGCTGGCCGCCGCTTCCACGTCCCCGATGGGAGCTGGACGCAGGAGGAGCTGGAAGCCGCGTTCGAGATTCTCGACAAGGGCCAGGTGTTCATCTACGACCACTTCGGCTCGTCCGAGTGGGACGTGATCGAAGCCAAGATGGCCCACATGGTCGTCGCCGAGGGCGTCAAGCACATCGTCCTCGACAACCTCACGTCGTTTGCGGCCGGTGCCGAGGACGAGCGGAAGATGCTGGAGGACACGATGGCGAAGATCGCGCAGTTCGCGCAGCGCCACCTCATCTGCATCTACCTGGTCTCGCACCTCGCCACGCCGGAAGGCAAGCCACACGAGGAAGGCGGGCGCGTGATGCTCCGCCACTTCAAGGGCAGCCGCGCGATTGGCTTCTGGACGCACTTCGCGTTCGGCCTGGAGCGCAACACGCAGGCCGAGAACGAGGCCGAGCGCAACTGCACGACCTTCCGCGTCCTAAAGGATCGCTTCACCGGCCAGTCGAACGGCCAGGTTCTCTACTACAGCTACGACCACGCATCCGGCCGCCTGCTCAATGCAGATGCTCCGGGCGAATACGGCGACTTCGCCGACGAGTCATCCGATGTATCCACCTCCGACTACTGACGGCCGCTCGGTCGTCGGCTTCATCCCAGCTGATGCGCCGCTCTCCTTCGCTGAGAGCCTCGTTCTCCCCTACCAACTCCCGCGCTCCGACCAAGCCTGCCGTGTCATGTACGGCAAGCCTGGGCGGCGCGTGGTCATCCACATCAAAGCCGAGGAACTACCCCAATGAAAGAGATCGTCGCCATCGCAATCGACCTGCTGACCGCTCCGTTCCGCAAGGACACCGTGACCGACGTGGTGAAGGTGCTGGAGGGCCAGGTGGACAAGCTGTTCAAGATCAGCGCCGACCGCATCGCCACCGCATCGACGCTGCGCGACAAGGCCGATGTCCTGCACTCGCAGGCCGACGAGCACGAGGAAGAAGCCGAGCGCGCCCTGCGCGTCGCCGAGCGCTTCACCAACCTGATCCGCTAAGGGACCAACCATGACTGCCGAGCAACACGCTCGGTCCCTGTTCGACGTGTTGCCGGCCGAAGTCCGCCACCTGGTGATCCTGGGTGGCGGAAGCCTGCGCGCGTTCTACGACGGGACCGAAATCAAGGACATCGACTGCTTCTTCGTGTCACTGGCGAGCTACACCTACGTGGCCGCGTACCTGAGCGGCCGTAACGACTGGACCAGCGAGGCCGCTCCGAACGGCATCCGCAACTTCCGCTCGCCCGAGGGTCACCTCGTGAGCCTGATCGGCTTCGAGTTCGGTACGCCGCACGAGCACTGCGCCCGGTTCGATCTGCGGTGCTGCGCCCACGTCGCCATCTACGAACCCAGCACCGACGAGGTGGTGGTCGTATCCCTCGAAGGCGCGGTTGCCGACGCATCGGAGAAGCTGCTGTTCGTGCTGAACAACAACGGCACCGAGCGCACCATCCGCCGCATCACGCACTACGTCGAGGATTACGGCTACACGCTGCATCCCGACCAGCCCGAGCAGGACGAACTGTTCGAGGACGACGACTTCCCCGGCCACGCGCCGCAGGGCGTCCACACGCCGCCGAAGGCCCCCGAGCCGGAGTACATCCTCCGCGCCCGCCGCCGCGTCCGCGCAATCCCCGTAACCAACCACGGCTACCCGTAAGGAGGACCGCCGTTGATCCTCGTATTCGACTGCGAGACCAATGGCCTCCTCGACGAACTTGACACGATCCACTGCATTTCCCTCCAAGAGGTAGATGAGACCGGCGCACCGCGCGGTCCCATCCTGTCCGCCAACGATCACGGCACGGGCGAAATGACAGTCCGTCAGGCCGTCGAGAGGCTCAAGAAGGCCAAGCGCGTTGTCGGCCACAACATCGCCGGATTCGACATTCCGGCTATCGCCAAGGTGTTCCCGGACTTCAAGGTCCAGGCGTACTTCGACACGTTGCTGATGTCCACGCTGGTCTACCCGGACCTCAAGGACCGCGACTTCAAGGCCCGCAAGAAGCAGGGAGCGAACCCGGTGTTGCCGGGCAAGCTGATCGGCCGCCACGCCCTCGAAGCGTGGGGCTACCGCCTCGGTCGCTGGAAAGGCGACTACGCGGCGCAGATGGCCGCACGCGGCCTCGATCCCTGGGCACAGTGGTCTCAGGAAATGGACGACTACTGCGACCAGGACGTTGCGGTCACGCAAGCGCTGTTCGCGTTGCTGATGAGCAAGGGCCTCCCTACCGAGGCCATCGAGCTGGAGCAGGCCGTCGCGCCGATCCTCTCGCGTCAGCAGCGCTACGGCTACCTGTTCGATCAGGAGAAGGCGCGTGAGCTGGAGTGCATCCTCGTGTCCCGGCGCACTGCGCTGGAGGCCGAGCTGCGCAAGGTCATTCCGCCGTGGAAGGTGGTGAAGCGCAAGTTCGTACCGAAGCGCGACGACAAGCGCCGCGGTTACGTCAAGGGCGTGGAGGTCACGACCTACAAGGACGTGGTGTTCAACCCGGCAAGCCGCCAGCACATTGCTGACCGCTTGACTGCAATGTACGGCTGGCAGCCCCAGGAGTTCACCGAGAAGGGCCAGCCGAAGATCGACGAAGAAGTCCTGGGCGCGCTCAAGTTCCCGATCATCCCGCTCCTGCTGGAGCACTTCATCGTCAACAAGCGCCTCGGCCAGCTCGCCGAAGGCGACGAGGCGTGGCTCAAGGCCATCAAGAAGGACGGCCGCATCCACGGCAGCGTGAATCAGAACGCAGCGGTGACCGGCCGCATGACGCACTCGAAGCCGAACATCGCTCAGGTGCCGAAGGTCCAGCACTCGAAGGAGAAGGGAATCCTCAAGGGCCAGGAAGGCGGCTACGGATTCGAGTGCCGCTCGTTGTTCTGCGTCCCAACAGGGAAGCTCCAGGTCGGCGCGGACGCCTCGGGATTGGAGCTGCGCTGCCTGGCGCACTTCATGGCAAAGCACGACGGCGGCGAGTACGCCAAGGTCATCCTCGAAGGCGACATCCACTCCGTCAACCAATCGGCGGCAGGACTGCCAACCCGCGACAACGCCAAGACCTTCATCTACGCCTTCCTCTATGGGGCAGGCGACGCGAAGCTCGGCTCCATCGTTGGCAAGGGTCGCCAGGCCGGGGCGAAGCTCCGCTCGAAGTTCCTGGCCGGGCTGCCTGCGCTGGAGAAGCTGGTACGCGGGGTCAAGAAGCGCGCGGCCGAGAAGGGATACCTGATCGGTCTCGACGGCCGGAAGCTGCACATCCGCAGCGACCACGCCGCGCTCAATACCCTGCTCCAGTCGGCCGGTGCGCTGGTGATGAAGAAAGCCCTGGTGATCCTCGACGCCGACCTGCAAGCCGCAGGGTTGGTGCCGGGCGTCCACTACGAGTTCCTCGCCAACGTCCATGACGAGTGGCAAATCGAAGTGGACGAGGACAAGGCCGAGTTCGTGGGCAAGACCGCCCAGGCTGCCATCCGCAAGGCTGGCGATTACTTCGGCTTCCGCTGTCCGCTCGATGGCGAGTTCAAGATCGGAAGGAATTGGGCCGAGACGCACTGACCCGCGGCAAGCGGGACATTGCACTCGCCCTGGTGCGCCAAGCGAAACGCCGGGCAGCTAGGAAGGGACTGCCGTTCGACCTCACGTCGGACGACATCGTGGTCCCCGACTTCTGCCCGGCACTGGGCATCCCGCTGTACCGCGCTGTCGGGCGCAAGGCCCAAGGCCCCAACTCACCCACGCTCGACCGCATCGAACCTGACCTCGGCTACGTCCGGGGCAACGTGCGCGTGATCTCCGCACGCGCGAATCAGATCAAGTCCGACGCGACTCCCTCGGAGCTTCTGCGAGTCGCCTGTTACGTCCAAGAGAACCGATGAACCCAACCAACATCCTGCGCGCCCTCGCGGCGCTGCTGGTCGTTGCCGCGCTCGCGGCAGGCGGCTTCGCAGCCTGGAAGTACACCGCAATGGCCCAGCGCGTGACGGAGCTGGAGGAGTCGGCAAAGGAACTGGCCGACCTCAAGCAGACCGTCGAGACCCTCAACCGCGAAGCCGTGCGCCGCTCTGCCTTCGATGCAGCGCTGCGGAACGCCCGCGCCACCACCAACCGCTCTGTGGAGATTGCAGCAAATGCTGACCCGGAAACTGGCGATTACCTGTCTCGCCGCATTCCTGACGAGCTGCGCCGCGCACACCTCGAAAGTCGTGCCGGAGCAGTTCCTCCAGCCGACCGTCATTGAGGGCACGCACTCCTCACTCGACGCCGTGATGGCTGACCCGACCACCACCACCTACGACCTCTACCGCTTCGGCGGCAACGCCGAGGACGGCCTCCAGCGTTGCAACGCCGACAAGGCGAGCGCCCTGGAAGTCCTCAAGGAATCGAACCGATGAACGAGAACCGGCTTCGCGTGCATTTCATTGGCGGCCCCGCTGACGGCGATGTCCGCGTGATCGATCCGTGTACCACCTACCGCGTGGCTGTGCTCGAACACCAGCCCGAGGTTCATGCCTACAACGCCAAGTGCCCGTGCTGCACCGAGCGCATGCTGCGCCCCGTGGAGTGGAGCACCGCGACCTACTTCATCCGCCGCGTTAGCGAGAAGTGCTGGGTCGCCGTACACGAGAGCATGGTATGAAGCGCGCTCTCCTGATCCTGGCGCTGTGTGCTGGCCTCGCTGCGTGCGATATGAAGCCCTGGCCGCCGAGTGCGGACTATGGCTCGTGCCTGAAAGGGCACAGCGAGAACTCCTACATCATCATGTGGCAGTCGATGTGTACGGGGAACTCCTGCACGCAGATTCCGTACACCATCCCGACCACCGACTTCGTGTGCGACGAGCACGAGTACCCGCTCGGCGACGGCCCGGAGTACCAGGCCGGAATGAAGCGCTACGCCGCCGAGCTACAGGCGTGGTATGAGCGCTACCCGGAGAAGCGGCCATGACTTCCTACGTCACCTATCGGCCACCGCAGGCGGCCGGTTCCTGGGTCATTGGCGGCAACTTCTTCGTGCAGGTCCGGGAGCGTCCGAACTGGCTGCACCGCTGGTTCGCGCTGGCGTTCCTGGGATGGCAGTGGGTGGACGCATGAACAAGCGCGGCCCCCTGCTACTGATCGACGCCGATGTGCTGCGCTACCAGCTCGCGTTCTCGAACACCGCGAACATCGACTGGAACGGCGACGGCAACAAGGTCGAAGCGATCCAGCCCGAGCGCGCGAAGGCGAAGCTGGAGGACTACATCGACGAGATCGTCGAGAAGTTCGGCGCGCGTGATTACCTGCTGGCCCTGTCCTGCAAGAAGCACAACTTCCGCAAGGACATCGACCCAACCTACAAGCTCAACCGTGCCAGCAAGGACAAGCCTGCCCTGTGGTACGTGCTCGACGAGTTCGTCTACGACGAGTTCGGCGACAAGATCGTGGAGATCGAGAACCTGGAAGGTGACGACGTGCTGGGGCTGCTGGCCTCGCACCCGAATCCGAAGCGCGCGCCAGGCAGCCGCATCGTCGTGTCCATCGACAAGGACATGCAGACGATCCCCGGCATCCGTCTCTACAACCCCAACCGTCCCGACGTGGGCGTCCGGCCGATCTCGGCTCACGACGCTGACCTGTTCTGGATGAAGCAGGTGCTCACGGGCGACCAGGTGGATAACTACCCCGGCTTCCCCGGCATCGGCCACAAGGGCGCGGACGAGCTGCTCATGCCCATCCACGAGGCGTACCGCGATGCGTCCGTCGAGGAGCACCTCGGCGCGCTGTGGAACACCGTCGTCACCACCTACACCACCCGCATCCCCCGCGGCGGCACCGAGCCGCTGTCGAAGCACGATGCGATCCGCCAAGCACGCCTCGCGCGAATCCTGCGCTACGGCGACTACAACCCCAAGACCAAGGAAGTGAAGCTGTGGAAACCCTGATCCTGTTCATCACCATCGTCGCCGTGCTGGCCGTGCTGTTCGCCTTCGTCGCCTACGGCGCTGCCTGGCTGTGGTGGCGCAGCCTCAACACCCTCGAACGCACCCTGTACCGCTCGGCTGGCAGCGTCAAGCTGTGGCCGGCCGCTGTCGGCGTTGCTGGCGCGGCTTGGCTGATCGCCCGGTGTTTCGCCTGACGACAACCAAGCCACCTGATCCTGCTTACCGCAACTCGTCCACGTAGAACTGCTTCCAGTGTGCAATCTCTGACGGATTCCGACTTACGGGTTCTCGGCTATTGAAAACCCAAAGCTGGATCGCCTTCGGCGTAGTCAACGTTTCATACGTGCAGCTGAACTCAGTGAGCTTATCTGTGATGAGCTGCTTGGCCGCATCGTAGCGCTCTCGCTGAATTCCTTGTGCTTGCCCTGATGCCACGAGCGCATCCATCGCCTCCTGTAGGCCATAGAGCTTCTGTGCAAGCTCAGAGATTTCCGCTCCGTTTGTGTTACTCGGCGTAGAACTCGCCATACCTGTCTCCTTCCATAACGAACACGAATTGTACCCGGCTAAGGCCGGGTTTCTCTTTTGGAGTCCCCATGAAGATCATCGGAATCACCGGCCGCGCCCGCAGCGGCAAAGACACCCTGGCCGAGTTCCTGGTCAGCGACCACGGCTTCGTGAAGCTGTCCTTCGCGGCCCCGATCCGCGCCTTCGTGGCGGACATCACCGGCCTGCCGGTGTCCGCGATGGAGGACGGCCCGCTCAAGGAGGAGCCGCTCGACTGGCTCAACGGGCAGACCCCGCGCCGCCTGATGCAGACCGTGGGCACCGAGTGGGGCCGTGAAATGATCGACCGCGACCTGTGGGTCAAGGTGGTCGCGCAGAAGATCCGTCAGGCCCGCCGCGACGGCGCTGCTGGCGTCGTGGTGTCGGACGTTCGCTTCGACAACGAGGCGCAGTTCATCCGTGAGTGGGGCGGCCAGGTGGTCCAGGTGCTCCGCGACAGCGCGGCCCCGGTCTCGGCGCATGCCTCCGAGGCAGGCGTCCACGGCGACCTGATCGACACCGTGATCGACAACAACGGCCCGATCCACCGCCTGCGGATGGTCGCGGAATCGCTGGCCCGACTCTAAGGGTTTAGTGGTCATCATCGGGGGAAACGACAGTTTCCCCACCTATTCATAACCCAGGAGTTCTATGCAAATCCCTCTGCACTCCTACGACCTGATCGACCTCCTGGACGAACTGCACCCCGAAGTGATCTACGACCCCGCCAAGCCGAAGGAGGAGTTCCTGCTCCGGCAGGGCGAGCGCCGCCTGATCCTCCGGCTAAAGGCGCTGCGGAAGGTCGAGCAGATGGAGCACCGCGCCCGCTAATCATGTGCAGCAAGCCCAACATGCCGGACCAGCAGGAGAAAGACCCGATCCTGCTGACCCGCCAGGACACCCAGCCGACCGGCCACGCGGCCGATCAGCGGCGTAAGTCCAAGGTCCGACTGGACCTGAACAACGCAACGCAGTACCAAGGACTGACCATTCCGAATGGCTGACGCCAAGCAGACCTCGGCCGAGAAGCAGACGGCCGCGAAGCGCTACGGCGATCTCAAGTCCAACCGCAAAGAAGCCGAGACGCGCGCCAAGCGCTGCGCCAAGGTTACCCTGCCCCGCCTGTGGGTGGACGAGGGCGCGAAATCGCGTACCCCCGGTTCCGCCTACATCGACACCGGCCCGAAGTGCGTCAACGCCCTGGCCTCGAAGATCGTGCTGGCCTGGCTCCCGCCGAACGCCTCGGTGTTCAAGCTCGCGCCTGACCAGGCAGTCGCCGAGAACATCGCCGAGCAGGCTGGCGTGGAGACCTCCGAACTGGAGGCCGCGCTGGTGGACGTGGAGCGGGTCATCGTCAACGACCTGGAGACCAGCGGCGTCCGCCCGGTCCTCAGCGAGGCGGCCAAGCACGCCATCGTCCTCGGCAATTTCCTGCTCTACGACCCCGACGAGGGCAAGCCTAAGCTGTATCCGCTGACCTCCTACGTGACCGACCGCGACGGCCTGGGCAACGTGCTGGAGATCATCACGCTCGACAAGATCGCCCCGGCCATGCTGCCGGACTCGATCCGCGCGGCGGTGATGCAGAAGCTCGCCCAGGAACGCGACGAAAAGACCAAGAACGACGACGTGAACCTCTACACCTGGGTGCGTCGCTCGGAAGATGGCAAGGAGTGGGAAGTGGTCCAGGAGGTCGAGGGCGTCGAAGTCCCCGAGACCGTGGGCACCTACCCCATCGACGCCTGCCCGTGGATTCCCCTGTGCGCGCCGCCGTCCCTCGTGGACGACTACGGCGAGGGCTTGGTCTACGACTACGTGGGCGCGTTCGAGTCGCTGGAGGCGCTGCGCAAGGCGATCCGTAAGGGTGCCGCCGCGCTGGCGAAGATCATCATGTTCCTCAAGCCGACCTCGACGATCCGCGAGCGCCAGCTCACCGAGGCCGAGTCCGGCGCGGTGCTGCGTGGCGAGGCCAGCGACGTGACCACGCTCCAGCTCCAGAAAGCCTACGACCTGAACTTCGTGCGTCAGGAGGCCGAAGGGCTGGCGAACTCGCTGGAGCTGATCTTCGGCGTGAAGTCCGCCGTGCAGCGCCCCGGCGAGCGCGTGACCGCCTACGAAATCCGGGTGCTCACCCAGGAACTCGACGACGCCCTCAGCGGCTTCATGGCGATGTCGGGCGAGCAGCTCTTGCTGCCGCTGATCCGCCGCCGCCTGCACAAGCTCCAGAAGCAGGGTCGCCTGCCCGAGCTGCCGCAGGAACTCATCAAGCCGCGCATCACCGTTGGCATCGCCGCCCTCGGCCGCGGCCACGACCTGAACAAGCTGATCGAGTTCGGTCAGGCAGTGGATGCGCTTGTCGGCGCAGAGGAGAAGGCGCGCCGCCTCAACAGTGGCGAGGCGATCTCCCGACTGGCCGCCGCTTCCGACATTTCCACCAAGGGCCTGATCCGCTCCGACGACGAGCTTGCTGCCGAGCAGCAGGACGCCTCGGCGCAGGAGGCGATGGTCCGTGCCGCTCCGAATATCGCCTCAGCGATGACCCAAACCCCGTAACCCCGAGAAGGACGCAATGTCGAACGAAACCACCGAGAAGCCCGCCAAGCCGACCAAGGAAGCCCCGAAGGCTCCGAGCGTCGAGCGTAAGGGCAAGGCCGAGATCACCCGCAAGACGAACGGCCTGGTCATCGTCAACTACAAGCCCGAGGACAAGTAATGTCGCAGCCGGGCAAGTCCGAAGTGACCGTCAGCCTTGACGGCATCAACGGCCAGCCGACCCCAGGTCAGCAGCCGCCGCAGAACTCCCAGGACACCCAGCAGCCCGCACCGGGCGCGCAGGGTGGCACCGATGGCGAGCGCCTGTTCGGCGGCAAGTACAAGACCGTGGAGGAGCTGGAAGCCGCCTACGCACAACTGAGCACGCCAGCCGACGACAAGGGTGGCAAGGGCGGCCCCGCGACCATCGACGACGCCACCGCGGATGACGCGCGTGACGCCTTGGCGCGGGCTGGCCTGAACCTGGACGACTTCGCCACCGAGTTCAACTCGAACGGCTCGCTGTCCGAGGAGAGCTACAAGAAGCTCCAGGACGCGGGCTATCCGAAGGAGCTGGTGGACGTGTACGTCGATGGCCTGCGCGCTCGCGTGCAGACCTACGAGAACGCCGTCTACTCGCCCGCAGGTGGCAAGGCCGGTTACGACGGCCTGGTCCAGTGGGCTAAGACCAACCTGAGCGCCGAGCAGAAGCGGGCGTTCAACGAAGCGGTGCAGTCCGGCGACGCCGGCCGCGCAGCGCTGGCAGTCCAGGGCCTCGTCGCCCTCCGTGGCGGCAACGGCCGCCTTCTGAATGGCAAGACCGCATCGAACGCCGATGCAGGCCCCAAGCCGTTCCAGTCGCAGGCGCAGGTCGTCGAAGCGATGCGCGATGTGCGCTACCACCGTGATCCGGCTTACCGCGCGGAAGTCTCCGCCCGCCTGGCCGTGTCGCCGCTGTTCAAGTAATCCACTCAACCTCAAGCAAGGACTAAATGTCGGACGCAATCCCCTCCCGCCTGGGTCAAGCCCAGGCCAACGGCGACGCCTGGGCGCTGTTCAAGCAGAACTACACTGCTGAAACCATCACCAGCTTCGTCGAGAACTACAAGCTGGACGGCCGCGTGTCGGTGCGCAACATCGAGAGCGGCAAGTCCGCCTCGTTCCCGAACGTCGGCACCATCGGCTCCGAGTACCATGTGCCGGGCACCGAGATCAAGGGCCTGGTGGTCGAGCACAACGAGACCATCATCACCCTCGATCCGATGCTGATCTCGCACGCCTTCATCGCCAACATCGACGAGGCGATGAACCACTACGACGTGCGTTCCGAGTACACCCGTCAGCAGGGTGCGGAGCTGGCGCTCAAGCGCATGCAGAACGAGCTGCGCTGCGCGATCCTGGCCGCTCGTACCACCGAAGGCAAGGTCGAAGGCCAGCCGGGTGGTGCCATCATCAAGGCCGCCACGATGGCCTCCGATCCGACCGTGCTGGCCGATGCGTTCCGCAACGCCCGCATGCTGTTCGACGAGAAGCTGCTGCCGGACAACCCGCAGGAGTTCACTGGCGCACTGGCCCCGGCTCAGTGGTATCTGCTGACCGAGAACAAGGACTTGATCGACCGCGACATCAACGCGGAATCGAACGGCTCCTACGGCCAGGCGATCATTTCCTCGGTCGCCCGCATCCCGCTGGTGAAGATCAACGCGATGCCGCGTGTCGATGAGTCGGCCCTGGCCTCGATCCCGGCCAAGTACCGCGGCAACTTCGCGGACACCGTGGGCGTGATCTTCCACCGCTCGGCGGTCGGCACCCTCAAGCTGCTGGACCTGTCCCTGGAGGACGTGTACCAGGGCGAGAAGCAGGGCACCCTGATGCTGGCGAAGTACGCGCTGGGTCACGGCATCCTGGCTCCGCGCGGTGCCATCGAGCTGTCGAAGGCCCCGTAAGCAATACCGCGCCGTTGGGCAAATCCCGCGGCGCTTCAATCTCTCTCCATCTACGGGGGACATCCACATGGGTGTCCCCCGTTTTTTTGCCCCGAATCCATGAACCTCGAACTCACTCCGACCACGGAACTCGAAGCCGTCAATGTGCTGCTCGGTGCTATCGGCGAAGCGCCGATCAGCGACCTCGAAGCGCTCGGCAACCTGTACGCCTCGCAGGCGCGCGACACCCTCCGCGCGGTGAGCCGCGAGGTCCAAACCGCTGGCTGGTGGTTCAACACCAGCGAGTCGTTCACCTTCACGCTCAACGCGGAAGGCAAGGTGCTGCCGCCGCAGTCGATCCTCAAGCTCGTCCCCGCACGCGGAAGCGAGCCGCTGGTGATCCGAGGCACGCGCCTCATCAACCCGCTCACCCTCGCCGACACGTTCTCGTCGGCCCCCACCGCCGACTTCGTGACCTGGTTCCTCGCCTACGAGGAGCTGCCCGAGTCGGCCCGCCGCTACATCGCCGTGCGCGCTGCGCGTCTGTTCCAGACGAGCGTGCTGGGTAGCGACCAGCTCTACGTGTTCACCGAGAAGCACGAGGAGGAGGCATACCTCATCTTCGCGCAGGAGCACGCCGACTTCACCTACGCCCGCGGCCACAACTTCCTCAGTGGCTCGACGGACGTGTCTGATATTTGGGACCGCTGATGCCGCTAATCACGGGGGACTATCCCTCGTTCCTGGGAGGCGAGTCGCAGCAGGACGATACCGTCCGCTCGCCGAACCAGCTCACCAAGGCGATCAACGCCTGGCTGCATGCCGCAATGGGCGCTGGCAAGCGCCCGCCCGCCGAGTTCGTTGCTGGCCTTGGCGTCACCCTCGATCACGACTGTGCCTTCCACTCCATCGTCCGCGATGAGAACGAGCGCTACATCGTCGCCGTGGGTCACCGCAGCATCCGCGTGTTCGACCACGAGACCGGCAAGGAATACACCGTCAACGCCACGGGCGACGCGCTCAACTACCTGGACACCCAGGGACAGCGTGCGTGGTCGTGCTTCGCGCTGGCGACGTTCTCCGACACCACCTTCATCGTCAACCGGCTGGTAGACGTGAAGCAGAGCGATGAGCTGTCGCCCGGTTCGCTGTACGGATCGGCGCAAACGATGTCCGACCTGCCGAAGCCCGGCGACAAAGGCTCGGCCGTTGTGCCGACCGGCGCGATCTACAACATCATCGGCTCGTCCGAATCGCAATTCGACGACTACTACGTCCAGAAGCAGTCCTCCTCGGTCTACCTGGAGGTCGCCCGGCCGGGCATCAAGCACCGCTTCGATGCCAAGACGATGCCGCACATCCTCAAGCGCATCCCCGATCCAGTGCATGCGGACGGCTTTTGGTTCTCCTTCGGTGGACCGGAGTGGACCGCGCGCCTCGCGGGTGACGAGCAAAGCAACCCGTTCCCGTCCATCGACGGCCAGCGCATCCGCGAGGTGTTCAAGCACCGGGACCGCCTAGGCTTCCTGGCCGGGGAGAACGTGCTGATGTCCGAGGTCTCCGATCCGTTCAACCTCTGGCGCACTTCGGTGACCCAGGTGCTCGACGCCGACCCCATCGACGTGAGCGTCAGCGGGTCTAACGGCGTCACCACGCTCTACCACGCAGTCCCGTTCCAGTCGGCCCTGTTCCTTGCCGCTGCGGGCGGCCAGTTCCTCCTGACCGCCGAGCCGTACCTGGCCGCCAAGAACGTCAAGAGCGATCCGGTCAACAGCTACAGCAGCTCGCCGTACATCCGGCCGAAGCTGATGGGCGAGTCGCTGTACTTCACCGAGGACAGCGGCGCATACGCCAGCGTGCGCGAATACTTCATCGACGACCTGTCGGTGACCGGCGACGCCGCCGACGTGACGGCGCATGTGCCCAAGCTGATGCCGGGCCGCATGCGAGCGATGGCGAGCGCAAGTGGTGCCGACTGCGTGTTCTTCGCTCCTGACGAGCCGACCGACGCGCAGCTCTACGTCTACTTCGTCCGCTGGATCGGCGACGAGAAGCAGCAGTCCGCATGGACGCGCTGGTCAATCTCCGGCGTCGGTCGCATCGTCCACATGCACGCCATCAACGACGTGCTGTACGCCGTCGCGGAAGCCCCAGGCGGCGGCTGCGAGCTGCTCAAGTTCCGCATGGTGCTCAACCAGCACGACACGGATGCCACGGGCGACTACAACTTCCTGCTCGACCGCATGCTGGTGGTGCAGCCCACCTATCAGCAGTTCGGCAACGAGACCTGGATCGACCTGCCCTACATCGTGCCCGATGGCATGACGGTCACCGTCCTCAAGACGGACGACTGGCAAGACCCCGGCGCGTACCTGGACATCACCAAGGCGCGCTGGGACAACGCCCGCACCCGCCTTGCGCTCCCCGGTAACCACACCGAGGGCCGCGTGGTCGTCGGCATGGACTACGAGCACCGCCTCACCCTGACCAAGCCCATCGTTCGCGGTGGGCAGAACCAGGCCGTGCTGGTGGGCCGCACGCAGGTGCGTGACATCGAGGTCGCCTACAAGGATGGCGCGTACTTCGAGCTGGAGGTCGAGCAGCACGGCAATGGCCGCGTCGAGACCTACGTGGCGTCGCACTCCGGTGCGTACACCGCGCGCGTCCTCAACGACTCGGTGTTCCGCACCAGCGCCCCGACGTTCCACTCCGGCTCTCGCCGGTTCCCCGTGCTGGGCGACGCCAACAGCGTCCGCATGCACCTCGTCAACCGCCTGCCGTTCCAGTGCTGGTTCCAGTCAGCACAGTGGCGCGGCATGTTCGTCTCCCGCAGCCGAGTATGACCCTGACCTATCGAAGCCCCACCGCCAGCGACATCCTCCACGTCGCCGAGAACATGCGGCAGGAGGACATCCTGGAGGTGGCGGCTTCGCATGGTCACACCCCGCTCCAGGCGCTCGCATTTGCAGTGACCGCGAGCGACCGCAGTTTCGCCGCGATGCACGACGGTTCCCCCGTGTGCATCTTCGGCTTCAGCCAGCACGCCGAGGGTATCGCCTCGGTTTGGCTGCTGGGCACCGACGCCCTGGTGGCTCCCACGTTCTGCCGCACGTTCCTCCGAGAAGCTCGGCGGATCAGCGACGAGTGGTCGGCCACCTTCGGCACCATCTTCAACTTCGTCGATGTCCACGCCGTCACCACGCGGCGATGGCTCGGCTGGCTTGGCTTCCGCGAGAGCGGCGTCGAGTCCGCCTACGGCTTCGCCAAGACACCCTTCGTCCGAGTAACCAAGACCCCATGTGCAACCCCGTAGCAGTCCAGGTCGGTATCGCCGCAGTCAGCGCGATGGCGACCATGTACGGCCAGGATCAGAACAACAAGGCCATCGAGGAAGCCGCGGAGCGTCAGCAGGAGCAGATCAACGACCAGGCCGCCGAGCGCACCCAACAGCGCATGGAGGAGGCCCGCGCACTGCGATCCGCGATGCGCGCCTCCGCAGCAGAAGCGGCAGTGTCCGGCAACTCGGTCGAGCTGCTGGCGAACGACATCATGGCCCAGGCTGGCCGTGACGTGGCCCTCATCGAGAAGAACCGCAGGAACGGAGTCGTCGAAAGCGGCTCCGAAGCACGCGCTCGTATCCGCACCGGCAATGCCGAGGCGCTGGGCGGCGTGATGCAGTCAGGCGCGAATGCCTACAGCAACATCCAAACCTACAAGCGCTATTCCATTCCCGGAGACGAGTAACCCGTGGCTCGCACGAAACCCCAAGAGATCATCCGCCGCGCGCAGGTGCCGCAGCGTCTCGCCGAGCGCCCCGTTCTGGCGGTGCAGGCTGACCAAGCGTCCTCCGCTGGTGCCGGTGTCCTCTCTCGCACCGCCGCTGCGGTGCTGACGCGCGTCTCGGATTCCGTCAACTCGCAGATGATCTCAAACAGCCGCGAGCAGTACAGCGCCGCGGCGACCCAACGTATGCAGGAGGACGCCGAGGGTACGCCCCGGCAGGCCGAGGACTTCGTTGCCCAGCAGTCGGAGTCATGGCGTCGCGGCTACCTCAAGGCAGACGGCATCATCCGCGTCCGCGACTGGCAGATCGAAGCGGCCAAAGAGATCGCCAAGGCCGAACCCGGCACCGACATCGAGCCGCTCATCAAGGAGCGGATGGCTGCGCTGACGCAGAACCCCGAGTTCCAAGACCCGCAGGTCCGCAAGGCCCTGATGCCGGTCGCCATGCGCGCCGCGCAGCAGGTCCGCCAGCAGTGGCAGGCCGACTCGATGCGGGAAATGCTGGTCCGGCAGAAGGAGTCGCTGACCGCGATCATCCGCGACGGCATCAAGGGCGGCACGTTCCTCACTTCCGAGGGCATGAACGGCCTGTACGCGATGCTGGACCAGGAGGAGTACGCCTATCTCAACAAGCGCGACGTGGACGAACTCTACGTCGAGGCCGCCAAGGAGGAGCTGGCCGCAGGCAACCGCGATCCTCAGTCGATCCTGGCGTTCCTGGAGCAGGACCGCGGCGACGGCCAGCCCGGCTTGATGAACACCGAGCACGGCGACGAGCTGCGCGCGGCGGCTGCCGCTGGTGCCCGCGTGATCGCACACCGCGAGGACGAGGCACGCAAGCAGGCGATGGCCGAGGCAGAGTGGACGCTCCAGGGCCTCGCGGATCGCGGCCAGCTCACCCACAAGACCATCGACACCTGGGCCAGTAAATTCGGCCTGAGCGGTGGCGACCTCCAGTCCTTCAAGCGATACTGGAACAACCAGCAGGAGCAGACGCTTCGCCGCTGGGAGCAGGAAGCGAAGGAGCGCGCCCGAGAGGAGCGCATCCGCAAGCTGGTAGCCGGGGGCAATCCCTACGAGATCAGCGACGCCGACCTCAAGAAGCAGGCCGGTAAGGAGTGGGAGGAAACCCCGCAGGCCGCACGCGGCCAGGTGCTCCAGAAGTGGGCACGGCAGGGCATCGTCATCCCCCAGCTCGAACGCATCCTCAAGCGCGCTGACCCGGCGTTCCAGGAGAACTTCCAGAACGCCGCGACGCTGTACGAACAGCTCCGCAAGGTCTCGCCCAAGTACGCCGATACGGTCGCTGGCGGCGAGGCTGCCGCAATGCTGGACCAGTACCTCTACGACACCCGGCGCAGCGGTCAGTCTCACCAGGAGGCCGCTCGCGTCCTGACGCAACCGAAGCGGGAAGTCGAGGAGGCCCGCTCGGTCATCAACGACACCTGGAAGTCCGGCATCAAGGACTACCTGGAGATCGACGGCAAGCCGCGTGACCCGCGTGAGCTGCACCGCATCCGCCAGGAAGCCGAGCGCATCGCCTCGCGTGGCGGAGTGTCCGGCGAAGCTGCCATCCGTGCAGCGGTCGGTCAGATCGACGCCCAGCGCACGACCGTCAACGGCCGCCGCGTGCCAAACATCGGCATGCCGCAGGGTGCCGAGCCAGCGGTAGACGAGCTGATCCAGACGGTCGCGCGCAAGCTCGGCCGCGACCCGGATGAGCTGTCGGCCCTGCCCAATCCCCGCAATCCGGGGCAGTGGCAGATCGTCGGCCCCGACAACTGGCTGATCCCTGACCCGGACACCGGCCGCGCCATCGGTTTCGACCCGCGTGCCATCGCGGCACAGCACCAGCGCTGGAAGGGAGACCTTGCGGAATCCCAGGCGCGTCGTCGGGTCGAGCAGCGCACCACCTGGGCGGACCAGTCCCGGAACATCCGCGACCTGCGCTCGCAGTCGGCGACCACGGAAGTCCCTGCGGCCATCGCCAAGCGCGACGCCAGCGCCGCCGAGGCTCCCGCCTTCGAGCTGCCCAAGTTCGACCTCACCAAGCCGCTGGTTCCCAACGCGGGCACCAAGCAAACCACCACCACCCCGGCAGTCCCCGAGGACTTCCTGGAGTACCTGACGAGGAAGTAAGACCGCATGTTTGAATCCCTACCCGGCGCAGACGAGAACATCGTCAAGCCGGCAACCCAGCAGCCCATCGTGCAAGCCGTGCGCGAGCGCAAGGAGCAGCGAGAGGCCGCGGAGCGCCGGAAGGATCAGACGACCGTATGGGACGGATGGGGCGCTGCCCAGGCAAAGGGCGGCATCGGCTTCATCGACCGCTTCATCACCGAGCTGGGCTACGAGCCGCAGCAGGGCTATCGCATTCCCGCAGACGCGCGCAAGCGCTGGGAGTCGATGGGCCTGCGCCCGGAGCAGTGGGAGCTGTTCGGCCGGGCCACGTCCGACGAGCACCTCTCCTATCTGGAATCCGTGGCCTTTATGAATCAGATGGCGGACGACGACCTGGCGCAGTTCGGCCTGGGCGGACAGATCGCCCTCGGCTTCACCGACCCGGTGGCAACCGGCCTCGATCTCGCCACGGGCGGCCTGGGGTACGCAGCCAAGGCCGGACGCCTCGCCAACGCGGTGCGTTCCGGTCTACAGGCTGCGGGCACCTCCGCGCTGATGTCGGCCGCAACCTCCACCTACGACCCCGAGCAGACGCTCGCGGATGGCGTGCAGAGCGCCGCCCTGTCGTTCGCGTTCGGTGGTGCCCTCGGCGCTCGCCGGGGTGCCCTGTTCGACGGCGAGGTGAAGCCTGACGTGGTGAAGCGGCTGGCCGGTGACGACTCGCTGTCCGCCGCCCGCGTGGCAGGCACCGCCGCCAACGACCTCACGCCAGGCGTCCTCCCGCTGCGCAACGAGAGCGCATTCGAGCAGGAGTTCACCGACAAGGCGCTGGTCAACGCGCACATCACGCCCCACTTCGCCACCGTCCGCCGCGACCTTGCTGCCCGCATGGGTAGCGCCAAGTCGCCGCTGGTGCGCGAGGCGGGCCGCCTGCTGTTCCGCGATGGCGTCGGCTACACCGATCGCTCCGTCGCGGTCCAGGAGTCCACCAGCGAGTTCGCCAAGCGCCACCTGGCCGTCATGGAGACGGAATGGCGGAGCGGAGTGAACGCCGCATGGGACGCCTACAAGCAACGGACAGGCACCCATTGGTGGAACTTCTCCGAGCGCGCAAAGTTCAACGAGGAGGTCGGCCGTGCCGTGCGCGGTGCGCCTGACGTATCACCGGAAGCCGCCAAGGCGGCCGGCAGCGTCGCCAAGGCGATGCGCGATGCGCTCAAGCTGGCGCAGGACAGCAACCTCGACGGCTTCGCCAACGTGGCGCAGAACGGCAGCTACCTGCCGCGCTACTGGAGTGGCAAGGGCTTCAAGCGCCTGTTCGGCGAGATGCAGCTTCACCAGGACGACGTGATCGAGCAGCTCATCAAGCCCGCCATGCGTCGCGCCTGGGAGGCCACCACCGACGAAGGCGACGAGATCGACGACGAGCTGCTCGGGGCGGTTGCACGCTCCTACCTCAAGCGCGCCCAAGCGAACTTCGAGGGCGACGGGATGGACCTGCTGGTCCGCCCGCTGGACAGCGATTCGGTCGAGGAGATCGGCAACATGCTGACCGAGGCGGGCGTCTCGCCCGTGCGGTCGCAAGAGCTACTGTCCAAGCTGGAGCGCAAGACCTACGAGTCGGGCAAGCTCGACCGCGCGAAGAAGCGCATCGACCTCGACGAGACCTACTCCACCACCATCCGCAACGAGGCTGGCGAGGACGTGCAGGTCTCGATGGCCGACCTGTTCGACAACGACGTGGACTCGGTGATGACCCGCTACATGCGCGAGATCACCGGCTGGTCGGCGCTGTCGTCGAAGGCTGGCATCAAGAACCGCGCACAGCTCGACCGCTTCGTGTCGAAGCTCAAGAGCGACGCCCGCAAGTCCGGCGACGACGTGAAGGACATCGAGCGCCTGATCGACATCGGCCTCAAGTCCACCTTCGGCCGCAGCACCGAACTCGATCCCGCCAGCCGAGGCGCACGCTACGCGCGGTTCCTGCGCAACTGGAACTTCGCCCGCGTGATGAACCAGGTCGGCTTCTCGCTGTTCGCCGAGCTTGGCCCGACCATCGCGCATGCCGGTCTCCGCAACTTCTGGAACTCCGTGGGTGCCGCCCGCGACTTCCTGGTGCGCGGCGCTGACGGCAAGCTGTCCTCGCAGGAGGCGCGCGTCATGGAGCGGCTGTTCGCACCCGGCACCGACTGGCTGCGCAACCCGCCGTTCCTGCGCCTGGACGAGGATGCGCTAGTGCCGCAGACGTTCAACGTCAAGCACGGCGAGAAGATCGACAACGCGATGAACATGGCGACGCACGTCACCTCGGTCGCATCCGGCATGGCCCCGATCAACACGATGCTCCAACGCATCGCCGGTCGCGCCACGCTGCTGCGGCTGCTGGACATGGCGAACGCCAAGAAGCTGTCGGACGCCGAAGTGGCCCGCCTGCGCACCTGGGGCCTCGACGAGAAGGCCCAGGCCGACGTGTTCGGCTACCTCAAAGGCAAGCGGCAGATCGAGCAGATCGACCCGGACAAGCTGCCGTTCCAGACGCGCGAGCGCATGGCGGCCTTCCTGTTCCGCGTGACGCGACACCAGGTTCTCGAAGGTGACGCCTCGGACAGCATCGAGCTGATGCACTCCACCACCGGCCGCATCGTCACGCAGTTCCGCAGCTTCATGGTCAACAGCTACACCCGCCACTTCCTGAACTCCGTCCACCACTACGACGACTGGCGCACCTACGCGATGGTCGTGCTGTCCACTTCGGCAGCAGGCATGGGCTGGGCGGCTCGCACGTACATCAACACTGCGGGCAACCCCGAACAGCGGAAGAAGCAGCTGACGCAGGAGAACTTCTACAAGAACGCTGTCGCGCAATCGAGCTGGTCGAACGTGATCCCCGCGGTCACCGACGCCGTGTGGGCGGACGCCTTGGGTAACGACCCGGTGTTCGCCAACAACCGCTCGACCGGCCTGGAGAACGGCGTGATGGGCATCCCGTCCATCGACCTGTTCAACAAGGTCTACGGCAGCACGCGGATGATCGGTTCGGCCATCCGCGACGATGAGGAGATCACCGAGAAGCAGATGCGCGACTTCTGGAAGATTTGGTGGTTCAACAACATGACGGGCGTCCGCAACATCGCGGATCAAGCCCTACAGCAGTTCCCTGACCGCAAGGACGGGACTGATCGACCGTAACCAGGAGGCCCTTCGGGGCCTCCACCTTTTTGAGGACGCATGATCGAACTATCGCGCGGCCTTTCCTTCGTGCTCTACACCTACGAGGGAGGCCCTACGCGGTTCACCGTGCCGTTCCCGTACATCGCCCGCGAACACATCCGGGCGTTCGTCGGTGAACCGGACGCGGCCCGCGCTGTCTCCGTGTCGTGGGTGGACGCCAGCACCATCGAGATTCCGTCGCAGGATGGCGTGCTCGACGCACCCTACACTGTGACCATCCGGCGATTCACGCCGATTGACGCCCTCCTGGTCAACTACAAGGAAGGCGCAAACCTCCCGGCGCGCGACTTGTCCAAGTCGTTCCGCCAACTGCTGTACGCACACCAGGAACTCGCCGAGTTCGGTGGTGGCAGCGGCCTCCCCGGTGGCGGCCCCGGTAACCCCGGTGGCGACCCGGACCTCAACGCAATCATCGAGCAGCTCCTCCGCTCGCCAGCACTGCAAGACCTGCTGACCCGCATCGACCTTATCGACGTGAACGCCGAGGCGATCCTGGAGGAAATCATGCGCTCGCACGAGTTCTTCGACGTGCAGCGCGACTATGGCGACAAGATCAGCACGGCCACCCACGAGATCGGACTGCTGACCGAAGGCAACAAGGTCATCGCGCAGCAGATCATCGACCTGTTCGCGCGGGTGGACTACGGCGAGCAAAGTAGCCAGGCACGATTCCTGGAGGTCAATCGCGCCATCGCTGACGAGCGCTCCGCGCGCGTCGAGGCGATCACCGAGCTGCAAGGCCAGGTGGTCGAGAACGGCAAGACGATCTCCGCAGCGCTCAACCAGCGCATCGACGAGGTGGAGAGCACCACCGAAGCGGCGCGTGCGGCCACCGAGCAGCGCCTCGGCGCAGAGATCGAGGACAGCGCGGCGCAGGTCCGCACCGCGGTCATGGCCGAGGTTGACGCAACCAAGGCCCGCGTGTCCGACGTTGAGACGGCAGTAGTCCGCCACGGCGAGAACATCGCTGGCCTGGCCGAGACCACCGAAGCCCTGACGGACGCCGAGGGTGCCAACACGGCATTCCGACAGCAGATGGCGGCCAGCTACGGCGCGAACGTGCCGCAGGGGATTGCCAATGAGATCGACGGCCAGGTGTCGGCGGTTTCGGCCGCCTTCGAGCAGCGCATCGACACCGAAGCGTCCGCGCGCGAAGCCCTGGCTTCCCAGGTATCCACGCTGGAGACCAGCACCGCGCCGACGATCTTCTCGGACGCGCAGCCCTCCCCGCCCGCTGGCGGCTTCAAGGTTCCGACCTTTTGGGTCAAGACCGTGCAGACCGGCGCGTACCTGACGCAGATTTGGGATGGCACCGGCTGGCGCAAGGCCGACCTGGATGTCACCTCTCCGACCGGCGCGCTGGTGCAGCAGCTCAACACCACCAAGATCACCGCCGAGCAGGCACAGGCCATCGCGGCCACGCAGGTCCAGGCGTTCAAGGACGGCGACTTCGCCACCATCCGGCAGGAGTTCAACGTGGTCGCCGGGCAGCACTCCGGCATGTACGGTCAGTGGCAGGCCAACTACTCGGTCAAGATCAACGCGGGCACCATCAACGGCGTCCCCGTGGTCGCCGGTATCGCCCTCTCCGCCAACCCGCAGACCGGCAGCGACTTCATCGTCACCGCGGATCGCTTCGCCTTCGTCCACCCGCAGTACACCTCGGGCGGCACCTTGGCGAGCATCAAGTATCCGTTCGTGATCGGCACTGTCGGCGGCCAGTCCACCGTGGGCATCCAGGGTGCGCTGGTGGTGGACGGGACGATCACTGCGGACAAGATCAGGGTGAACTCCCTGGCCGCGCTCACGGCAAACGCAGGCACGATCAACGGCGGCACGTTCAAGACCCACACCCTCGACGGCAACGGCAACATCGTCAACGCTGCCGAGTTCCGCGTGGAAATCTCCAACCTCGGCGACTGGCCCCTGTGGGTCGGCTCCGGCGCGAAGAACGCCAACAACGCGGTGTTCTACGTGGACCGCAACGGCGGCGCGTTCTTCCGAGGCCGCGTCAATGCTCCCAACATCGTTGGGCAGTTCCAGTCGGCGACCGGCGTGTGGTGGACCGGGGCAACGAGCCTCTGCTACCAGGCGGGCAACAACTTCATCCCGCTCGGCGATTGGGTGGCGATCCACGAGTTCTGGCTCGGCGCTCCGGTGCTGGCTGGCGAGGGTCATACGCCCTCCGTGTCGGTGACCGTCACCGCGAACACGCGCGTCTACGGGCTGCACGTCATCTTGGAGGAGCTGCGCGACTCTGTGTGGGTCGTCATCGCCTCGCACGAGCCGCCGATGTACCGCGCGTTGATTCAGCAGATGGGCGGCGACGGCAACACCTTCACTGCGTCCAACTTCTACACCTACGAGCAGTCGGTGACGCTCTCGGCGTCCGGCGCATGGACAGGCGGTGCCCGCGCATTCCGCGTGCGGTGCCGCGCATCCAGCCCGCCTCCGCAGGTCCACGGCTACGACGCCCCGGCCTACCCGAACTACCTCATCACGTCGATTGGCGGCTTCGCCTTCGGCATCCGATAACCCTCAGAGAGAACCCAAGCACCGCATGAGCACTACCCCCGGCTACGTCTCCAACGCCGAGCTGGCCTCGCGCCTCTCGACGCTGGTAGACCGCTGGAACCGGCGCGAGAATCAGATGATCGCGCTGCTGACTCAGGAGGAAGGCACCGTCGTCGTGACGGACGGCCTGGGCAACAACCACACCCTCCCCTCGTTCCCGCAGCTCCAGAAGGACGTGGCCGGGCTGACCGACGAGCTGACCGGCTCGGTCGTGCAGGTGCGCGACCTGGTGTCCGTGGCAACCGGCATGGCGAACGCCGCGCAGGCGTCCGCAGATGACGCCTCTGGCTTCGCCGACGCTGCCGAAGCATCCGCCGTGCGCGCTGCGGAATCCGCCGCGAGCATCGACGACGACGTGCAGGCCACCGCCGACGCGGCGACCTTCGCTGCTGCCAAGGCGGCCGAGGCTTCCGACAGCGCGACCGAGGCGGCAAGCTCCGCAGTGGACGCCGCCGCTTCGGCGACGGCCTCGGCCACCTCGGCGCTGGCTTCGGCTGGCTCCGCAAGCCAGGCGGGCACGTCGGCCACCGCAGCGGGTCAGGCGCGTTCCGACGCGCAAGCAGCGGCGACTGCTGCCGCCACGTCACGGGATCAGGCGCAGACCATCCTGGGCTATGCGACCGACGCGGCCGACCGCGCGGAAGCTGACGCCACCGCTGCCGCAGCATCGGCTGCCGCAGCCGCCGACAGCGCGACCGCCGCAGCGACCTCGGTCACTCAGGCGACCACCCAGGCCAACCGGGCGGAAGCCCAGGCGTCCGCCGCGGCGACCAAGGCTGGCGAGGCTGCTGGCTCGGCGACCACCGCAGCCGGTCATGCCTCCGCTGCGTCCGGCTCGGCGTCTGCCGCCTCGATCTCGGCGCAGACCGCATCGTCGGCCAAGGCCGCTGCCGAGGCTGCCCGCGACAAGGCTGGCCTGTACGCGAACGCGCCGCAGGGCACCGAGGTCTCGCCGGGCGAGTTCTCGGCGAAGCATTGGGCCGCCCAGGCGCAGGCTGCCGTCACTGGCTCGCTGGTCTACATGGGATCGTGGGATGCCGGCACTGGTGCGTTCCCGGCCAACCCGGTGAAGGGTCACTTCTACAAGGTGGTCGGCGAAGGCACTGTGGGCGACATCCACTGGCGAGTCGGCGACCAGGCGCTCTACGGCGCTACCTGGGAGAAGATCGACAACACCGATCAGGTCACCAGCGTCGCCGGTAAGCAGGGCGACGTGACCCTCGTGGCTGGCGACATCGGCGGCCTGGGCGCGCTGGCGACCCGCGACGACGTGGACTTCAACACCCACGTCACCGGGAAGCCGACGACCTACCCGCCGAGCACCCACACGCACACCAAGGCGCAGGTCGGCCTCGACAAGGTGGACAATACCGCCGACCTCGACAAGCCGATCAGCACCGCGACGCAGACGGCGCTCGACGGCAAGGCGGCGGCGACGCACACGCACACCATCGCCAACGTGACCGGCCTCCAGTCCGCGCTCGACGGCAAAGCGGCGGCGTCCCACTCGCACACCATCGCAAACGTAACCGGGCTGCAAGCGGCGCTCGACGGGAAGTCGGCAATCGGCCACACGCATACCGCCGCCGAGATCGCCAACGTCGTCAACGTGACCGACGATCAGTCCATCGGTGGCGTCAAGACGTTCGCCTCCGGGCAGATTCGTGTGCAGGGATTTGGCGGCGAGGCCACGTCCGGCGTCATGTACCTGGGGTCGCTGGATCGCTATGTGTACGTGCCGCCAGCTGCGAACTCGCTGGAGTTCCGATTCGGCGATGGCACGGGTGGCGTCGCGTCCCTCAACGCTGGCGGCACCGTCTGGACCTCGGCGAACTTCAACCCGGCAGGAAAGGCCGACGCCGGTCACACGCACACCATCGCAAACGTCAGCGGCCTCCAGTCCGCACTGGACGGCAAGGCGAGCCTGGGTGGCGCAACCTTCACCGGGCAGGTCACTCTGGCCTATGGCGCGCCGCTGCGGTTGACCGGCATGGGTGCAGCGGGAACCGCGTACATCCACGGAACGAACGGCGCTGGCGATGACGTTTGCTCGATCACCCGCGTGAACACGAACAGCTGGTACAACCTGTACTGGAACGGTGCTGCGAACATTGCGGGCCGCCTGACGGTCGGCGATCAGATTTACCTCAACGCTGGCTGGTTCCGCTCCCAGCAGTCCGGCACCGGCTGGTACTCGGAAGCGCACGGCGGCGGCATCTGGATGCAGGACAGCACCTGGGTTCGCACCTACGGCGGCAAGGGATTCCTTATCGCTGGCCCAGGCGGTAGCGGTGGCGACCTCCGTTTGGAGAGCTACTCGCCAACCATCACCTGTTACGACTCCGACAACGGGACCACGCACTGGCTCCATTGCAACGACAACAACCACGGCTTCCTCGCCAGCAACGCCTTCTCGTGGTGCGCCTACCGCGACGGCAGCAACAATTGGGTCGCCACGGGCAACATCGTCGCCTATGCGTCCGATGCGCGTCTAAAGAAGAACATCGTGGACGCCTCGGCCTCCAAGGTGGCCGACTTCTTCGACCGCTTCCGTGTACGCGAGTTCGATTGGGATGCCAAGGCAATCGCCGAGCTGAATCCCACGTTCCACCCGAGCGCGGATCACGAGGTCGGCGGCATCGCGCAGGAGGCCGAGGAGGTCTACTCGTTGATGGTCGCCACGCACGCAAACGGCATCAAGACGATCCAGTGGGAGAAGGCTATTCCCTTCCTTATCGCTGAGGTGCAGGCGCTGCGTAAGCGCGTCGCGGACCTTGGGGGAGGTGCCTGATGGCCCTCCCCGGCTCCGGCCCTATCTCCTGGGAAATGATCCGCGCCGAGTTTGGCGGCGGCTACCCGATCTACGCGGACCAGTATTACCGAGGACGTGGATTGGTGCCCGACGTTCCGGCCAACTACGGCGTCCCCACGAGCGGCCCGATCTACGCCTCGCAGTTCTACAACGCGGTCAAGGCGACGCCGTTCCAAGCATCGCTGTCGCCGAGCTACCTGATGGGTAACTGGCCTCAGTCCACCAACGGCACGGTCAGCGAGTCGTTCAGCGTTTATTGCTCGGGCGGCACCGGCAACTACTCCGTGGTCTCCCGCTCCGTCACAGGCGGCGCGTCGATCTCCGGCAGCGGCCTCGGTGGCACTGTGACCGCCTCTGGGCGGAACACCTCCCGCATGGGGCAGTTCACAGTCGTCGTCACCGATGGCGTCACGCAGATCACCCTGACCGGCAACTACGAGTACAGCTTCGGTCGTCCGCTCTAACGCATCCACCACCTACAAGAGACCTAATGCACGATGAAGTGAAGCTGGTCGGCGCTCTCGCGGGCGTCGGCCTCATCGTGGGCATCGCAAAGATGCTCACGTCGAACGATCCGATCACCTGGAAGCAGGCGCTCGGCCGCGCAATCCTCTCTGGCGCTACCGGCCTTGCCGCTGGTGCCATCGTCATTTTCATCCCCGGCGTCTCCTTCGTCGCCCAGGTCGCGCTCGCGTGCATCCTGGCGTCGCTCGGCACGTCCGCGCTGGAGACCGTACTGAACCGCGTCGTCAACAAGTGACCGCCCCCAAGGATGCCTTGGAGCGACTGCACGCCGCAGTCGCTGACAAGCTCGCCGACACCATCGACTCGATGGAGTCGGACGCGAAGGGCCTGGCCTCGATCCTCAACGTGGCCCGGCAGTTTCTCAAGGACAACGGCATCGACGTTGCGGCCACGCCGCCCGGCTCACCGCTGGGCAAGCTGGCCGACAAGGTGTCCGAGTTCCCGTTCGATCCCGCTGAGGATGGGCGGCTGAACTGATGGAGGGCATGACGAGCCTCCACGTTCGTCACCCTTTCGAGGACTTCCGCAACTTCGCCTGGTACGTCTGGAAGGAGCTGGGGCTACCAAGCCCCACTCCGATCCAGTACGACATCTGCGAGTTCCTGAAAACCGGCCCGCGCCGTCGCGTCATCATGGCGTACCGCGGCGTCGGCAAGTCCTGGGTGACGGCCGCCTACGTCTGCTGGCTCCTCTGGAAAGACCCCCAGCACAAGATCATGGTGGTCTCGGCATCGAAGGAACGCGCCGATGCGTTCTCGGTGTTCGTCAAGCGCCTGATCGAAACCCTGCCTGAGCTGCAACACCTGCGCCCGCGTCCCGACCAGCGCAACTCGAACCTGGCGTTCGATGTCGGTCCCGCGCAGCCCGATCAGTCGCCCTCGGTGAAGTCGGTCGGCATCAACGGCCAGCTCACCGGCTCCCGCGCCGACACCATCATCGCGGACGACATCGAAGTCCCAAAGAACTCCATGACCGTCGTGCAGCGCGAGAAGCTCGCCGAGCTGGTCAAGGAGTTCGACGCGGTGCTCAAGCCTGGCGGCGAGATCATCTACCTCGGCACTCCGCAGACCGAGGAGTCGCTCTACAACAAGCTGCCCGAGCGCGGCTACGTCATCCGCATCTGGCCTGCGCGCTACCCGAAGGACACCAAGCACCGTCAGGTGTACGGCGACCGCCTCGCGCCGATGATCGCCGATGCGTTCGACGCGAACCCCAAGCTCGCCTGGAAGAACTGCGAGAGCGTCCGCTTCTCCGATGAGGACTTGATGGAGCGCGAGGCGTCCTACGGACGCTCCGGCTTCATGCTCCAGTTCATGCTCGATGCGTCGCTGTCCGACGCCGAGAAGTACCCGCTCAAGCTGTCCGACCTGATCGTGATGGACGTGGACCGCGAGGTCGCTCCGATCCGCGTGGTCTACAGCAGCGGCCCGGAGTACATCGTCAGCGACATCCCGTCCGTGGGCTTCACTGGCGACCGCCTGTACCGGCCCATGTACCTCGCCTCGGAAATGGAGGAGTTCACCGGCAAGGTACTCGCCATCGACCCCTCGGGCCGAGGTGGCGACGAAACCGGCTACGCGGTCGTCGGCATGCTTCGCGGCATGCTCTACGCGCGCCGCGCTGGTGCGACCAAGGGCGGCTACGACGACGACACGCTGGAGACCCTGGCGCACATCGCGCGCGCCGAGAAGGTCTCCGCAGTCCTCATTGAGGCGAACTTCGGTGACGGCATGTTCGCCAAGATGCTCTCCGGCGTCCTGGCGCGCGTGTACCCGTGCTCCATCGAGGAGGTGAAGCACTACGGCACCTCGAAGGAGAACCGAATCATCGACGTGCTGGAGCCGGTGCTGAACCAGCACCGCCTGGTGGTCGATGCCTCGATCATCCGCGCCGATCAGAAGTCCGAACAGAAGTACCAGCTGTGCTACCAGCTGACGCGCATCACGCGCGACCGCGGCGCACTGCGCCACGACGACCGCCTCGAAGCGCTGGCGATGGCCGTGAAGTATTGGGCCGACCAGCTCTCCCGAGACGTGTCCAAGGAGGAGCAGCGCTACCTGGAGGAGCTGCTCGACCGCGAGTACGCCTCCTTCATCCAGTCCGTGACCGGCCGCATGCCGTCACCCGACAACTACCTCGACATCCTGTAGGAGACCCAATGTCCAACACGCTCGCTGCGTGGCTGATGGCGCTCGCCGCCGCTGGCCTGCTGTACCTGTTCCTGCGCCGCAAGAACGACGACGACAACGACGGCCCGAGCGCACCCGCGCCGGTAACGCCGTGCGACTGCAACCACGCTCCCTGCTGCCACACCCAGGGCGGCCAGTCGAACCCCTACGCGCCGGTATGACCGACGCAAAGCTGCCGAGCCTCGTGGAGGTCAGGGACAACCTGATCCCCGCGGCGGCCCGGCTGCTCCCCGGCGTGGCCTTCACTCCCGAAGCGAAGGTCATGCTGCTCGCCATTGGTCTCCAGGAATCTCGCTTCGAGCACCGCAGGCAGATCAAAGGCCCCGCACGCGGCTTCTGGCAGTTCGAGGCGGGCGGCGGCACCGCAGGTGTACTCCGTCACCCGGCGACCTCCGCACGCGCCTCACAGCTCGTCTCCGCGCGTCTGGAGCGTCCCTCGACCGCTGCGGTCAACGAGGCGCTCGCCTCCGACGACGTGCTCGCCTGTGCGTTCGCTCGCCTGCTGCTGTTCACCGATCCGCGTCCGCTGCCCGCCCTGGGTAACCCCCAGGCCGCATGGGACTACTACGTCCGCAACTGGCGGCCGGGCAAGCCGCACCGTGACACCTGGGACGCGCTCTACGCGAAGGCCCTGGCAACCATCCGCAACACCTAACCGGAACCCATGAACTTCAAGACCATCTACAACCGCGCCAGCGAGCGCCTGGTGCGCGCCTACGAGCGCGCTAAGGGGTACGTAGCGCTACGCATTGCCCTCGCCTCGCAGTGGCTCCTGGAGCGCCTGCGCGAGACCTCCCGTCGCACCTACACCGGCTGGCTGTTCGTCGTCGTGTTCCTGGCGCTGCCCTACGTCGTCCTCGGCGGCCTGTGGGAGCACCTGCGGAATGCCGCGGAGCGCCTGTGGGATGACGTGAACGACATCGAGTGGGCTGCGTTCACCCCGAGCTACTGGCGGGAGCACATCAAGCAGTGACCACGCTGGCCTTTGACGGCCGGCTCGTTGCTATCGACTCGCAGGTCACCGCTGGTGATCTGCGGTACGAGGAGGAGAAGTTCTACCGCACCACCGACACCACCGGGCGCGACCTGGTGGTGTTCGGCGCGGGCACCACTTCCCACATCCAGCGAGCCGTGCGCGAGCTGTCGGAGGGATTCGACGAACTGACCAAGGGCGAGTACACGATCCTCGTGGTCGGCCTGCGGGACAACCCGGTGGCCTTCTACCACGACGGTCTCCCTCTCGACCTCCGGCGCGACTTCCTCGTCGCCGGTAGTGGTGGTGCGATTGCCCTGGCCGCCATGAAGGCAGGCCACAACGCGACCGAAGCAGTCCTCATGGCCTGCTCGACGGACCTCTACAGCGGTCCTCCGGTGCAGACCTACGACACGGTTACAAAGCGTTTCCTAAAACGCCGGACCTGAACTACTGGCGCATGGACGCGCCTAAACAGGAATGCCGATTTGGCGAGTCCTATCAAGGGCGCTCATGAGTTCTTTGATGCGGTACGGCTTCGGGAGAAAGGTCGCCCACTGGTGAGCGTCAGGGAGCTGCGGGTTCGGCACCCCGGACGCGAACATGTAGGGAATTCGGTGCGACAGCAGGTAATCGGCGACGGACATTGATGCTCCGTCCTGCGTCTGGATGTCTAAGATCGCCGCGTGAAATGCTTTCGCCTCTATGCGGTCGAATGCATCGGCAGCGGAGGCGACCACATCGACCTCGTAACCCTGCATCGCCAGGATTTCCTTCAACATCCCTGAGAGGTCAGGATCATCTTCCATGACCAACAACGAGCCGAGCCGACCCTGGCTGTATGCATCCGTAGCCATCGCGCGTTCTCCCACGCCTACGTTCCCCAAACGGTTCGTACCGTACACGACGGCCAGTTAAAAGACAGGAAACGACTCTACCTGAAAGTGAACAGTTCAGCTATCACGCCAATTCTTCATCCTTGAACCACCACATTACAGCCAAGACGACAAACCAAACGATCAGCGGGACGCCAATCGTGAATTCCACGAGTAGGCCTCTCATGTGCTCGTGCTGCGCGGCCTCAGTCAGTGCAGAATCCAGAATTGGCACCGCATCGGCCACCACGCTGTACGCGGTCGTGTCATCGTTTATGACCTCGCGGGTACGTTCGACCAGCTCCCGTGCTGCTCGAAGCTTCGCGTGCTGATATGCGGCGGGCACTCCAGCACAGACCAGCGAGAGGACAGTGACCAGCGCCGCCAAGCGAATGAGGAGGGTATTGAGCGATGCCATAGATGCTCGTTGTAATGTCTATGCCAACCGCTAAGTTTATTCGACCACGGAGCACTGGGAGGGCTTGACAAGGGTGCTATCATAGTAAGACCTAAGTATTACTCTAGCAGGACTATAGAGTTCTATTCATTGGTATTCACCATCAAGTAGAGCTACAGTTCTCCTATGCACTCCTGGGGTGTTCCTCTGTCCTCCTTGGGTGCCACTGCGGCGGACTAGACCTCCGTCCCATCCTTGATGACCCATAGCACCACGCCCGCACCAATCCAAGCGAGCGCCGGGATGCCCAAAGCGAGCTGGAGAAACAGGTTGCGGGAATTGCGGTTGCTGATGAGGTCATTCGTCGCGGCGTCAAACGTCCGCACCGCCTCATCAACCAACACCTGCGGCGAGGCGTCGTTCTCGATGATCTGCTCGTTCCAGGAACGCAACTCCTCAGCGCTCCTTACGCCGGTCTGAAAGTACGCGGCAGGGAGTCCTGCGAGCACTAAGGCCAGGACGGTGATCGCGGTAGCGGTTCTTATCGTGTATCGGCGGGCGTACATAACGTCTCCTCGAAGTGACAGAGGTGGTCGAAAGGTTTGCGGCAAATTTCCGAAGGAGTATCCAACTACTTGGAACGGCGCGATCACCCCCCGTAGGGGGTCGCCCCCTGTAGCGTAAGGCACGATGCGCCCCCTTCGCGTCACCTGCGGCGTCACCACCTCGGCTAACCTACTGATTCCAAAGGTGAACCACCGGATTAGGTATCCAGTGCCTAGGCAATCCCATGCGATACCTGGGCAACCTGCGGACATCCGCGCTCAAACGTTCGCGCCCCTGTCTGTCCCTATCTGTCTTTTTGCCCTGACCGCCACGCGCCCACCTCGGCACCACCTCGGCACACCTGCCGACCACCTCGGCACACCCTGCCCGGCCTATGCCCACCTGCCGCCCACCACGGCCAGCCAATGCGCCACCACGGCCCACGCAAGGCCCGCCACGGGCACCCCTACCGCCCCGCCTATAGAAGCTCCCCACGCGCGCGCTAGGCGCTCCCTGCGACCATCCAAAATCGTTGCCATCGGGGTATTGACAGCCATGCGGGGATTGATCTAATCTATACCCGTCGCCAGCAACACGGCGGCAGCGGAAAAGGCGGCGACAGACGTGCGACCGATGGATCGACAGCACCTAGAGCTTATCCCGCCAGCACTGAGGACTAGCCCCAAAGGCCCCTAAGCGCACCGCAGGTAACGTCCGGCTCAACCATCCCCCTACCGGGAGTGATTGACAAACCGGGAGCAAAAGGGCATAATGCCCACCATCGAACAACGGCCGCAGGGTGCGGTCGGGACAGTAGGAAAGGGGCAGGCAGGAGCGCCGCCCACGGCAGAACGCGGGGAGCTGGGAACACTAGCCGCGCCGGGAAGTGTAAGGGCCGATGAAGGCCGCCACGGATACCGGGTCACCGCCAGAAAGAGCGGGGCCATCTGTACGGGATTCCTAGGCGAGCTGGAGGCGCTCCCGGAAGCTGGCGACGGTCAGATTCCATGCCTTACGAGCATGAGTCTGACCGCCAAAGCGCCCCTACCGTTGTGATGGGGCGTTTTGGTGGTCCGATTCACTGGAGAGCAACCCATGACGATGATCCCGTTTGATATGACCGCCCGCGACTACTACGTGGCCGGTTGCATCCGCCGCGGCATCCGCGAGCACCGCGCCCGACTCAACGAGCGGGAGCGCCAGGCACACAAGAACCGCACCCAAGTTGCGCCTTGTCCATCCCCCGTTGTCATCTGATCCCCTTTCGTCAACCCGGTTTTCCACACCCCGCCGACGTGTGACGGCGGGTCTTTTTTGGAGCTACCATGAGCACCAATGGACCACTGGAGGACTTGCAAGTGCGCAAGCTCACCGCTGAGATTCGCAAGATCAACCGCGAGAGCGACAAGCTGATGATGGAGACCCGGTGGTATCCGCTGGTGGTCGCCACGGCCTTTGTGGCTGGCATCGTCACGCTGACCAAGCTGTTCCTCTAACAGCGCCCTACCCCAATCCCCCGAAGCCGCCGCAAGGCGGCTTTTTTGTTGCCCGGAGAAAGCTATGAACAAAATTCCTTCCGCCCTGATCGCCGCCGCTCTGCATGTGGCCCCCAAGAATGACGTTCGCTTCTACTTGAATGGCGTGCTGATTGAGTCGCACGCCGATGGTGCGATCATCGTTGCTACAGACGGCCACCGCATGCTTGTGGTGCGTACCAGCCTGCCGTGGGACATTGGCAAGATCATCGTGCCGCGCAATGCGTGCGAGCTGGTCGCCAAGATGAAGGGCGATGTCTATTTCAGCGCCGTGGACGATGCCAGCCGGTTCAAGGCGGAGCGCGGAGGCCAGGCCATTGAGTTTGCTGCCGTTGATGGAACCTACCCGGACTGGCGTGCTGCGGTGTCCAAGCCGAACGAACTCAAGCTGTCCGGATTCGCGCCTGCCGTCCTCGAAGGCGTAGTGAAGGCGGCCGGTGTAATTTGCAAGGCATTCGGCGGCAAGGCCACTTCACTGATTCCGGTGACTGGCGGCGACGTGGCGGCCATGTTCGGTATTGGCGGCATCACCGATCCGAGCATCAGGTGCGCGTCTTTGATCGTCATGCCAATGCGCGACTCGTCATACCCGGAAGCCCTGTGCAGCGACGCGCTCCGCGCTTAACCCGAACCCATCAGCCGCCGCAAGGCGGCTTTTTTGTTGCCCGGAGAAAGCCATGAACCTCGACAACTACGCCCCCGAGAGCGCGAAGCGCATAGCCGTGGCGCTGGTGGATGCCGCCCTCGCCGCTGGTTACTCGCTCGGCGTCTACGACGGCGAAGAAACCACGGTGCGGCACAGCCGCGACCGGCAAGAAGTGTTGGAGGCCCTCGCCTCTACCGACCACGATCACCTGCGGTTCTACCGCCCGGACGCAACAAAGGCGGGGTTTGTGCTCCTGATTTGGGAGAACGGGGACGACGCCGCGAGCGACTGGAGCGACAACGACGAGACCAACGCGCTGGTGATGCCGGTGCTGCGCGGGCTGGGGGTGCTGTGATGGAACTGCGCACCTACGGAACCCGCAACGTGTTCCTGGCACAGCCGGGGCGCTATCACGAACAACTGGCGGCGACCGCGATGACGCCGCAGCAAGCCGAGGAGTTCGCCACCGTGGTCAACCGCGCAATCAGGGATACCGACTTCGACCCCATCGACCTCGCGCAGCTGGCGAGCGGGTGGACGTGGCCCGAGCCGATGAGCACCGCGCCGCTGGGCATTGAGGACTCCGAATTTCTTGTCGAGGTGGCGCGCATGCTGCACCGCCTCTGGCAGGAGGTCGGCGAGCAGTGGAGCGGCGTTTGGGCCTACGACATCGCCGACCCGCTGGGCGGGTGGCTGTCGAGGAACGGCATCAACCACGAGACCGCCGATGGCGTGGCCCGCGCCGAGCAGCAGGCCCGCGCATGGATCGCCGAGGGCATGGGAGCCGCGCGATGAGCTACCGCGAGGAGGACATCTTGTTCGAGACCGAAAAGGCATGGGTGCTGCGCAAGGGGCCGAACCATTTTGAGGTCTACAAAATCGGCCTCACCCACTCGACACGCCACGGCATTTTTCACAACATCCCCGGCGCACTGGATCGCGCCATCGAACACGCAAAGGGCCTGTCGCAATGAGCAATGACAACGAGCTGGCTGTACCTGCCGGTGACAAGCTGGTCACCCTGGGCGACCGATCGGTCTCCTACGGTCCCCGCCAAGAGTTCGACGGGAGCGTCGAGCCTTGCGCACCGATGGCCGCGCAGTTTTGGGGCGTCTACCGCTGGGCCGGTAAGGACCGCTGGTGGTGGATTGCCGACGTGGCCGACGAGGACACCGCCCGCGCAGTGGCCGCCGCCTACCTGCTGAACGTCAAGCCCGATTGGGCGCACTGACCGATAACCACCCCTGATCCCGAGGCCCGCCTAGTGCGGGCCTTCGCATTTCTGGAGCACACCATGCAAATCTACGTTGCCTGCCTTGCCTCATATAACGCTGGCGTCCTGCACGGCGAGTGGATCGACTTGGAGGGACGCGACGCCGACGACGTGCGCGATGAGATTGCCCGCATCCTGCGCGAGTCGCCGCACCCGAACGTGACCGTTGATTGCCCGGATTGCGGCGGTACTGGAACCACATACGTCCCCCGAGTATTCGGCGGGGCGGAATGCACGGCGTGTGGCGGAAGCGGCAAGGTCGCCAGCGCCGAGGAGTGGGCCGTCCACGACTACGACGACGTGTTCGGGGATACCTGGGGCGAGCACCCCGACCTGGACAAGCTGTGCGCATTGCAAGAGCGGCTGGACGAGTTGCACAACGACACCGAACGCGCTGCCTACACGGCCTTCTGCGACCACGAGGGCCTCGACGATGTGACCGTGGAGCAGTTCCACGAAGCCTACGTGGGCCAGTTCGATAGCTGGGCCGACTTTGCCGAGAACTATGTGGACGAATCGGGGCTTCTCCACGGCGTGCCCGACGCCCTCTCCCGCTACTTCGACTACGAGAGCTATGGCCGCGACATTCGGCTCAACGGTGACGCGTTTGAGGTGAGCGGCTTCTACTTCTGGAGCCGCTAACGCCGCTTCCGCAAGACCCTGCGCCAATACAGGTATGTGCGATGCGCCGGCACCGAGCTAGTCCACACCCATACGACTAGGTGAAGGGCCGTAATGGCGACTTCTACGCGGGGGTCAATCATCGAACGGTCCTTGGGGTCGGGAGTGGCGATCACGCCCTTCAGCCCTAATCATAAGGCCAATCTCGATATTTGGCACTCATTGTTCCATTTGTAGCACTTGCATAACAGGAGACTTACATATGCGTAACGCAGATTTCACCGCAAACTCGACCCTGGTGATCGTCAACGTGGCCCTCCGCGTCCACCAGTTCGGCCCGTTCTTGGTATTCGAGCGGGAGGTTTTGGTCCTGCATGAACGGACCTACGAGGTGCCCGAATGATTCGGACCATCAATTTCGACCATAACGAGAAGCGCGGCGCTCTCCGCGCGATGCTCGGCCTACTCAACGAGCGCGTCCAGTTCTCGGTCGTCCCCGAGGACTGTGGCTGGCGGGTGTCGTATCCGGTCCCACCCGCGGCCCCAACGGAGACCCCGCGGCCATGACTTCACTGCACCAGTCGGGATCAATCTCTCCCGTGGTACTTGATTCCTACGGACGCGCCATCATTGTGGCCTGTAGTCTGCCCGACGGCAGCGTCATGCTGTCGGGCTGCGCATCCGCAGACGACCAGGGGGGCGTTCTCAGTCTATGAGTACGGTGAGACGGACAATAGCCAGCGCGGTAGTCCGCGTAGGGCAAGGACTGTTTTTTGCATCCGTGGTCGGGGCCATTGTGACCCTGGCGGCGATGCTGGCACTACCGTTCTTAAAACACTGAAACGTAAGACCTTTTTGTGGAGCGCAGCCGGGGGTGGCGGCGCATTACAACGCCGTGAGCAGGGGACAGGACGGCCCCTTCGCAGGGCAGAAGTACCTGGACCTGTTCGTGAAAGCCTTTGGATATGAGATCGGAATCGACCCCTCCCCCACGCCTTGGCAGCGTGGTTTCTGGATGGACAAAATTGGCAAGAATGCCATCAACATTGGCTTGGGCCTTGTAATCCTTACATTGCGGCTCCAAGATAGACCCTGATGGTTTCCCAAGGGGGAACCATCCCCTTACGGAAAATGAGCGCACCATGAATCTCTCGCAGAAAGAACTGACGGCCATTCTCACAACCGCACTGTCAGCCTTCCGGGAAGAGATCGACGAGGACATCACCGCCACCCGCATCCTCACCCTACTCGCCGTTGTGGACGAGCCGGGCATTCAGCAGGTGGACCTTGAGCGCGTCCTCGGCGGACTCTCTCCCTCCGCAGTGAGCCGCAATGTGCTCGACCTGTCGTCTATCAAGCGTAACCGCGAGCCGGGGCCTGACTTCCTAGAGCAGCGCCCTGATCCCGCCTACCGCAAGCGCAACCTGATCTTCCCGACGACCAAGGCGCTGCACTGGCTGGCTTCGCTCGCAGAACGTGTCAACCGCAAGGTGACGGCGCGCGTCGCAGCCGCCTAACCCCCAACACCCCGTTGTGCCCCGAGGCCCGCCTAGTGCGGGCCTTTTTCATTTCTGGAGATACACATGGCCCTTCGCCTCAAAGGGACCGCGCCCAAGCCGGGTGCGCCCGATAAGCGCTACTACATGCTCGACGTGCAGGAGGGATACCGGCGCGTGCGCTTGTCCACCGGCACCCGCGACCGCGTGGCAGCCGAGCGCAAGGAGCAGGCGGTCCTCGACGCCCTGCGCGACGACCCCGAGATTGCAGAGGACGCGCTGCGGGAGCTGATTCGGGGCAAGTCCCGGTCGGTGCAGATGGCCGTGGCGAAGGCCAAGGTCCGCCAGCGCACCCTCAAGGACGCGATGGACGACGCGCTGGACGACCGCAACTTTTGGGGCAAGCTCCGGTCCATCGACACCGTGCGTACCAACTGCAAGGTGGTCCAGAGCTACCTGGGCGAGGAAACGCCCATCAACGACATCACGCAGGCCGCGGTCAACGACATGGCGCAGCGCATGCTCGCCGACAAGGCGGCTCCCGCCACCGTGAACCGCAAGATGCAGTGCCTCCTTGCCCTACTGAAACGCGAGAGGAAGGCCGGCCGGTTCTTGGGAGAGCTGCCCGAGTACAGCTTGGCCGACGAGAGGGACAACGCACGCACGTTCGTCCTGAACGTTGAGGACGAGGAATTGATCCTGGCGCGGCTGCTGGAGTGGGACACGCTCCCGAACGGCCCTGCCGGAGGGCACCCACGGGTGCGCGACGGGGCGGACTACCGCGACCTGTTCGTGTGCCTCGCCGACCTGGGCTGCCGCATGAGCCAGGCCATCGGCATCCGGTGGTCCGAAGTAGTCGATCAGGGCGGAAGGCTCCACGTCCGCTTCTGGCGGCACGCTACGCTCAAGAAGGGGCGTCCCCGCACCCTACCCTGCACCGCCCGTGTCGCCGAGGTTCTACAGCGGCGCAAGGACGCCCTGGCGGCCACATCGGACGGCCCCTTCACGATGCTCAATCGCACGCGCGCCGACCGGCTGTGGCAATGGGCCATCAAGGGGACACATCTCGCTTCCGAGAAGGAGTGCGTACCGCATGCGCTCCGCCATACGTGCGCCACTCGGCTGCTGCTGGCGACCGGCAACATCAAGCTCGTGCAGGAGTGGCTCGGACACCGCGACATCCAGACCACCTCAGCGGTCTACGCGAAGGTACTGGCCGAGCAATCGCTCCAAGGCATGTCTGCACTGGAGCAGTTCCGCCTCCCAGCCGCCTCGAACGGAACAGGTGACGTTCCGAGACAGGGATCAATTGCCAAAGCGGGAATCCAATAGGACAACTGACCGTCGCCAGCTTATTTTTCAATCACTTAGGCAATCTGTGCTCGGCCAGATGGTGCGAAAGGCGGGACTCGAACCCGCACGAGGTCACCCTCACTGGAACCTAAATCCAGGGCGTCTACCAATTCCGCCACTTTCGCGTGGCCGGCACAGGCGTTCATTGTCGCAGGCGCCGGCTGGAATCGGAAGGCCTGCACAAAACTGAACATGACAGGCGGGCACATCGTCCGCGCCAAAGGCCGTCCCGAAAGTCAGGCGACCGTTTGGGACGGCAGCCACTCAGCGTTTCGCCGCGGCAGGGGGCGCAGATGCGTCAGCGCCCTGCCCAGCCGCATCCACCTTGCGGATGTCCACGCCACCATCATCGGTGCGACGCAGGTCCACAGCCTCGCTGGCGGCCCCACCCTCCGCCAGCGATGCCGGCTGCGCGACTCCGGCGATCGGGCGCGCCGGAACGGCCCCGGTGCCCGCATCGCGCTCGACCGTCTTCGCCGGGTCACTGCCAGGTGCGCAGGCCATCAGCGCCAGCAACGCGAAAGGAACCCACGCCATCCGGCACAGTCGGTTGATATCGGTCATCAGCTTCTTCCTTCTTACATGCGCCCTCGGCGCGGAAGATCCATTGGGTGCGATGAAAGAGGCAATGCGGTGAGAAGCAGCGCACAGCATTGAGAACACTGATGGCGCACATGCCCCTGGTTTCAGCACCGCTTCAGTAGATCCGCGCCATGCGCCGCTTCAGTAGATCCACGCCATGCGTGGATGAAGCGCAACCCGGCAAACAGGCAAGAAAAAAGCCACTTGGCGAACCAAGTGGCTTTCGTCTGGTGGGCTGTCAAGGATTCGAACCTTGGACCTATTGATTAAGAGTCAACTGCTCTACCAACTGAGCTAACAGCCCGAAATCGGGGCGCGAATTATGACCCGATCCGCTCGGTGGGTGCAAGCACTTTTTTCAACATCGTTGAAACCAGCGCTGCAGTCCCGTTGCCGCTGCAGAGCCCCGCCAGGCGGAGCGCTTCAGCGCGTGATCCATCGAAATGACGGGCTCACACTTATAAGAAAAAAGCCACCTGGCGTACCAGGTGGCTTCTGTCTTGGTGGGCCGTCAAGGATTCGAACCTTGGACCTATTGATTAAGAGTCAACTGCTCTACCAACTGAGCTAACGGCCCGTGAAACTCAGACGCACATTGTAGCGTGCATTCTGTTTATTGCAATACCGCTCCGGCGCGCCGATACGGTTGAAACAGTGGGGTGGCTGAGGGGATTCGAACCCCCGACCACCGGAATCACAATCCGGTACTCTAACCAACTGAGCTACAGCCACCACTGAAACTTCTGCTCCCCTGCCGATGCTGCCAGCAGTGGAACCTGATGCGTTGCGACCGGGTGGGACCAGAAGGCCGTCCCCTGAAGCGAGTCCGGCATTTTCCGGGAGTCGCGAAGGAATTGCAAGCATTTCTTAACATTGATGTGCCGGTCGCCATTCCGGCCCGCGTCGCGCTGCGCACGCGCCCGCCTCAGCGCCGATCCTCATCCAGCAGTGACTTGAACAGATCGGCCGACGGCATCTGCGAAAGCGGGATTTCCGCCATCTTGAACCACTGCGTCGGCGCTTCCGGATGGGGTCCCGACAGCACCACCCTGCCCTTCCCGTGGCGATACGACGCAGCCGCAATGTCGCCATTGGTGTAGCGGGAAATCACCTTGAACCCTTGGTCGCGTGGCGCCTTGGGCAGGTAGGGACCGTCCTGGAAGTACACCGTCTGGCGACGCCCGTCCCAGACGACGGGAATCACGGCATCGTCTTCATCCTGTACCGGGAATCCCGGCCTGCCGGCCTCGGCGTCCAGGTCCTGCGCCAGCAGGCCCAGATGCGATGCACCGGCCAGGTAGGCCCCCATGCATAGGCCGATGTAGGTTCCGCCTGCATCGACGAAACGACGGATGACTGCCCCCCCCTCTTCGCCCACCGCCGCCATCGCGGCGTCGATGTCCTGCCCGCCCCCCGGCTGCACATAGGCCCGGTAGCGCGACGTGGCCAGCGAATCGACATCGACGGCCTCGCCCGGGCCGACGAATACCACGTGATAGTCCGGACGCGAACGATGGATGGCCTGTTCGACGGCCTCCGAACACCCTGGGCAACCGGCCTCGCCGCGGTAGACCGCAATCACGGGGGCGTTGGCGGACGCCTGCACGGCAAGCCCCAGGCCCATCGCCAGCAGCAGACAGCGCGATCGCGCAACGGTGTTCATCAAGGGATGGCTCAGCGCAGTCACCCCGGCATGGGGCAGGCCGACTATGCCTCGGCCACGACGGACCAGATTGAATGCGCGCCAACACAGCGCAGGACCAGGCAGAGGCCGGTAACAACAGGACCTGCAGGAGATGGGTGAAATGGCGCGCCCGACAGGAATCGAACCTGTAACCGCCGGCTTAGAAGGCTGGCGGACTGTGCATTGTAGTCAACAACTTAGAGTGAGTTCAATTCAGGAGGCCATCGGGAAAGCGCCTAGTCCTGCAAGGGGTAGGCATGGTGTATTCGGGAACCTCCCCCGTCACCAACCGCGTAGATCGCGAAGCCCTGCCCTCACCCATGCCTTGCTACGGATGTCCCTCGCTCGGGGCTTCGTCTCTGCCGGCGGCTTGCGCGGTTCGAGTGCTGCCTTGATCCGCTCGACCTCCTTCGCTCCGGCCTCGGCCAGGCGTCGAGCCTGTTGCTGCTGCTCGCGGGTCGGCGGCAGTCCGGGCAATTGCGGGGGCAACTGGATCGGCGTGCTGTCGGTCAGCCGGGCAACGGCCTCACGCAGAGGCAGCTCGGGATACAGTCTGGCGGCGCACCAGCGCTCGGCGTAGCGCTTCGCCTGTCGGATGTTGGCGGCTCGAGCGTGCTTCACTTCCCAGAACTTCTGCCCCTCCATCCACATGCGCACCCCATGACCGCCATCGGGCGTGACACTGGCCGTCTCGCGGCCGTTGTACCAGAGCGCCCAGCGCTCACCAGTCTGGACCCAGCCAGTGGGGATCGGGGCAGTGCGGAAACCTTGGTAGCCGTGCGAGGGAAGCATGGCCGGAAGGATACGACCGGCGGTCGCAGATCCTGCGAACGCGCCAGCGACCTGCCTGAATCGTTCGGGCAGAGTCGAGTCATAGTCGACGCTGTGCCGGCGCAGCGCTGCTCACGCGCCCCCGGGTTGAGCAGCCTGCGGCCCCGGGTCCGGCAAGGTCAGGATGCCCGTCTTGGCCGGCTGACACCATCGGGCGACCTCGCCCTGTTGTGTCGGGCTGTCCCTACACGCCCCGGGCACGGCCAGCCGGACTACCCTGCGGCCATGTGCGGCCGATTCGTCCAGCTCCCCGTGATCGACTTCGGCCAGCCGGGGCTGGCTGACCTTGCCCCCCGGCCTAGCCGAGATCCAGCCCAGCTATAACCTGGCGCCGACACAGCGCGCATCGGTGATCCTGGACCGAGGCGAAGGTCGGCAGGTCACCCGCCTAGCGTGGGGCCTGCTGCCGTTCTGGGCCAAGGCCAAGGGCCTGCAGGGCTCGACCATCAACGCCCGTATCGAGACCGTGGCCACCAAGCCCGCCTTCCGGTCGGCTTTCAAGAAGCGGCGTTGCGTGATCCCTATGGCTGGCTACTACGAGTGGTCGGTGAACCCGGAGGACGGGAAGAAAGACCCCTGGTTCATCCACGCCACCGAGCCGCTGCTGGCCGCTGGCCTATGGGAGGACACCAGCCCGCTGCTGCCCGAAGGCAATCTGGGCACCTTCACCGTCATCACCGGCGACAGCAGCGGCGTCTCAGCCGACATCCACGACCGCATGCCGGTGTGGCTGCAGGCCGGCCAGATCGATGAGTGGATGGCCGCCAGCCCCGACGATGCCATGGCGATGCTGCTGGCAAGCTCGCCTCCGTCCATGGAGGCGTATAGGGTCAGCCGCGCGGTCAACACACCACGAAACAATCGCGAAGACCTGCTCCAGCAGGTTGCATGATGTCTACAGTAGGGTGGCCTGGCTGTCATCCCAGCTCTTGATGATCAGCTCCCCGAACTTCTTACCTCTCCCTTGTCCGCCGCCGATGGTGTAGTCGAGCTGCAACGGCACCAGGTCGAAGCCGGCGAACACCTCCCGGATCTGAGGGTGATCATTGATGGAGACCACAAACCGACCAGCCGAGCTGCGCATCAGCTCGGCCATGGCTTCGTATTCCGCGAAGGGAAACTCGACGCCATAACCCTCGGTCTCCCAGTACGGCGGATCGAGGTAGAACAGAGTCCCCGGCCGATCGTAGCGCCGCACGCACTCCTGCCACGGGAGGCATTCGATCACGGTGTTCGACAAACGGAGATGCACCGCGCTCAGCTCCTCCTCGATGCGCAGGAGGTTCAACCGCGGACCTCCTGCGGTGACTACCCCGAACGATTGGCCTTGCACCTTCCCCCCAAAGGCGAGCTTCTGCAGGTAGTAGAAGCGCGCAGCACGCTGAATGTCGGTCAACGTCTCCGGCCGCTCCATCTGCGCCCACTCGAACATCTGCCGCGATACCAGGGACCAACGGAACATGCGTACGAACTCGTCCAGGTGATGTCGCACGCAGCGGTACAGGGAGACCAGCTCGCCGTTGATGTCGTTGAGCACTTCCATCTGGGCTGGATACGGCCGCATCAGCAGTGAGGCGGCGCCACCAGCAAACGCCTCGACGTAGCAATCGTGAATCGGGAAGTGGGGATACAGGTGCTTCAGTAGGCGGCGCTTGCCGCCCGGCCAGGAAATGATGGGCTTGGGCATGGTTTCTCAGTATTTGCGATAGAGGAAGCCGACAATCCCGCCGCTCTCGCGAGGGCGACGGGGCCACGGCCAATGCCAGGTGCTGAGACCACCTGTGTTGCGGCGCTGTCTGGATGCTTGCAGGCATCTGGGCAGCGCCCTGTCTTGCTAGATGGTGACTTCCATCACCGGAAGGTTGGGAGCCGCCTCGACCAAGCGACCACCACGAACCCATACGTTGTATGGGATGGCCTGCTGCAGCTGGCCGAACGCCCGCATCTGTACACCGTCATACGTCGTCAGCGTGCTGGTGCCATCACTGTTGTGTGCGGTGACGGTCGCCAGCAATCGAGGGCTGCTGCTGACCAGTTCGCCGAATTGATCCCAAAGGTCAGTCCGCATCGCTGTAGTGCCTTTCAAGGGTTACGGTCTGCTCGATCACCACTGCCTGCTGATCGATCACAACATCAACGCGCAGCGACTCGCACTGCCCATGCCATCTCCCCGCAGCGCCAACGACCTCCACCAAGTCCAACGGCATGATAGGACCGACCTCACCTGGTCTAAGCGGCTTGGGAAACAGCGGCATGGTGAGGTCGACAGCGGCTTGCACACCGCGATCACTGAGGATGTTCCGACCGCGCTCGGCGCCGGCAGCAGCAACATTGATCAGCGGGCTACTGACCTGTTGCGCGAACAGCTGACCTGCCTCGCCGTCCTTGCGCACTTTGCAGGTGATGCCCTTCCCCGGCAGCTCACCGGTGACCACCACCGCATCGTACAGCGGCGCACTGCGCATCTGGAGGCTCTCGGTAAGGACGATGTCCTCCTGCACAACGTGGTCAGGAGGTGATTCCCGCCAAAGCCACGGGCTGACCGGATAGCTGGCCCGGACTCGCAACATCGGCTGGGCGGGGTCGGACTGCACCACCGCGCCACTTGCCCCGGCCAAGCCACTGATGGCATCGAGAGGCGTGTTCGCGTCGTAGAACCAAGCACCGGCGGGAACGATCCAGTCGACAGTCCCGTACTGGCTTGTGAAGCCCGTATCGGCGAGCTCCTCCGCCACCAGCTGCGACACGCTCCGATCATCGCCGGTGACCTTCACCCGAGCTGGCGCGTAAGGCGCAGCGAGAAGCGCAGTGCACGACCGGCCACTGAGGCGTACCGCCCCATCCGCGAACTCCCGCTGCTTCTGATAGCTCTCCACGATCCCAGTCCAGGCATGGCCGTTGAGCACAACCTCGAACTGGCGCGGGCCCGCCGCTGTGGGTTTCAGGAGATCCAGCTGCGCAGGATCGGCAAGCTCAAAGTCAAACGTCCAGCCCCACGCGCTACGGCCCGATTCCAGGGTGATTCTTGTTACTTCGATCGGCATTCGGTCCGGCAGCCGTACGAATGACACGGTGTTGATCACGACATACGTCCTTCGTTGAGGGCGTACCGCGTAGCACGCGACAACGCCGAGATTGAGTGGAACGATCCCGAACCCACCAACCACAGGGCATCCAAGATTCAGACCGACCACGTTTCCGGCCGGCCAACCGGGCTCGGGATCAGGATCTGGCGGAACTGGAGGCCGCACGATCCACGGAAGTTTGGCTGCACTACCCCAGCGCAACCGCCAAGAGCGGGGCAAACGATCGCCACACCCCCAGGTCCCCTGCCAATGGCTTCGCGCTGAGTTGCTTGAAAGCCAACGCGCCTCTGTCGACGCGCTCACCTGCCCCTGCGAAGACCAGCGCAAAGCGCCGCCCACGCCGAGGATGCCTGGCGTGCCCCATCGGGACAGTAGCGACACGCTCTCGAAGTCCATGGACCGCCACGGCTGGGCATTTGACCTCCGAAGAATGCCCTGCGAAGTCAGCCACCGCAGGGTGCCTCCACGGCTCAGCAATGGAGTAAGACCCCACCCCATGGCTGTGGCTCTCCCCTGCAGGCGCGGCGCGCCACGCCAACCGGAAGAGGTCACAATCGATGCACTACCCGCGCCTCCCCAACCAACCAGAATCATGGCTGTGTGCGGGCGAGCTACCGACCATGAGAGCGAGGAACTCGTCCGAAGGTAGGCGCGCTCCGGTTCAGGCGGCTCCTCCGTCCACCAGTCGACGCCAAGATTCAAGCCGACCAGGGCACCGCCCGCCGCAGCGGGCGGGCCCAAGTTCAGTACTACCCTGTTGCCCAGCTGGTCCATTCGCTACTCGCGCGCCGCCGGCGCAATCCAATCCTGGATTGCAGCATTCTGCCGACCGAGGTCATCGAATCCGACCACCGTGAAACGGAATGCCGGATGAAGACGATCTACTCTCCACGTTCCGTCAGGGCGACTCATTGTCGAAGCCACGCAGACACCGCCGCCCCGCTCAAAGACCATGATGCGGCCCTGCGCAGGCTGGTTCAGAATGCGTAGCCGCCCATCCGGCTCAGCGGGGTCGCTCGTCTTGGGGGCCTCACCGGCCAAGTAGCCGGGGCCCGCCCACAGTTGGCCGGCTGAGCTCCGAGCCCCGAAACGCATCGCTGCACGTGGAACACTCCAGGAGACACGCGCCGACCTCGCACCATATCTAGCAGCAGGAATCGCCACCATCACCCCCACGCGTTCGTGATGTCGATCAGAATCTGTCCAGAATAGGTTTCATTGAACCCGTTCATGTTGTCCACCGTTACGCACTTGGCTAGGAGCTGAGTGCCGACCGGCAGTCCATCCACGTCGGTCACGACGGTCAATTCTGGGAATGGCCTGCGGTGGATAGGAGCGTAGATGCCCGGCAGAAATCCACGCGGCTGCATGTTGTTCTCCAGGATATCCACGGTCGAGTAGAGAAGTCCTCCATTCCCGATGTATGGATAAGACGGATAGTTGGACTGGTTACCCAGTGCCACGTTTGCAGTTATGGCTGCAGCAGAGACAAACGAACGAACCGACCCTGGCATGCCCGACATAGAACGACCAATGAAGGCCGCCGTCTGGGTATCCGCATTGCCGAAGTCATTCCAGGAGCGAGCTTTGAACGCATATCCAACCGAACTGCTCCCCTCGGAGTCGCTCCCCTTATACGACACAACAAAGTGGTGCCTGTCGCCTGGTTTCATCGATGCGATATCGCCGGCGTAGTGGCCGTGCGCACCAGCCATGCCCTGGGTTCCGTAGTAGCCAGCCGTATCGACAAAGAGATAGAAGAACCGCTCAGTGCCGATCGCGATCCAATGACGGATCGCACTACTGGCAGAGTTCGCCTTCTCCCACATCGACCCGCTTGCCTTGAGCGCCAGCGAAGGCGTGGCATCCTCGCCAGTATTAACGTCGCTCATGGACGAGTACCCACGGAGCAAGCATGACTTTGCAGCCGTGTCATCCACCCTCAAGTAGTAGCCCGTGCCCGAGACAGGCGAGTTGCGGTAGACACGCACGTTGACGGCCCCGAACTCCTTTGTCCAGCCGAGCCCATCCTTTCGTCCGGCGCCGGTGCCGTAGCCATCGACCAAGATGGCATCCAGCAGCGCAAGCATTGCGCCGGGCACACCGGAAAGCAGAGGGGCACCCATATCGGTGCTTCGATAAACGGTTGGAACGAGACTCATGCTTGAACTCCTGCGACGTTGCCAATGACCTGGAAGCGAGTCGAATCCACGACGCTTTCAGGCGTACCAGGGAGTGTGGTCCGCACCATCCAGATCGGCGCCAAGCCGCCGACCGTGTTGAAGCGAACCACATTGTTGGTCGACCACCCGGAGCCCCAACCTGAGCGCGGAATGGTGAAGTAGGGACGTCCTGTGCGTGGATTGATGGGCGCGCAGTCGGAAGTAACCGCCCCTGTCGTGATGGTGCCGACCGTCTCCCCCATCACCTCAAACGTCGTTGAGCTGTTGAAGCGGATGGCCCACCGCTCGGTAATGGCATCGGCGTTGGTGACCACCAGTGGATAGTCGGTGTCGTTGAAAGTTCCGGGAGCGGCGCTGCCGATGAGAAGGTCGCTCCAAACACCGGTCCATGCCGCCTGGTCGAACAGGTTAACCGTGCGTGCCTGCAGGTCGAGCGACCCGTTGGCCTCGCCAAGACGCAGGGCCGCGCTGATCATGGCCTCCCCGGCGGGGAAATCATGCGTAAGCCCACTGTTGATTTCGATCTCCCCTGTGATCTGAGGCTGGACCACCAGCCGGCGGTCCTCGACACGCTCACTGATCACGATGGGCAGGGTATAGGCGGACAAATTCAGAGGGTCGCTGAAGGTCAGCCGACCCAACGCGGGATCCACTGCATACCAAGCACTGTCGACCGGAGCCCCCTTGGAGTCCCTGACCTCGACACCGGCGATTCGCGTGCGTCCGAAAGACACGACCTGGCCCGCCTGCGGCGACGTGACGCTGTGCTTGGCGGTGTGATGAATCAGCACCGTTTGGCCGGGCTTGAATGCCGGCACACGTCCATCACTGGGCAAGCGGACCGACGACAGGCCGATTACCACCTCGGAGAGCGGAATGGACCGGTAAACCACCGCCCCCATGTAGATTGAGCCGGCTAGTACGAGAGCCGGGCGCCAGACCTGGTCGCCTTCCACTTGGCCGGGATCAAACCACGGCTGGCCTTCATTACCGGCGACCGGCACCAGCTGACCGAACTTCACCTTCGCAACGCCGCTTTCCCAATCCACGTGGCCGCGGATCTGGGCGCTGGTGATGTCACCGTTGATGTCAGCTGTCGCAGTCAGCAGCTCGCCGTCCAGTCGGTTGGCACGCAGAGTGAACATACCCGGACGAAGCGGTGAGCCTGGCGCGCGGAAGAAAGAGAACGCCACGCCCGGATCGGCGATCCGGGTCAGCAGCGAGAGCACCTGTACGGTGTTGCCGCCACCTGGCTGCCACTGAGTGAGGTTCACGATCCCCGACGTGTAATCCACAGTGCCGGCGTACACACCGGCACCAGTCTGCGGGTCGATGCTGTGGTACAGCCCACCGCTCCGGTCGATGTAGGTCCTACCACGGAAACCAAAGCGAACGCTGCCGGGCACAACGCTATCGCTGATAGTCGGTGTCAGCTGCAGCTGCATGGCGGGCAGCGGCAACGATTCCTGCGCCTGCTGCGAACTGTCCCCTGCAAGCAGCCACGCCGCCGACATGATCGTCCCTGCCGAGAACTGTGAAAGCACGTCCAGTCGGCCGTACCCTACAACTCTGAGCCGCCCGGACCTGTTCTCGTACTGCGGATAGGAGACCTGACGCACCATGAACTTTCCGGCCTGCACAGACACCGCGCCGGTGCTGTAGTTCACGGACCCGAGCACAGTCGTGGATGCGGTGTCGCCCACTGACACGGCGACGATGTTGCCGTTCCCATCGTCCTTGGCAACAACGCGCATCGGCTGAGGAGCAGAGGTCAGGTCGTCCCGATCACGGGTAACGCTGACCAACCAATCGAGAAGAACGGAGCCGGCGCGCACCGGCCCCTGCGGCAAGGTGAAGGAGACGATGCCTGACGCGTCCGGTACCGGCTGCGGAGCAGCATGTAGCGGCTGCCCCCAATCGTAGGTAATTGCCAGGCGACTGTCGGCATCCGGCAGGGTGCCAGGCCGCAGCGATACCTCACCCGTCGAGTACGCGATTGACCCGCGCACCTGACCGCCGATCAGCATGCCGCCCACCCCATTGTCGGTGACCGCGACGTCTGCACCACCGATCCGCAGGGTCATGCTGACGGTGCCCGGGACAGCCGAGCCCTCGCCCAGAACGAAGTGCAATGCCGGCGGCTGGATGGCCGCATCCCCGACACGGGATTCAGCGATCACAGGCGTACCCCACGCGGCAATGATGCTGCTTTTCAGATCGGGCAACGCACCGGCAGTGAGCACGATGGACCCAGTCGAGTAATTGACCGTGCCACTACCCTGCCCCGGCTTGCCAACAAGCTGCCCGCGACCATTGTCGGTCAGGCGTATCCAGCGACCGAGTGCCCGGTAGTCGACGATCACCGTTCCAGGTGCGGGCAATGGCGTGGCTTGGATCAGCCACACCATGCCCTGGTTGTTCTGAGTCACCGCGATCTCATCGGTAAAGCCCTGCATGGGGATCGCGCCGGCCGGGGTTGCCGTGACACTGATAGAGGTAGCGCTCGCGCCAGAAGCATGGGTGACGGAGATCACGCCCGCCTGATAGTCGACCGTTCCACCCCAGGGCGTGACGGCCACCGAGGTCAACGATCCGGAACCATCATCGGTCAGCTCCACGCTCCCGGCAACGACCTTCACGCTGCCGACGGCCATTCCTGTGCCCAGGTAGCGGGTGACCGGTACGCCTGCCTGGAAGCTGGACGCGAAGTTGAGCGCCAGGCTTCCAGCCGCGCCTGAAGGAACGAAACTCATCATGCCCAGACCGGCAAGCACGTCGCTCACCGGGGTTTCAGCGGTAGACGTGGGTACGATTGGAACGTACGGCGTATCCACCAGCACGGAGAGATCGCCAGGCTTGCCGGCAGCAGTAAGGCGCTTCACGCTGTGATAGCTGTTGGCATCCACCACGTTCGTCTCGTAGACGCGGGTGGCCGGCTTGCTCGCGGTGTAACGGACGACTTCCTGGCCGTAGAAATTCCGCAGCAGGGCATTCACCAGCTCAATGACCAGAACGTCCCGCTCGAAAGCACCCTGATCGTCCGTGAAGGTTCGGGTCGTGCGCGAGAGCACCGACTTCACCCGCACGTACTGCTCGCCCTCATCATGCCCCGAGCTGGCAGGCGTCAACAGCGACAGGTTGTCATTGATGTCAGGGCTTGGCGCATCTGCGGTCGTGTACACCAACAGCGTCATCTGGCCGATGAAGTGGTTCCCCATCAGAATGAATCGCGACTCGGTTCCACGGGTGATGTAGCTCTCGACCCTGTTCTTGGCGTCCAGGCGCACATCACTGTAGGACCCCGTTGCGAACATGCTCACCGTCACCTTCGGGTCAGACGGCGGCTCAATGAGGACGCCGATAGCATCCTTCAGCACATCAACGTTCGAAGTGTCCACGTGCACGAACATCTTGCGCAGCGTGGCGCGGCCAGTCGTCCGCTCTTCATCGCCGATGTCCGGGAAAAGATTGTTCATGGCGCCGTCCTGAACCTCTGCCTGGATCATCCGGCCACCACCATCCGGATTGTCTGTGAGGCGCTGCGACTGGCGGAGCTTAATGTCGGTTGCGGAAATGGGCATTGATTACACCGTCATGAGGCGAAGTGTGATTGTGAAAAGGTCAGAATCCAGCGCGGGAACGGCGAACCGAGTGGGCTCGACCTCGATAGCTGGGCCATCGACACGACGCCACCGAACCTGGAAGGTGCGATCGCCGCCGTTATGGGCAGGCATGACCAACTCCAGAGGCGACAGGCGCGCCTCGCTCTCACTGGCCTGAAGAGCGCGGACGATGGGCAAGGCGACCACGCCGACGTACGCAGTGCCGTCGCGGGATGTCTGCAGCGTGATGGGGCGACCGGCCTGCCGCGCGGACTCCTGCACGATCATTGCCCCATTGAGGCTGTTTCGAACCTGCTGCCCCACCCTCCATGCTGTGAACTCATCGGTCCACTGGAGATCGGCCGGCAGCTCGATCCCGGCGAGCAGAATGCGGGTCATCAGCGACGCCCCCCTGACCGAAACCGAGCGGCTTTTCTGGACAGCAGTCAGCACCATCGGCGTCACCAGGTTCGCGATCCTCTGGGCCTGCTGGAGCTCTTGGGCGGTCGCCCCGGCCACCACTTCTTTGCTGGGCACTTTCCAGTCGATGATCAGCACTTGTTCCTTGTCGGCGCCTGCCTGTATCCGCCCCGCATCGAGCTTCGCCTGAGCATCTGCCTCGGCCTGAACGGCCCTGCGCCGCTCCTTCATCGCATCGGCGGCCGCACGATCCTGCTCGGCGCGCTTTCTTTGCACCTGAGCTTCCAGCGCCGCGACCTCGGCAACCTCCTGCTTGCCGAGGAAGTCGTACTGATACTCCAATCGGCTCTTGGCGGAGGAGGCAAACTCGTCCTCGGTCTCCGCCAATCCCTGAAGCTCCTTCTTGTACTCCGCCAGCTGCTTGCGCTGGGCGGTGACCCTATTTAGGGCATTCGCGAACTGTTGAAGCGGATTCGGACCACTCAGGTTGCGCATCGCCTTGAGCGCTGCATCGGAAACCTCGCCGATGCTGAACGCCATGCTCTGGGCCGCCTTTCCAGCACTGCCCATCTGCTGTCCAGACTTCTCCGCTCGATTGCCGAGGTTTTCCATCTGATTGCCGGCTTGGGACGTTTCCTGCGCCAACTGCCCCACGGCCTGCTTACCTTCCTGCGCGCCGGCCTGAACCTGCTGCATTGCAGATTTTCCGCTTCCGCCCATCTCCTTCAGGTGCTGCCCGGTCTGAAGGATCTTCCCCTGCACCTCGAGCTGTGACTCCACCTGGCCCCGGCGCCAGCTATCACTATCGGCCACCGCTGCGCGAGCAGTGCTCGCATAGGCCTCGAATGCTCGGCGGACATCCTCAATGCTGGCCTTGCCCTGCGAAGCGCCCCGTTGGATCGCCTCAAACGCTGCCTTCGCAGAATCACGGGCATTGTTCAGGGATTCTTGCGACTGGATGCCGAGGCGGGCGAACTCATCGGCCAGAGGGTTCACCGATGCCTGGATGTCACGAATTCGGGCGTTGAGTGCCGCTGCAGAACGCGCCGCCGCGTCGAACCCGATTTTGCCCTGCGTTCCCGCTGCTTCGAGCAAGGCGCCCAAGGCCCTCGCCTCGTCCAGCGTAGCGACCTTCCCAAGAGCTGCCTTGAACGCCTCTTCGATCTGAACGCCGGTGGCAACAGCGCTCTCGGTTACGGCACCGAACGCGGCGATCGCGTCCCGGCCGGCTCCGGTGAACTGCACACCCAACCTGGACGCGGAGACGCCCAGCTTCTCCATCGCGGCAAGCAACGTCGTCTGCAGGACTGCGGCTGCATTGGCAGCACTTTGAGGCAGCGCCTCAAATGCCGCCTGGGATGCAGCCTGAAACCTTGCCAACTCCTCGCCCGAGAGCCTCCGCAGCGATTCCAGAAGCCCATCCCGAACATTGCGCTCCGCAGCCGCGCCCTGCGACGCTACATAGCCAAGCGCCGTGCCAACGGCGGCCAAGCTACCCGTATCAGCAAAATTGAGCCCCGCCATCATCTTGCTGATCGAATCGGTGGCCAGGCGCGCATTGCTCTGCACGCCCTGAAGCTGTTCGACCACCAGCTGTGCCGCGCCCCCGATACCACTCTTCATGGCATCCGCAGCGATGTTCACCGCCCTGGAGAGTCCTGCGTACCCCGTAGACACGGCCAGCAGCTGCTGCGTCACAAGGCCAAGTTCCTGCAGTTGAGCGGCCGTAGCAACGCCCGCCTTTTGCTGCATCAGCAGGAATCCCTCTTGGGCTGTCAGGTACTGCTCAAGCCCAGCCAAGCGCTGTGCATAGGCTTCCCGCTCAGCCTGCCCCATTCGAGCGACTTCCTCAGTGGTCTTAACCACCACGTCGCGGTACTCAATGAACGAGACGGCCTGGCGGCGAAGCTCCAAGGCGGAGTCCCGAACCTGGCTGATGTACGCACGCTGCGCCTCGCCGGCTCGCTTCAGGGCGGGATCGTGCTGCTTCCAGATGTCCTGAGCAACAGTCTTGAGCACGCCAAGGCCACCCATCGCGGCCTCCAGCCCCAGCACCGATACCGCGATCGGAACCGCCTTCGGTAGGCCCCTGAGCAACAGTCCAAAGCGCCCGATGCCAGAACTGCCGGCGGCAACTGCAGCGTTGTTTGCCAGCTGCGCGCGCGTGGTCGCAAGCAACGCCGCCCTCCACGCGTTCAGCTGAAGCAGCGCGCCTACGACCTTGAACTGGGCGTAGGCCGCAGCCATGAGGCCAATTACACGCGCATGGTCAGCCACCCATCGCGTAGCCCCCTTGACCGCCTCCGCCATCCCGATAATGGCATGCGAGGTCTGCTTGGCCCAGCGGGTAAGGCTCCCATCCTGCGCCAGACGATCCAGTGTCGCCAGAAGCGTCGTCAGCTGATCCTTGAAGTAGGCAAGCACGCCCTGGTCCGCGACTTCCTGCTTCCAGTCCTTGAAGCGATCGGTGGCCTCCTTCCAGAGACCCGCGATCGTTCCGACCTTGGCTGCCGCCGCTGCGCCACCGTAGGACTCGGTGAGAAGGTCGAGGATGATGGTCTGCGCCTCTGCAACGCGACCGGTTGCCTCGAGGTTCTTGATCAACTCCTTCTGGCTGTCGGACAGGGTGAAGCCTTGCTTGCTAAGACTCTCCATCGCCTTCGATGGCGTCTGCAGTGCCTTGCCTACGATCTCCGCCGACGACTCCAGCGACAAGCCAAGACGTTGGGCCTGGTCAATGGTGATCTGCATCGCGGCGGGGAACTGATCGCCGACGATGTTGGTATAGGACAACATGCGCACCATCGCGCTGTTAACCTGCCCTCCATCGAAAAGGCCGGTCTGCAGTTGCTTACCCAGCTGCAGCAGCTTCTCAGCAGTGAACTCACTGCTACGGCCAGCCGCCTGGATGGCGGCATCGAGCTGGTTGACCTCCTGCTCCGCGTCACTTCCTTCCTTGATGATCGACTTGATGCCGTCAACCACTCGGTTCAAGCCGACGAACGCGATCGCGCCGGCGGCAAGGCCCTTCAGCTTACCCAGCCAGCCTGCCGCGCCTTCAGTTGCCCCGGCCAGGTTCGCGCTCCCAGCAGCAGCATCGTCAGCACGCTCACGGTACTCCGCCAGGGCCCTCTGCGCTGCGCGGGTCGTCTCCGCTTGCTTGCGCATCGCGGCGTCGCCTTCCGCGAGTTGCTGCGTGCGACGGCGGTTGGCGGTCGCCTCATCGCTGACTGCCTTTGCCTGCGCGCTCAGCGCCGCAGTGGTCCGCGCTGCCTCAGACCGCAGGCGCTGCTGGCTGCCGGCCAGGTCGGCTGTGCTGACCCCCAGCGCCGCCAACTCCGAATCTGCCTTGCTAACTTCGGCCCACTGCTCGTTCAGCGCCCTCTTCAGGCGCTCCCCCTCCTTGCGCAGATCGCGCTGCGACGCCAACACCTCGCGCGACGGCTTCTCCATCTCACCGATGCTGAGGCTCAGCTCAAGCGCTGCCCGCTGGTTGGCGTTGAACTCCCGCTCCAGCTCGCCCAACTGGTCCAGCATCGCCTCAAATGCGTCGGCCTTTGCCGCCGCCGAGGTCAAGCCCGTCAGGGAATCGAGCAGCTTAGAAGTCTTTCCCGCCGTCTCGACCGAGACATCACCCAGCTCGCCAAATGCCGAGCGCAGGTCATCCACACCTTCGCGCCCCTGGGTTTCAATGACAACCCTGATTGCTTCTTCCAGCCGGTCAGCCATTGCTCTTTCCATTAACGCGCCACTGGCGGCGCAACTCAGTCAGGTACGTGGTGTGAAAACGTTCGATCAAGCGGCGGCGCGCTGCGAGAGCCCGGCTGTTGCCGTCAGCGCCTGAGAGCATCTCGAAGGGGCTTGGGCCCCGAAGAATTCGAACAGGGCCTCGCCCCGCCCGCTTCTGGGTCGCGCGGTCCCAACGTCGCACTCGAATGGCCCTTCGGCCCTTGATTGTGGCGATGAACGCTCCGTCATAAGTTCTGGTCTCGCCGAGACCGATGCTGGCCGTTGCGCCGACCGATCGCCTGCCAGCCCAACGGCCACCGAACTCGAGAAGTGAGATTTGCCGGGTGCTCGCCCAGATCGAAAGGAAGTCGTCCCTGCCGCGCTTGCCCGTTGAGTAGCCGCGCTCACCGGTCTCCACGCGGTACTTCCCCCTCAGCGCGGCCGCGCGGATGTTGTAGGACCCCCGCACCTCTTGCGTGGTCGCAGGGCCTGCCCGTCGCTGCAGACCGATGAAGGCCCTTTGCACTGACAGGTCGTAGCGGTTGAGAACGTCGCCAGCAAGATTGGTCAAGCCATGGAGGCCCTTCGCACGGCGCCCGCTGACGAAAAACTTGAGCAGGTTGTTGTTGCGATTGGACGCCATGGCACCCTTCCTGGTTCGAATCGGGAGGGCGCCGTGCTGGCGCCCTCCTCATGCTGGAGTCAACCCGGCGATCAGCCGGCTACCTGCGCCGCGATCTTGAAGGTGTACAGGTCGCTCTCACCGGCCTGGAAGATCACCGGGCCGGTCAGGGTCACCTGGATGGGCTCATCACTGAACCAGTCCACGTCACCGTCCACGGTCAGGTCGACGTTCGGGATGGTCAGCAGGCCCTCGTCACCGCTGATGCGGTCCTGCATGTCGCCCAGGATCTGGAAGGATTTGCTCGGCGTGGTGCCGCCGCTGATGGCGGTTTCCAGGTACGCGTCGTACTTGTAGTTCGCCACAACGGTATCGCCCGCTTGCAACTGGCCGCCGAACTTCGGAATCAGCAGGCCGTGCGCCGGATCGAGGGTGTAATCGGTGCCCTTGACCAGGTCGATGGCCCCCTTCTTGAAAGTCGGCTCGGTGTCGGCCAGAAGGAAGTTGTGCGGCAGCTTCACCGGCGTGTCCACGCTACCCACGGTCACGGAAACGTCGGTGGCGGTGCCGGCCGCAACCTGGGTGGCCACCAACGTGCCGTACAACATGCGGGCCAGGATGGCCGGCGGCACTTCCAACGCGGTGATCGAAACGCTGGTGACGCCGGGGTTGGAATCCTTGTGGATGATCTGCTGATAGCGCGCATCACGGCGCTTGCTCTTGATCTCCACCGAGTCGCCAGCTTCGTAGCTGAACGTCAACGACGACTGCTCCAGGGGCTGATTGCCGAACTTGTCAGTGGGCTCGGGGATGACGGGAATCCTGGCGCCGTTCGCGCCGTGCTCCCAGAAGCGCAGATCGCCTGCGAATTTACGGACCTTGGGCTGTGCCATGGTGGTGCTTCTCCTACGGGTTGGGGACGGGCTCAAAGGTCTCGGTCAGACCAGCCCGCGCGGTGATCTGAGCGACGACGGCGGAATGCCCTGCGTCGTCTTCCAGGGATGCCATCTGGGTTTCAAGCAGATCGAAACTGGTAATGCCCTTGGGCAGCGTCTTCACGTTGAACGTGAGCGCGCGGATCAAGTCGTGCCTGGCACGGTGCACAAGCAGCCGCGGATTCGCGAGGTTGCTGGTACGCGGGACCTCGAACTCGATGGTGATCGCTGCATCCGAGGTAACCTGCGCGCTTCCCCCACCACTACGGGACAGTTGCCTGACAGAGATCAATGTGGCCGGGCCCTCGAAGTCTTCATCAACTTCGCTGTCGTCAACGACGATCTGACCGGTGCCGATGTCGGTGCGGAAGCCAGAACTTTTCTGGATCAGCTCCACGCGACCGCGCAGGAACTCCACCAACTGCCAGGACAAAGGCTCGGCCAGGTCAACCACGGTTCACCAGCCACCGGCTGCGGGAGCCGTCGTCGCTGAGCTTCTTACTGTTCACGAACACTTCCACGCCGAGGCCGCTCCCTGCCACTCCAACTTCCAGGCGGTCGCCCTGCTCTGGTTCAACGTCAGCACGCAGGTAAGCGATCTCGACCCGACCGGCAACGAACTGACGAAGCTCTCCGATGGTCTCAACGTCACGGTCGATGTAGACGCGCACGTTTGTGGTCACCGCACCGCCCTTCTTCGCCGTATGCGTGCCGACCGACGCCATACCAGCGACGGCGAATGCTGCGTGCAGGGAAGCATCCAGATCCCGCAGGAACTCGGCTTCGCTCACTTTGAACCTCCCGAGCAGAGCAGCGCATATGCCTGCAGCGCTCTCACCTGTGCGTCGCACTGGGCTGCGGCGCCAATAGCTCTGCCCGCACTCTCAATTCGGTCGACGGTTCGACCATCAAGCTGGCTGCCGGCAGCGGCGGTCGCGGACAGTTCTGCAGTTGCGACGGACGCTTGCCAACGCTGGTGCAGGCGCTGGTTGCCAGCGCGAAGATCAGCGATGAGGCGATCAGATGCCTTCTGTGCATCGTTCTTTTCCTTTTCGTACTTGGACGCCAGGTTGTTTGCGGCGACGGCACTGCCACGCTCGACCTTCAGGGTTTCGTTGACGGCATCGGCCTCAGCTCGGGCAGCGTCTCGCTCCCTCTTCATGGCGTCACGGCTCGACACAGCTTTGTCGGCCGCCCGGTGAGCGATGGACACCGAGCCACGCTGCCAGACGACGACGCCCAGCAGCAGAAGGACGGCGATGATGAGGGCGCGGATCATGCCGACACCACCGGACTTTCGGGGGGGATAATCGCACCCACGCTTCGCATCGCCGCTTCCAAAGACATAATGCGCAGACGCAGCCTGTGCGCCTCCTCCTGAGCCGCCATGCGCAGCTTGATCTCTTCCATGAGCTTCTCTGTGGTTGCGGTGAGGGAGCTCTCCAGCGAGTCCACACGGCGGACAAGCCCGTTCAGAAGTTCAACGTTGGCGTCAGTCTCTGTACGCTCCTTCCGGCGCGAGAGCAGCACCGTCCAGGTCTCTCGCAAGAGCCAGAGGGCCACTACACTGCCAGCGGCCCACCAAGGTGCGTGCGCATTAACCTCGCCCCCGACCATTACGAGAGCGCCTCAGCGACGCCGGCCGCGATCACCTCGCGTCGCCAGAACAGTCCGCCGTTCTCGTGTTTGGCGATCGCGGTAGCCAGCCTTTCCAACGTCACGGCGTTGTCCAGCCTGATGATCTCGCTCGGGCTTACCCCGACCGCCTTGGCAACTTCCTGGACGTAAGCCGACGTGTTGTTCTCCACTGGCGGCGCCCAGCGGCCGATGATCTCCTTCACCGTGCGCAGGCCGTGCTTGCGCTGGTAGGTGAGAAGGGTCTTCCCCAAAGCGCGAAACCCTGCCTGCGGGGTCAGGAACACGCAGAAGCGCTGCTCGCGGGCGATAGCGGCGACAGAACGATCCTCGCCCTGCCAGGGCGTGCTAGTACGGTCGATGTTGCCAGGATTGTTGTTGCGTACGCCGCGCGGCGTGCTGGTGGTGCCCATGCGATTCCCCGTTGCCGCTGTGGAAGAACCGGCACCGCTCACGCCACCCAGGCACATGTGAGCGATGCCGGCCAAGACTTACGCCGACTTCAACGAGCCGGAGCCCGGCGTCAGCTTTGCGAGCACGGTCGCACTACCAGCGCCAGCGGCTGCGATGGCGACCGCGCAGTGCTCCAGGTCGCCTGCATCGGCGCCGGTGACAATCACCTGCCCGCCCTGGGAATCCCAGGTCAGACCGGCACCTGCAGAAATGGTGGCGCTGGGAAGCTTCGGCAGTTCGAACACGCCTTCGATCTGGGCGCTGCCCTTGGTGCCAGCGGGGATGTCCACCAGCGCGACGGCCAACAGCTGGCCGACGATGGATGCCTGCCCGCTGACCAGAGCGGACGCGGCGACGATGTCAATCACCGCTCCCGGGAATTTGTAGTTCTTCGCCATGACGATGGTCCTCAGTTGGCGTCTTGCATGAATGGAGGGGGGGGGAGACAACGGCTGCGACAGGAAAGCCGCAGCCGGATAGTTGGCTACTCGCCCGGGTTGTAGGCTGCGCCGCGCCAGCCCACCGCGCCCACGCCATACTTGTGGACGACCTTCCAGCTGAGGCCGTCGGTGCGGAAGTTGGTTTCCTGCTCCAGGACCGGCGTCTGCACGCCATTGAGGAAGGCGACTTCGATCACCGGCTCCACATTCGGGTCGGCGAATCCGTACCAGCCCTTGCCGGTACCCAGGCGCGGAGAGGTGATGATGTCGCTGAAGGTGGCGCGCGAGGTGTTGTTCACCTGGAACTTACCGGTCACGTCCGGGTCGTACTCGCTGTTGTTCACCAGATTCGCGCGGCCGTGCATGGCGACCGTGCCCAGGAAACGCGACAGCGAGATATCGAGGTAGTCGTTGCCACCCGGGTCCATCTGTAGTGCCATCAGTTGGCGCATCGCGTCGAAGGCGTCGACCGACACGGCGGCACCGGGAGCGATGTTGCCGTGCTCCGCATGGAACAGCGTGTGGCCGTCCTTCATGACCGGCCCCAGACCGCTGTTCTGCTTGAGCACGTCGTAGACGTCCTTTTCGATCGTGCGGCCTGCGGCCTGGCCCAGCGCCGTGGTGATGCGCACGAACGCACCCAGGTCGTCATTCACCAGCACTTCCGGGGTGATCTGCAGAATGCGTCCCTTACGGGCGCCCTTGATGGTCTCGACCTCGCCATCGCCCAGCACGCCGTTCTCGTACTCGCCCGCTTCATTGACCGGCTTCAGGTCGGAGAACGAAGAAAGGTGGTAGCGGCTGTGCGGACGGTAGTCGGACAGCGTGCCGGTTGCGCAGAATCGGGTCCAGGTGAACTGCTGCAGGTTGTATGCCCCGACCAGAACGCGGTGCAGCACGTTCTCCAGCAGGACCGGGAAGTCGCTGGTGGTCTGCACTGCCAGAACACCGCGTGCGATCTGCTCACGGTCCATGCCACGGGTGTTCACGCCGGCCTGGATCAGGGAGCGCTCGGCGAGCGCCAGCAGGGTGGTGTGCGCGTAGGGATTACCATTGCGGGCGGATTCGGCGTCCGCGCCGGTCAGCACGCCGGCACGAGCCAGAAGCGCGTTGACCTGGGCGCGACGCTGATTGTCCTCCTCCGGTACTACATCCGTGATGCTGAAGCCGCCGGCCAGCGGCTGTCCGCTCGCCGCCAGCTTCGCCAGCAGCTTGCCGCGCGCCACGTCTTCGGTGATCGCAGCATCAGCCAGGCACTCCGCCTCCAGAGCCTGGACGCCGCTGACCTCACGGAATCCGGCGAAGACTGTACGAATGGCTGCGTTGCGGGCCGAGATTGCCGCAATCACCTGCTCGACCGTTGCAGCCGGCGCCAAGGTCGCGGCCGCGACAGGAGCGGCTGCGACCGGCGGTACCGGAGTGGCGGGTGCGGGCGATGCCGGGGCTGCGGGGGTCGATGCAGCCGGAGCGGTGCCCGCCTGCGCCATGATCAGTTGGCACTGCTGTTTCATGCTGGTTTCCTCAAGGTGGGCCACAACGGCCCGCTGGTGAACCTCGCGGAGCGAGGCGAAGGCTGAAGCGGTGGTGGTTGCCTGGATGTGCTTGCGCAGCAGGGCGTGCACTGCGCCCTCGGTCCCGGAGATCGCGCTCACATAGGACAGCAGCGCTGCTGCCGCGACGGAGTCCGCAGGCTCGGGCTGCACGTCGGGAATTACTTCGCTGACCAGGCCCAGCGCCAGCGCCTCGGACGCGGTCAACCAGTGATCCCTGCGATCGGTCAGCATCGCCTCAATGTCGGCCGGGTTCTTGGCGCGCCCCGAGTAGGACACCAGCATCTGGCGTCCATACACATCGATCTGATCCGCTCGCTCACGCAGGTCGCCAGCAAAACCCCAGCCACCGCCCTGCGGGCCATGCAGCATCAGCATGGTGTTCTCGTGCATGCGACGGGTGCTACCGGCCATGGCAATCAGGCTGGCGATGCTGGCAGCAACCCCATCCACGGTGACGTTGATCGTGGCCGGGTGTTGCTTCAATGCGTTGTAGATGGCCAACCCGTCGGTGACGACGCCGCCGTCGGAGTTGATCCGCACGTTGATCACGCTCGCTGTCGTCCCGGCCAGCTGCTCGACCACGCTGGCCGCAGTGACGCCCTCACCCCAGAAGTAGTCGCCGATTGGGCCGTAGATCAGCAGCTCGGCCTCACCCCCGGTGGTGGTGTTCAGCGCGAGGACCGATTTGCCCTTTGCCTCCGGCTGCAGCGCCTCGATGTCGTTTGAATCGAACGCGAAAGTTGCGGCGAGCACTGCATGAGCCAGGCGAGAGGTCGCGCCCAGAGACAGAGTATTCATTGAGTATCCTCGAATGTGTTCGGCACAGTGGTGCCTTCAGGTCGGGCCTGCGTAACTCCCGCGTCGCTTACCTGACCCGGATCGCTGTCCAGCGTGATTCCCAGTTCGCGCGCCCACTTACGCTCATTGCGTATTTCTTCCAGCGTGTCGTACATGCGCCCGCCACGTTCGCTGATGACCGAGGTGAGCGAGCGGATGCCGGCGCGGATCATCATGCGCAGGCCGGTCGCCTCATGGACCGGGTTGATCCACGGCATCACCGGCGGCATGTACATCGCGTCGGTCACCGTGGTCATCGAGACACCGCGCGGAACGACCAGCTCGCCGGAGGCAATCGCAGCCTGAATGAAGCGCTCGTAGATCGGCCGGACAATCTGCGAGATCACTTCATAGGCCAGAACACCGTACGCGCCATACTGCTCCACCAACTCCTGCCGCTGAGCCGAATAGGTACCGTTGTAGTTTTTCGACAGCGACGAGAACGAAACCCGCATGCCACCGGCCACAGCACGCAACTGTCCGTTGCGGTAGCTCTCCAAGTTGGGGTTGGGGCGGTTGGTGTCGACGGTGCCAACGCTCTCGCCCTTCACCAGGTCATCGAACACCATGCCGGGCTGGAACCGCATGCTCCTGCGTTCCGGAACCGTCTCGTTCTCGCCGTAGCTCTGGGGATCACCCTTGATGATGAAGGCAGCCATGCTGGCCGCGATCTTGGCGGCCACGCGTTCGGATTCCTCATAGTCCTTGAGGTCATCCAGGCGGGTAAGGACCGACGCCAGCAGGCTCACGCCGCGCACTTGGCCGATACGATCAACCATCTTGGCGTGGTGAACGAAGTCAGCGCTCACGCGCTTTACTTCGGGCATCACTGCATTGGGGTCGCCGGGGTGCTGCTTGTACAGGTGATACGCAATGGGGCGGTTCCATGCATTCCGCTCGACGCCCTGCATGATGTTCCGGCCGGGATCGTTCAAATCCATCGGCAGAAGATCGGGCTCCATCATCTCGATGCTGTAGGGGACAACGGTGCCGTGGTCGAGATACGGCACCGGACCGATCAGGTCTTGGTACAGGCATTCCCCGTCGCGGAATAGGGTCCGGGTCATCAGGCGCTGTGCCGCGCCAAAGTCATGGCACCAGGTCACCTCCGGGCGCTTCCAGAAGTCCCGCAACAGGGGGGTGATCTGATCAACCAGGGATTCCACGATGTTCCCGTTCACGTCGCGCGGCTGCGGCTCGATGCCGATGCCATCCCGCCCGATCACGTTCTGCACCATCTGGTTGAAGCCGTTCACCACGATGTCGTGGTTCCGGTCGAGGTGCCGCGCCTGGGTCCGGATTCGGGTCGCGCCGCTGGCAACCGCCGTGTTGCCTGATCCAAACTCGCGCGCAGCCTCTCGCAGGCGGCTAGGCGTGGCGCCGTCGTACGCACTGCTGTAGGCCGCGATGCGTGCACGCGCCATGGCGCGCTTCGCCCCCCAGCCGGGGGCCACAGCGGCGATAGCGCGGTCAAGGCGGTTCACTCGCGCTCCCTGAAATCAGCAAGAGACACGGACACGCGGCTACCGCCCCTTGCCTGCATGTTCACCTTGGCTTCCCATTCGCGCCGGCCGGCGCGAATCTCAGCTAGGTCGGCGCGGTTCAACTGCCGCTCCCCCATACGGAACGATTGCCCCTGCAGCACCGCAGCCTCTGCGGCCAGGTACATTTCCAGCATGGTTTGGGCGGGTGTTGGCATGGGAACAGTTTGGAGACTGGGCCGTCTCAACCGTTACCAGCCGCATGAGACGATCTCGATTTCGTCCCATATCAAATCAGTCACTTACGAAGCGACCGTCTCAATCTTTGCCAGAGGTTGAGACGGTCGCTGGCAAATTCATCCAGCTCGGGATGGCTTGGGCAATCCACCCGGGAACATTCGATACAGTGCCGCTCTCGATACGCCGTGCCGGCGGCAGACCAATCGCCAGTCCTGCCCTTCAGCCAGCTCGGCGCGGATCACCTCCACGCGCGAGCAGAGCTTGTCCTGCCCAGCTGGTTTGGGGATGTGCAGGCGCTCGCCACCGTACTCGGTCTGCAGAACCGTCATTACCGCCGTGGCGTAGGGCATCGCGTGTTCCTCGTTCAAGCCTGTCTGCTCGACAATGCCCCGAACTACCAGGCGACGCAGGTGTTCCGCAGCGTCAATGTCACGAGAATTGCTCATAGGCGGCTGCTCCAACCGCTCGACCCGAAACCATCGCGCGACGTTTCACGGGAATCGCGTGCTACCTGCACAGTCCTCGGCGTGGGCTTCTTCTCGACAGCAGGCACGTGCGAAGCCGGCGCTGCAGCGGCAGCGCCATCCGCCGACAGTGCTGTTACGGCCGGAAGACTGAACAGATCGTTCTCGGGCTGCACTTGTTCCTCCAACTGATCCCACCACTTCGCTTTCTTGGGTCCCCACAGGTCGAGGCGCTCTTCCAGCCATATTTCGTACGTCAGGCAGTCCTTGACCTCGATTCGCTTCCGCGTCGCGGTCCACCTGGATTCGGACCCACCCTTCATCCGCCGCGTGGCGCGGATCTCGCCCGCCAACTGCTTGAACCATTCGGGCGAGAGCTGGTCCGACAGGTGGACGTAGCCAGGCCCCGGCACAGCAACATCCAACCGCGCCTGGAAACGGTCCTTGGCTAGATTGGTACCTACGTGCCACAGCACGGGGCCATGCTTCTCGATACGACCGTTGAACCGGTAGCTCACGCGGCTGTTTCCGTTCTCGATAGACCGCTCCTGCCCGCTGGCGCCCTTGACGGCATGCACGCGGAGTGCCTTCAGCCTGTGCGCGAAGGCATACACCGCATCGGCATGGTGACCACCCGAATCGATGGCGGTCGCATAGATTCGCTGGGCCCGGCCACTGACGTGGGTGTACTCCTGTTCACGCAGGAATGCCTCCGCCTCGGACCACACCTCCATTTGTGCTGGGTTACCAAAGAACACCCGGTGATCGATAGTCCACATCTGACCGCCTCTGCCAACACCCCAGATGCCGGCCTCAAGTCTGTTGTCCTGCGTGTCCATGCCACACAGGAGCAACAAGCAGTCGCGAGGCATAATCTTCAGGGGGAACGGCTCCGCCCTGTTGACCAGCTCATCTGCATCCGTCCGCTCGACCTCACCTTCCCAAGTCTCACCGAGAGTTGTATTGGTCCACGCCTTCAACTTGCTGTCGTCGCCTTCCTGGTGCTTTGTGAACGCCTCCAGGAACTCGCGGACAATCTGCTGCCACGCGACCGCCGGGCTGTAAGCGGTCCAGATGTGAAGTGCCACATGACGCGGCGCCGGGACGACCTGGTCATCCGGAGTCGTGAAGCGACCATCTGGGCGGAGCCAGAGGTCACCGCGCGAGTTCACCCATTCACCCAGTTCTGCGGCCTGCAGGTACTCGCCTTGCGTCATGGGGTAGGTGCAGTGCGGGCAGAGGTGGTAGACGTGGACAACGTCGCCATCGGCGTCACGTTCGAACTTGAACCCGTGCGATTCGTCCTTCCCACCCCAGGTCAGCGCATGGAAGTCATCACACTGGGGGCAACGCACCTGGTAGGTGAATCGTTCGTCCGCCTGCGAGTAGCGAGTGTCCACCAGGCTGAAGCCCTTGAGCTTCGGGGTGCTGCCAGCCACAAGTTTGGGAAAGGTCGCACCTTCCAGACGCTTGGCCGCCAGTGAGTCCGGCGCGCCCTCCTTCTCGATGTCGTTGTCGAAAGCATCAAGCTCATCGAGCAACGCTACGTCCACGGAGATGCGACGATAGTTCTTCGCGGCCTTACCGCCGCGCACGCGCAGCAGCGATCCGATGAACTTCTTCTGCTGCAGCGTATTGTCCTTGTGGCGGGCGAGATAGGCCGGGAACACGGCCCGCATGCACTCCACGTCACGCAGCATGGGCTCTAGCTCCGACTTGACGAAGTCATCGGAGTCGTCGTCGGTCGGCTGCCAGATGCATTGGTTCCTACGTCGGTGCTCTGCGTTGTAGCCAAGGAAGGCGAGCAGGATCTTGGTGTATCCAACACGCGCCGACTTCTTCACCGAGACCTCGGCCACGTCGTCGTTACTGATCACTGCCATCATCCCGCGCTGGAACGGCCACGGGGTCCACTTCTGCTCGACGTAGCTCGATTCGGCAGAAAGGTAGAAGTGTTCCCGGGCCCAGGCTTCCAGCGTGATCGGCTCCTGCACCGCCCAGGACGCGAGCCCGCGCTGCAGATGGCGCTCCACGGCCTGCAGCTGGCTTGCATCGATTCCACGAAGAAGCGTCATTCGCATTGGTCCTCGGCATCAACCGGCACCGCCGTGGACGCGCCTTCATCGGTGTCATCGTCAGCGTCAACGTCGGCCAGGCGCATCGACGCGGCAAGGTTTCGTGCCTTGGCGACAATCTGAGCCACGACCTCGACATCCGCCGCCTTCAGCTGTGGAAGCCGGCGCCGCAGCGTGCCCGGGATCGTCTCAAGGATGCGACCCGCTCGCGCGCCGACTTTCGACAATACCTGTTCCATGAGATGTGCCGGCGCCAGCTCGCCCCGGGTCACGGCGTTCTGCATTGCCAAGCGGTCAGCCTGCTCTCGCGCCAGCCGGGCACGCTCGGCAGTCAGATCCTTGCCTGCCTCCCCGCCCCGGCCAGCAGCAACCTCGCGCAGGTGATCGCAGTAGGCAAGCAACCACTCATCACCTGCAGCACCGTCAGCGAGGATGCCACGACGCACCAGGTCGCTGACCGCCTGCTGGGAAATGCCCACCAGATCCCCAAACGCGCCCTGTTTCATCGGGCTGCTCAGATCAGAAACCACTACAACCCCCTTGGAAATGCTTCATGACTAGCGAGAAATTGCGCGACCGAATACCCGTGGAATCTGAGGCCGGGGAGGACCCATCGGCCTGCCTTCCCCCCCCTGTCCCTCCCGGCCGACCAACCGCATGATGATTCGCGTGGAACATGCCAGCCGTCCGCACCGTCCCAACCATCAAGGCAAGGTCTGGACGCCCGGAACCCGCGCCGTTACTAATCTGTCCACACTGTCCATACCGTCCATACCTATTTCTTTGATTTGAGTAGTTGAGAACTGGGGCGGTGTGTTGGTACATGTACGCGCGCGAGAAATGGTGTGGACGGTCAGGACAGCGCTGTCGCAGTAGGCGGCAGGTCTGGTCAGTGGTTCGGACGGGTGTGGACGAAGCTGGAGAGGTCTGGTCAGAAGTCAGGTCCACTGGACGCCTCCCGCCTTGACCGCTGTACGGTTGCCAGCCAATCATCGATGGCGAGGCCAGGCCTGAACCACCGAGGCTCCCGACTGCCGTCATCCGGCCAACGCCTGCGCTGCTGCTCCCAGCCCAGCGTCTTCATGATCGAGGCGACCCGCATCTGCTCGGGCTTGCCGTGCTTGCCTGGGTCCAAGCCGATGGCGTACGTGAGGAGGTTGTCCGTGGTAGCCCAGTCAATCTGCGACGCCATTGCCAGTCGCGTTGGGTACTTGCTCGGCTCCATCCGAAGGTCGAGCCACTGCTCGACTCGCCCCTCCCAGCTGTCGCCCACGTACCTGCTGGCCTGCTCTTGCTTCGCGTCCGCTGGCAGCTCCCACCACTCGAACCCAGCGTCGAACATGGCCACTGCCTCGGCCCACAGCTGGTCGCGCAACGTCGCGATCTGGGCGATCTGCACGTCGCCGTCAGTTCGCACGGGGAGGAAGCGCCGCCCACCGGTTGGGTCGCGTAGATACTGATGCTCGTTCGTGGTGCCCGCGAACACGCATTCGCGGCGGTAGGATCGAGGCACGCGCTCGTAGGGAGCGCGGAACTTGTCCACTCGCCTGGTGATAGCCGTCTTTACGCTGGTCACGTCAGCCTTCGAGAACGAGTCCATCTCGCCGATCTCGACGCCCCAAGCCCCTTGGATGACCTGGTAGAAGTCCTTTCCACTTGGGGATTCGCTGGTCTCGACAAACCATTCGCTGCCGAAGATCGCGCGCAGGGCGCTGGACTTCCGCTTACCCTGCTCACCTTCCAGGACCAGCATGAAGTCAACCTGTGCGCCCACGCTGGGCTGCTTGGCGTCCACCCACAGGATGCGAGCCACGGCACTTACCATGAAGCACTGCGCTGCGCGCAGGCTGTAGGCATTGTCCGCTGCCCCGAACAGCTCAACGAGCATCCGCTCAACGCGGGGTACACCATCCCATTCCAGGGCACCGAGGTAGTCTTTGATCGGGTGACGGCGGTGCCGGCGCGCGACAGCGATGACGGCCTTCAGCACCAGGTCATCGCTGCACTTCATCCAGTAGCGATCCGGGTGCTGCAGCCAAGCCGCCAGTTCGTAGGCGTCCGAGTCGATGAACTCATCCCTGCTGCCGCCAGTCCACGGTGGGTCCCGGTGCAGCTTGACCTGGTTGCTGGAGTCGTTGAGCCACCACAGCCCCTTCAGCCGATCATCGTTTTCCATGATCAGGATCAGGTTGTGCAGCGTGCCTTCCACGTTCCCATCGCGATTGCGCGTCAGGTTCGACTTCCAGGCATTCGGATCTACCCCGCCATCGCCTGGCGGTGGCGCACCGCCACCATCGATCACCGTCATCCTGCGCCTTGTCCCCACGGTCATTTACGCATTGCCTTTTCGTAGCCCCGCGCTAGGCGCAGGTATTCTCTTGCCCGCTCCCGGCGCAAGCGCGGGGAGTGCTCGTATGGGTTGTCCAGTGCGGTCTGCGCTGCGATTCGATATGCGCTAGCGAGCTTCGCGTTGGAGTGCAGCAACCGTTCCTCCAGCCTCCTGTCATGCGCCATTGGCGGCCACCACGTCGATTTCAACCACGCGGTTTGCCGCCCAGGCTGCAAGCTGGCGAGGCGACCATCCATCGCGCTCAAGCGCATCGGCAATGTCCCAGCCATCAGGCTGGCCCGTCACATCCACAAACCGGATGGATCTGGCACCTGCACGCTTGAGCAGCTGGGCGACGCCCGGCTTGAACTGTTGGGCGTCGTTGCTCCACCCCAGCATTGCCTGCCGGCCCGGGAGGTCGGCGTCGGGCCAGAGCACGCAGTCCCGCCCTGCCAGCGGCGACCAGTCCGCTTTCGTGACGGCCTTGCCGCCGCCCGACCAGGTGATTGCCGCATATCCGGGGAAGGCGCGCGCGCCTACGTCCCGACACTTCTCTCCCTCTGGAATCAGAACGGGCGCATCGGGTTTCGCAGCCAGTGCATCCAGCCCATACAGAGGCCGCGCGCCAGGGAAGCTCTCAAGGCACCATTGTTTCTGCCCATCCGGACCGACGCACCAGGTCACTTGGGGCGTCCACTTCTTGAGTTTGCGGCTCTCACGGTCGATGAACTCGCAGCGAAGCACGTACCCAAGGATCTGCCCTTCTGCATTTCGGTACGGGAACACCCGGGCCGGTTTCATCCTGCGCAGCTTGTCGCGCTTGGCGTTCCAGATCGGTACTGTCCAGCCGCTGTCGGTCAGCAACGCGGGCGCATCATCTGGCACTGGCAGGATGGGCACCCACTTGACCCGAAGCGACTCTCGGCTTGGAAGCTTCTCTCGCTCAGATGCAGTACCCAACTGACCGCCGCTGAGCTGCGCGCATGCATCAAGAAATCCGACCTGTAGGTGCTTCACCAGGAAGCCGATCACATCACCGTGCGCGCCACAGCCGAAGCAGTGATAGAAGCCTTTGACTTCGTTGACGGTAAAGCTCGCCGACGACTCATCGTGGAAGGGACATAGCCCGCTGTACTCCCCCCGGCCGGCCGGCCTGAGCTTGACGTAACGTCCGATAACATCGGCGATGTCTGCGGATTGGCGGATTGCATCGGTGTCTACCTGACTGTTTGCCATCAGCGTCGCACCCCGCCTTTGGATTCGCGGCGCTCGATCATCCACCACTGCACCCGCAGGTACTCGGCAATTCGCTGCCGGCATCCCACGCCACCAGTGCAAACGCCGGGCGCTTGACAGGCTTCTGCAATCTGATCGATCTGTGTGCGCCATTCTGTACGCGGCTGACGTGCGATCAGCAGGGCCTGGTGCAGACATCGGTTTACACCCAACGGATACCTCCTTCATCAAGCTGGCGCTGGGCGCTATCTCTGCGTTCGGTTTCTTGGCGGATTCGCTCGCGCTCTGCCAATGCTTCATCTCCCACTAACCCCGGCACCGCGTCAGTCAAGGCCAGTGCCGCCAACTCCATCGCTCGCCACGCAGAAGCACTGGCTCGGCCACGCCGTCGATACTTGGACCGAGGGGCGTGGTGAATTGCCACGTCAGTCCTCAGTTCCTTGCAGGCCGGCAGCGCGGCATGCATTCCGCTCCAGTCGGAAGCAGAGGGTGCGGACTTCCCGGGAGAGGTCTTGGATACGATCAGCTTCGGGGACAGTCAGGCGCCGATCCGCGAGCGCATCGATACCTGCGCCTGCCAATTGCCCCGTCAGCTTGTGCAGTTCCAGCAGCTTCGCCTGGATAGCTGCCAACTCGTCCGGCCAACCACCCATAGGTGGTGCGGGTACATAGTCGACCATCAGGCCGAACTGACCGGCCAGTGAGCAGACCCAGTCAGTAGCCATTGCCTGGGTTCCTACGAATCGCTGCAGGTACTCGGTTAGGATCTCGGCCATCTCCATGGAGACGGACTCACCCTCTATTCCACGCAGCTTCTTCCGTAGTGTCTCCGTGGAAATGGATTTTCCACGGCGCTTGCTGATGTGGGCAGCAGCGTCTTGCACTCCACCCGGCGCGCACGAAACTGCATTATTCAAGGCATCCCGCCAATGAAGATCAGAGCGAAGACAGGTCATAGCGCTCCCCCTGAAACACCGGGCATTTCATCGTTCCGCGCTGATCAGTGCGTCGATCAACATTGCTGCCATGCCAGAGATCATCACGTTCCCTCAGCGCATGCGCTTTCAAACCATCCGATCCTTTGACGCTCGCACCGGGGCAGGCGGGGTTGTTGCGATCCTGTGGGCGCCCGTGCACTCCCAGCGCAAGAGCGGCAATCATCGCCAGGAGGATCATCACCACCCCGCTCTTGCGGATCTGCTGCCGGATGCGGAAAAGGCGGTAGCGCTGGTGGCCGCGCACCCAGCCGTAGCGAGCTATGGAGACGATTAGCGCTGGGTCACGGGCTGGCACTGGCTACCCCCAGCGATCCGCTGACGCGCTTGAAGTAGCCGACGATGGTGCCACCAGCATCACGCTCCCAGCGCACGTCCGGTATCAGCTCGTCGGCGGTTACTCTGCCCCCGAGGGTAGCGGCCCGCTTTGCGGCATCCTGGTTCTCGGCCATCGCCGAGGCGACCGCCCTCTCGATGGCGATCGCCACCTCCTCGGTCACACCGTTCTTTCGCCAGTGATAGACGTAGCCAGTCGCAGGCTTGCCGGTCACACGCCGCGCCAGCTCACTCTGGGTCCCACAGATCGCGATAGCCCGTTGCAGAGGGGTCATGAAATGCCCGTTCACAAGAATTCTTGCGATAAACTAGCGCAATCTTTCTTGCGAATCAACAGTGCAAGATTGCTTGCATGTTGATCGGTGAAATCACACGGGGCCTGATGGAGGCCCACGGGCTTGGCGTTGAGGCTCTGGCAGCCCGTGTCCGCGCTGCGGGCGCTCCCAACGTGAAGTACCAGCACATCCAGCAGCTACTAGATACCCCGACACGCCGCCCCAGGTACATGGTGGAGCTTGCACGCGCGTTCGGCATGTCAGTCGAGCAGTTCCTTGGCTGGCACAAGGATGAGCCACTGAATGCACTCTCAACACCCCGAGCTGCGCAGTCTCAAACCGTGCAACTCGACGCCCCTACGCTTGCCGCGTCGTACCAACTTGTCCGCCTGGCCTGTCTCGCTCTTGGATCGCCGTTCGATCCAGAGGATGCCAGCGACGCCTCGATTGTCATCTTGGCTCACAGCTATCTGACCGCCCGTCAGGAGAAGACAGTCACGCCGGACAACGTGGTCGACTTTACCGCGCACCTGCGGAAGCGCCAGATTTCAAAGGGGGTTGATCATGAAGGAAGCGGCAGCACTGGAAGCTCTCGCGCAGGCACTCGCTAACAAGGTCCGGCAGCAGGCACGGCCGCCCGACGCAAGATGCCTGCGCCAGTGCCACGCACATGAGCCAAGCGACGCTACCGCCTTGGCATATATTCGAAGAATTCGCATGCTTTGCGACGCGTTCCAGCTTGCCTGGCTTGTCGACCAGCACCTGGTTCTGAGACAGCGTCTTAGCGACCTATCAACGGCAGAGCTGCGCGCCTTGCTGTGCGAAATGGAAGAAGCAAGGGAAGCCATCATGGAGGGCTTCCCCCTCGAACAAACCGGGCTCATCAAGAACATGGCCGCAGTTTTGCCACGTCCTTGATTGATTCCCTTACGGCTTGTGCCCGTCACGCTCGCGAATGAAGTCCTGCAGCGTCTGCGGCTCACCATCATCTCTGGACGTGGCTACTCCTGCCACGTCCTCCGGCTCAATACCCTGATCCCGCAGCACCTGCCTCGCGAGCAAACGGTTGTTCCTGCGCTGCTCCTCAATGAGCACCCGCAAAAGAGGTTTGATGCCGAACACGGCCAAGGGCATAAGCAGCCCCATGACGGCCAAAGCAAGCACGGCCAGCGCCACGAGCCACACGCCCAGCGCACCCAGCGTGCTGAAGAACACTTCCATACACCTCCCCTCCCTCCATAGAAGGCCCGGAGGTTAGCACCCGTTGACCCATTCAGCTTTGACCCAAGAAGGCCGAAGGTCAGGGTTTACGAGGTGATCGGCTGATTGCGCAAGTTTTCTTGTTGACGATCACGCAAGTTTGTTTGTAGAGTCCGTCCTGCCAGCTTTGCAGCTGGCGGGCGACCGGCGGGTCGTCACTCGCCGGCCCCTCCCCTCACCGGCGATAGCCGCCCCCTCGGCTACTGACCCGCCGGCGCCCTCCTTCGAACAGGAGCGCGCCATGTCTCATCGCTACGCCGATCCAACCCCGAGCCCGCTGCCGCTGTTGGCCGTGAAGGCCCTGCGGGCAGTGGCAGCACGCGATCACAGCACCGCTCGGACCCTGTGGCTCCGTAGCAAGGGCGAACACAACCGCAATCAGCTGCGCCGCTCCCGGCGCATGGGCGTCGCCAGCCTCCGCCTGGAAGCCTGTTCGCGCGACATGTCTGCGGAGGTGCGGGCATGACCGCCGCTGAGACCCCGCTGGCAACCCTGGAGCGCATTGCGGGAGTGAACGCCGAGTTCGGCGCCGTGGCGGCAGCGACGCCCGATTTCATGATTCGCGTTGGCGAATCCATGTTGAAAAAGCAGTCCATCGACCTGCGCACGGCCCATGCCCTGCTTTCGGATTTGGTCGACCAGGGCGACCGCTTGACCGCTGCATTCCGTGCGCTTGGCCTCGACAACAGCCTGATTGATCGCTCGCGGCTCGCCCAGAAGTGCGAAGAGTCGCTGATTGCCTTCGACGCAGCACTCGCCCGCGCCAAAGGAGGCGCGGCATGAGCCGGCGCATCCGACTCGCTTGGGCAGCTGTTGCGCTGGTGGCCGCGGTTGTCGTGCCGCTCCGCATCGCGGAGATCCACCAGGCGCACACGGACCGCGACGCAGCCAAGGCGCGTTGGGCGCTCAGCACTTCGGTGAGGGGCTGATCATGCGCCAGACCGCTCGCCCGCTGCCCGACTCAGTGCCTCTGTGCGCGCCCGGTCACCGACCGCAAATCGTCGTGACCGAAGGCGCACCGACCGGCCATCGCCTGGGCGCCCCCTGCCCACCGCTGCTGCACATCGAATGCCATCGCTGTGGCCTGGCGACCCGTCCAGTACCGAAGGAGAGAGCCGCGTTGGCCGAGCTGCGCTGGACCGACGCGAGCCTTGCCCACCTACGCATACCGATCTCCCTGCTTGCCCGCCATCGCGGCGAGGTCCTGGCCGAGATCGCCGCCCAACCCCCTTCCACGCCCATCGCTGCCTGACCAGGAGAACTGCCCATGGCCGCTCCACTGAAGCCGAAGGAAAAAGCCGCGTTGCTCGCAGCGCATGGCGCATCCGACCACACCCTCCACCGCACCGCGAACGGATTTGCACCCCGCAACCGCCCCGAGAAGCTTTTCACGCGCCGCGTCATGAACTGGCTGGATGAGCGGGTGCTGATCAGGTACGACGATCCGCAGCTGCCGCGCAAGGCGACCTTGACCGCCATCGGCATCGCCGCCGCCGAGGCCGAGATCGCCAAGGCCCGCGACCTGGCGCTGACGGCATGAGCGTGCATACCGGGCTGCCAGTGGAGCAGCAATTCGCCACCGGGCATCAGGGCGAATCCATCGTCCTGATGGTGTGCCAGGGCTGGCTCTGGGCCGGCTTGTACACCACCGCACCGCGCGAGTCGCTCCTGAAGGTCGCCGCCAGCGCCAGCCGGAGCGTGGGGGTATCGCACCACTCGCTGACGCTCGGCGGCATCACGTTCCCCCTCAATCGACTGGCCGCACAGGCCGCGCACCGCTGGCTTGACCGCCAGGGCGTCCGCGTTCGGTCGACCTCCCCCATCAACCGCGCTACGCGCCGCACGCGAGGAATCCCCGCATGAGCCGTTCTGTTGTGATCTATGGGCCGCACCTGTGCGGCAAAAACGCAAACGTGCAGGAACTGCGCGAGCACTTCGGCCTGCAGGACGTGATCGAGGACTGGGATGGGCACAGCAGCTACCCGCTCGACAACACACTCGTTCTGACCGAGAACCCCGACGCTGTCGCGGACAGCTCATCAAAGGTGATGCATCACGGTTGGGCCATGCGTGAACTGCTTGCGGAGGCGCGCGCATGAGCGCCCGTCCACAGCAGACCGGCCGCGCTGCCGAAGTGCGCAGGGTCCTGTCCATGTTTCCGCAAGGCGCCACGGTCGCGCAGATCAAGACCGCTGGCCGCATCAACGGCACCCACCAGGCCATCGGCTACACGTTGAAGGGGTTGGCGCGCAGCGGCCAGGCCATCTGCCACCGCTCCGGCGTGCGCGGGATCTGGCGTCTGTCCAGCCACACGCAACATGCGATCGCCCCGCTGCGCGCGGCACCTGCTCGAGTGCAGCCGACCTGCGCAGTGGGGCCGATTACAGGCGTCAGTGACGCGGCGACCACGATCCGACACCGGGAATTCGACCGGCAACAGTTGGCCGATGACCTGGACGCATTCCTCGCAGCCGGCGGGCACATCGAAGTGTTGGGGCACACGCCGCTTCGCCCGCTGATGAGCCGCCACGCAGCCAACCACGGCAGCTATGCAGAACGCATGGCCGCCCATGACATCGACTGAGGTACCCATGAGCAGCGAGTCGCACGCAGCGACCGTTACCGAACCCGGCCGGCCCGGCAGCACCTACTCCGATGGCCCTGTGTGGCATGCATTCGGCCTCAGCCGGGCCGCTTATCACGTTGTGCCACGTCGCACCCTGCAATCCATGCCGATCGAATGGCAGGCGCGCTTTGTCGCCCTGATTTTCGAGGCACGCGAGGCGCTGCCGGATGAAGCGTTCCCCGAGTACCAGGTGACGCGCATCAGCGATGGCAAGTACGCAGCCGATCCGAATCGCCGATATCGACATTCACCGCCCTTCCCCCTTCGCTCCGCTGGCGCCGAGCAGGCGTGCCAGGTAGCGCCGCTCGCTGGAGCGTTCGTCAACACCGACACCCAATTCAAGCAGGCCCGCCGATGACCGAGAAACTTGCCACTCTCCCCACGAACTGCCCCGTTCTGCGCGACGCATTCGAAACGATCAGCGCAATCGCTGTCGAGGCTGTGTGGCTGCCCAACCAGGCGAAGGCCATCACCCTCGGCCAGGCCCAGACCGCGCTGCGGGATCTGCACCACCGCCTGCCGCGCTTGCAGGATCTGCGCGTATTCGAAACCGCCGTCACCGCCTATCGCGCCACCCTGCGCAGCAGCATGCAGGATGGCGACACGCCGCTCTGCGATACGACCCGCGCCCGGCTGGCGCAGGCCGACGAACTGTTGGAGCTGGTCCGGAATCAGAGCCGCACTGTCATCGATCCTGCGGACCCGTGGCGCGGCCTGTACCACCCGAGTCGCCTCCCGGCGCGCAACGCCGACGGCGAGATCCTGTGCCACCCGGACGTGCCGATGTGGGCTGACGGTCGCGAGGTGTCGCTACGGCCGTTGTTCCTCGCACAAGGATTCGACCTGCAGGTGACGTTTGGCGACTTCACCGAAGAAGCCGTGGAGACCGGGGACCATCGCTACTGGGACGAGATGCGCGCGTGGCAGCCCACTGGCCCCGGCGCAGATTGGCGCTTGGTCTGGCTGGGTGATACCGAAGATGGCCCAGCGGCATGGTTCGTGCGGCCGCTTGCAGCTGAGGCGCTTGTCGCCTGGGAGGCAGCACATGGCTGACGGCTCCGGCGGTTTCCGCTTCCCGTTGCACGACCTCAAATCACGGCTGCGCTCGGACGAGATCGTAGTTGATCTGTTCGCAGGAGGAGGCGGCGCCAGCCACGCGATGGAGACCGCGCTGGCTCGGGCGGTCGACATTGCGATCAACCACAACCCCTGGGCTGTGGGACTGCACTCCGCCAATCACCCCTTTACTCGCCACCTGTGCCAGGACGTGTGGGAAGCAGACCCGCGCGTCGAGTGCGGCGGTCGCCCTGTGGGTGCACTACATGCCAGTCCGGACTGCACGCACTTCAGCCAGGCCAAGGGTGGTCAGCCGCGCAGCCGAGCAACCCGCTCGCTTTCGTGGGTTGTGCCCCGCTGGGCCGGCACCGTGCGTCCGCGCATCATCACGCTGGAGAACGTCAAGCAGATCCTGAAGTGGGGGCCGCTGATTGCCAAGCGCGACAAGGCGACCGGCCGTGTGATCAAGCTGGACGGCACAGTCGCCGCTGTCGGCGAGCGCGTCCCGCTGGACCAGCAGTTCCTGATCCCAGACAAGAAGCGCGAGGGCAGCACCTGGCGTCGCTTCGTCGCTGTGCTGCGGGCGCTCGGGTATCAGGTGGAGTGGCGTGTTCTTCGGGCTTGCGATTACGGCGCAGGGACGACGAGGGAGCGGCTCTACATGGTCGCCCGCTGCGATGGTGAGGCGATTGTCTGGCCCGAACCGACCCATGGTCCTGACCGCGCACAGTCGCACGTGTCGGCAGCGTCCAGCATCGACTGGTCCATTCCGTGCCCAAGCATCTTTGGCCGCAAGAAGCCGCTCGCGAACGCGACGCAGGCGCGCATCGCCCGAGGCATCAAGCGCTTCGTGCTGGATGCCGCTGAGCCGTTCATCGTCCACGCCACCCACGGCGGGGAACGTAGGCCGCACGGAATCGGTGAACCGATGCCGACCATCACTGCAGCCAACCGTGGCGAGATGATGATCGTGTCGCCCACCATCGTGCAGTGCGCGAACGCATCTGCCAACGGCGTCGCTACCGGAAGTGATCCGCTGGGCACCATCACCGCCTGGCCGCGCGGCGGTTCCCACGCCGTTGTGGCACCTGTGCTTGTGCAGTCCGGGTACGGCGAGAGGATCGGTCAGGCCCCTCGCAGTCTCGACATCGATAAGCCGTTGGGCACTGTGGTCGCGGGAGGCACCAAGCACGCGCTGGCCGCTGCAAGCTTAGTGAAGTTCCGGGGCAGCAGTGATGGCGCGGACGCCGGCCAGCCGATGCCGACCATCACCAGCGGCGCTGGCGCGGCGCGCCCGGCCGGCGCCGCCCATGCCATGGGGGTCATGGCGGCGTTTCTGGAACAGGCCAACGGCGGGTTCTACCAGGGCGCCGGCAGCGCCGTCGATGAGCCCATGCCGACCATCTGCGCCAACGGAAGTCACCAGCGCCTGGTGACCGCGCACGTGACCGCGATGGCGCAGAACGTCATTGGGTACGACCCACGTGACGCTCTGCCGACAGTCCTCGCGGGCGCACAGCGATTTGGCGTCGTGGAATGCATGCTAAGCCCAGAGCAGGAGGCTGGCGCGCTGCGCGTTGCCGCGTTCCTGATGCGCTACTACGGCACCGGCGGACAGCATGGCGATCTGGACGAGCCCCTGGCGACCGTTACCACGAAGGACCGGCTGGCGCTGGTCACGGTGCATCTGAGCGGCGTGCCGTATGTGATCGTGGATATCGGGCTGCGCATGCTCAAGCCGCACGAGCTGTTCCGCGCACAAGGCTTCCCGGCCAGCTACATCATCGATCGCACGCAGGACGGTCGACAGGTCAGCAACAGCCGCGCCGTTGCCATGGTTGGCAACAGCGTGAGCCCGCCGCCGCTGATTGCCATCCTGGAAGCGAACGTAGGCGCGGCTGTGGAGCCGCAGTTGGAGGCTGCCTGATGGACCCGACGCTCACCAGGATGCATCACCACTACCGCGTCCGGGCAGGTAGAGCGAAGGCAGCGCTCTACGCCCGCGTGATCGAGAACAAGCGTTACACGATGCGCCAGATCGCCGACGAACTGGGCGTGTCGATGACCACTGCCGACACGCGGGTGAAGCGCGGCCCCTATCCCCTTACCTGGGAATCGCTGCGCCTGGCGCGCCTTCCCGCCAACAGCAAGGACATGCAGGCATGAGCAACGACAAGACCCAGTACAACGGTCAGAACGGTAATGGCTATCAGCCCCTGCCTTGCGCGCCCACGCCTCCACCGGGTCCGGAAGTCGGCGCCCCCACCCTGGCGGGCGCACAGCCTGGTGGGAGGGTGAGGCTGAGGTATCAGGCCCTCTGCAACGCCGAGCTGCGCCGCAATGCGCATGTTCTGGTGCTGCAGGAGATGCGCACCAGGTTCACGGATGCCGGCAGCCCGTCGCGTACCGCCGCGTTGGACGCGGCAATCGCTGCCCTCTCCGCCCATCCCTCCCCGGGTGGTCAGGATGCGCTGGCGGAAGCCGCGCGCCGCGTAATCAGCGACATTGATAGCGGCGACTACCACGGCGAGATCTCGGAAGCGACCTATGCCGCGCTGGAAGACGCACTCGCCGCCCACCAGCCGGTGGGGCGCAGCTTCCAGGCTGGCGTGGCCGAATGGATGGGCCAGTGCTTCCTGCCATCGCTCTACAGCAACATGACGGAGCGAGGCGACCGCCTGCTGGAAGAGGTGTTGGAGCTGCTGCAGGCCCACGGCTACGACAAAGCGCGCGTGCCCACGCTGGTCGACTACGTGTTCGGTCGCCCGGTCGGCGATCCAGCGCAGGAAGTCGGCGGCGTCATGGTCACCCTGGCCGGCTACTGCTGGATAGCGGGCCTGGACATGCACGCTGCTGGCGATGCTGAGCTGGCTCGCATCAACCAGCCTGACGTGATGGCGAAGATCCAGGCCAAGCAGGAGGCGAAGAACGCATTGCACTTCGACACGCCGCTGCCGGGCAATGCTGGCGCCCCCGTTGAGGAATGGCCACGTGAGGGCGACTTGGTTAGATATGGCACAGGCGCGTCCGCGCTCGCTATCCGGCTTGGACCCCATGCGGGCGGCTGGCACGGGTATCAGTGCTGCGGTGGCTACACCTTCTTTACCAGAGCGTACAGGCCCACCCGCGCCGATATGGATACATGGCTCGATTGCGCTAAGTACCGCGACGAGCGCACGAAAACGGCCGACAATCGCGTTGCGCACGAGATGTATCTGGTCGACAGCGAGGCGCCGGGCAATGGCTGACGAACTGCTGGCCGCAGCCAAGGATTTCTACAACGCTACGGTGGCTGACCCGTCTGTGATCATCCGCTGTGAGTCAGCGGCGTCGCGGGATGCCGTCACCAGTGCCGGTGAGCGGCTTCGGCTCGCACTGCTCGATCAGCGCCCCGCATTCATCCCTGCCGACGACCATCAGGTTGTTACGTCGTCCGCAGCAGGGGCACATGAAGTGCAGCCCGAAGTTGTCAATGTCGGGCTCGACCTGGCCGAATCCGGCAAACGTCTCACGGCAGCGGATGCACTGGAGCATGGTCCCGGTGTACGCCCCAAGCATGACGACGAGGTGACCACCCATGGATGAGCGAAAGCCGTACGGACGCACTGGCGACGACATGGATCTGCCGGAGGGCAAGACCTGCAGCGACTGCGTGCATTGCCGTCGATGCACAGCGATGTTCGGCCACATCCCTGCAGACGAAAGCTGTGACTGGTCGCCGTCTCGATTCCGGGCGGTCGAAGGAGCCACGCCTTGATCGGCGAGATTCTCCAATTCCGTGACCTGCAGGAACTCTGCCAACCGGGGAAGCGCCCGCGACTGGCAACGGTCGAGCGTTGGGCGCGTGATCGCCACATCCGATTTCAGTACGACGCCTGCGGCGGAATCTGGACCACCACGACGGCATTGAACGAGGCACTGGGCCTCACAGCGCCCGCCAGCAATGGCGACACCTATTCGACCGACTTGCTCTAACGGAAACAGCCGAGAACATGGCACGCCCTCGCAAGGTTCCTTCGAACCTCCCCAAGCACATCGACTATGACAAGGTTCCCCAAGGGGTCTACTGGGACGGGACCGGCCGTGGGCGATGGTATGTGCGCGATCCGCACCCCGAGGGACACGGAACGAAGTGCAAGACCGTGGCCGGCCCGGCTGCGCGGCTATCAGACCTGCACGCAATCGCCGAAGCTCGCGGCGGCGAGGCGCAGAGGGGTACCGTTGCCTACGTCATCGATCAACACGCTAAGAGTCTCGCGTTCTCCCAGCTCGGTGCCACCACACAGCAGCACTATCGAGACTACGCGAAGGCGATCAAGGTGTTCCCGCTGAAGAACGGGAGCAAGCTGGGGGACGCCATCGTGGACCGCCTATCGCCAGGTTTTATCCGCAAGCTGATCGACATCATTGCCCTGGGCCGGCCAGGCACGAAGCCTGGTGATGCCCCCATTCCTGGGTACCCGACCAAGGCTAACCACTGGCTCAGCTATCTGCGCCGCGTGTTTGGCTGGGCGCGAGAGCACGATCATGTGACCACCAACCCCGCCGCCGGCATCAAGAAGGTCAAGGAGAAGCGCGATCACCGCATGCCCGAGCGCGATGTTTTCCGCCGGGTGCAGGATTACGCACGCCGCTGCAGCGAGCGCGGCGCGCGCGAGAAAGGAGCGCTGCCGGTCTACCTATGGGCGGCCATGGAACTGGCCTACCAGGCACGCTTGCGCGGCATCGAAGTGCGAACGCTGACCGATTACCATGTGGAGGGCGAGGTTCTTCAGACCAACCGCCGAAAGGGCAGCCGCGACAACCTGGTGCGCAAAGGCGAGCAGACCGAAGTCGCGATCAAGGTCCTGCAGGATCGCCGCGCCGCCATTTGGGCCAAACGCGGCATTGCTCAGTTCAATGCGCCCCTGTCGCCCAAGATGCGGCCGCTTTTCGTCAGCGAAGACGGGGAAATGCTCACCGGGCACGGCTGGCACACCACCTGGGGTCGCCTGATGCGCAACGCGGTCAGGGATGGAATTATCACGGCAGAAGAGCGCTTTGCGCTGCACGGCCTGAAGCATCGCGGGGTAACGGATACTAAGGGCAACAAGAAGGAAGCTAGTGGCCACGTCACAGACGCCATGCTGCACGTCTACGACCATTCGCTCCCCTTGGTCGCAGAGTCAGGTACTGACGAAAATTCAGGCCGGACCCGCGAAGATGCGGGACGAAAAAGCCGTTAGCCCTTTTGCTCTGCCACTGGCACAGGTGCCGCGGCTTCCAGCCAGATGCCTTTAGGCATGCGCCTGTCCAGCTCAGTGAAAGCTGCCGGCTGCCGCTTCTGCGCATGCCGCCGGACGTGGATCGTATCGTTGTAGATGCCGACAGCGACGTCAGAAAGGGTCGCCCGCACCATGACCTCATCAAGCTCTTTTAGACGCAGGCCCGCGCAGATGAATTCGTAGAAGTTAAGCAGGTACTTTACTGACTGCATTGCCAGGTACTTCGATCGCACTTCCTCCAAAGCCTTCTCATGTGCTGCGCGCAGGCTGTCGTGGTGTTCATCCTTTGACCGCGCCAGATCCTCTGCAAACTTCTGATCAAGCTTCTTCTCCGCATCGATCAAGCCGTCTTTGTAGAAGAGCGCAGCATCTTCCACCGAGATCTCCGTGCCCGCCGGGTAGTGAAGAATTCGCGACTTGACGTGACTCTGAAATTCAGCACTGAGCCGCGACTGGGTCAAAACAGAGAAGGTGTGGGCTCGCCTCGATGCACGGGCGCTGCTTTGGTTTTGGACAACCCAGCCGATACCGACCATCACCGCACCGGCGACAGCTGCTAGCAATCCGGTGACCGCCTCCGCCTTGTTAGCCTGAACCAAGACGACCACACTCATAAGAATAAATACGAGCACATGTGTGACGCCGGCGCCAATCATCACGCCAAGCGGAACTTCATTGCGAGCCCGGAACACGTTGAACATCGGGCCGATAGTCGAAGCGACCAACAGCCCCCAAGACAGATACCAGAAGAGTGAGTAATTCTGCCCGTAGAAGCTCTCGCTCTTTCCATCACCCAGGTACCGCAGGTACACGGTTACGACGACCGAGGCCAGAAATACCGCAAACAAGATCCAGCTCAATGCGTCTGCATGGCGCGCAAGCGGGCACAGAACATGGCGCCAGGCGAGCGCAATTACGTTGTCCTTCTTGTGATCCTGCACTTCCGTGTCCCCTGTGTGAACGTCCTGTAAATATAAAGCAAAGGCCCCGTTTCCGGGGCCTTTGTGGTGAGCGACGAATTGCGTAAGGAGCTTGGCTCTAACTCAGCCTTCGCCAACTGCAGTGTTCATGGAATTCATATCGATCCTCCTTCTATCTTCTGTCCGGTTGCGCCGGAACCGTCGCTGAGGCGTACGCCTCCAGACCTGGCACTTAGCCTTCGCCGACAGCAGTGTTCATGCTTTTCTCTCTGGGTAGGGATAGGGGCTGTGGAAGGGCCCAGGACCTCTCGGGTCGAAGACAGTATGAAACAACGTCACGAGGAAAGTTGTTAAAAAAAACTCGAAAACGCGAAATTCTTCAGACCAATTTCAGGACAATTTTCGGGACTTTTCAACAGAAAACGACATAAGTCGTTGATTTCTATGGCGCGCCCGACAGGAATCGAACCTGTAACCGCCGGCTTAGAAGGCCGGTGCTCTATCCAGTTGAGCTACGGGCGCCCGGACCGGAACGGTGTCCAATCCGACGTGATGTGGGATTGGTCGGGGTAGAGGGATTCGAACCCCCGACATCCTGCTCCCAAAGCAGGCGCGCTACCAGACTGCGCTATACCCCGGTCTTGCAATCCCCTCGGGCCAGGCCCGGGGAGCTGGTCATTGTGGCCAAGCGCATCATGAACTGTCAACGCGGGCGACTCGAACCCGAAGCCTGGCACGGCACCACGTGCAGCCATCGGCTATGCTCCCGGTCATCGGCCGGATGGCCGTCCAGCCCCTCATCCGCACGGAGAACACGCATGCGCAGCGGCAACCCGGCTCTTTCCGAGTCGACCTTCCTCGACCTCGCCAGCGGCTCGGTGGTGACCAGCCCCGACCAGGTGATGACCCTCAACGGCACCGCCAACAAGACCGGCATCCTGCTGTTGTTGACCGTGCTGACCGCGGCGTTCGCCTGGAGCCAGGCGGTCGACGAGTACGGCCAGATTTCCGGCAGCGCGAGCCTGTACGCCATCGGTGGCGCGATCGGCGGCCTGGTGCTGGCATTGATCACCATCTTCAAGAAGGAATGGTCGCCGGTCACCGCGCCGATGTACGCGCTGGTCGAAGGCCTGTTCCTGGGCGCCGTGTCGGCGCTGTTCAACATGAAATACCCGGGTATCGTGTTCCAGGCCGTACTGCTGACCTTCGGCACCCTGGCCGCCCTGCTGGTCGCGTACCGCAGCGGCGTGATCAAGGCCACCGAGAACTTCAAGATGGGCGTGGTCGCCGCCACCGGCGGCATCGCCCTGCTCTACCTGGCATCGTTCGTGCTGGGCTTTTTCAACATCAACGTGCCGGTGATCCATGACTCCAGCTGGCTGGGCATCGCTTTCAGCCTGTTCGTGGTGGTCGTGGCCGCATTGAACCTTGTACTGGACTTCGACTTCATCGAGACCGGCGTGGCCCAGCGCGCGCCGAAGTACATGGAGTGGTATGGCGCATTCGGCCTGATGGTGACCCTGGTCTGGCTGTATGTGGAGTTCCTGCGCCTGCTGTCGAAGATCCAGCAGCGCTGAGTCGGAACATGCCATAGACGACAAAGGGCGCCTCTCGTGGCGCCCTTTTTCGTTCCTCCCTCAGCGCGCCAGCAGCGTCGGCAGCGACGAAGCCAGCAACGCAATGCCTGATGCGGTCAGCAGGCCCAGTACGACCTGCCTGAAGCGCAGCTCGCTGATGCCGATGTAGACGCGCGCGCCCAGCAGGGTCGGCACCAGCATGGCTGGCGCCACGATGGCGAAGTACGGGAGCATCTGCCGGCTCACCAGGCCACTGCCGACATAGGTGGCCATGGTCACCGCCAGCATGGCCAGATTGAAGTTCTGGATGACCGCGCGCTGCTCGTGCTTGCCGAAGCCGCGCAGCGTGCTCCACAACGTCGGCACCGGCCCGGCGAAGCCGCCGATGCCGCTGAGCACGCCACCGGCCATGCCAGCAATCGCATCACCGATACGGCCGCCAACGCGGACCGGAGGCAACGAGCGCGCCATCAGCATCACCGGGCACCACAACGCCAGGAAGCCGCCCAAAAGCGCCTTGAACCAGTCCATGTCCAGCTGCGGCAGCACCATCACGCCCAGCGGGACGCCGGCCAACCCACCCAGCACGAACGGCAGCAGCAGGCGCAGGTTGAAACCGCGGCGCACGGTGAACACCGCGACCAGCTGGCCGACCAGCGCGCCGAACACCGACAGCGTGGCCGCCAGTCGCGGCTCCAGCCCCCATGCCCAGAACGACATCGCCACCATGCCAAAGGCGAAGGCCGACAGGCCCTGCACGAATCCGGCGACGATCGCGCCCAGTGCGACCAGCAGATACACCGACTCCATCACCACCTCGGCTGCAACCGCGCGACTACCCTGCCGCGCCCACCTGTGCAGCGTAGTGCGCCGCAAGGTGCTCGACCAGCGCACGCACTTTCGGCGCCAGCGCACGTGCATGCGGATACAGCGCGAAGTAGTGCCGCTGTCCGGCGTGCCAGGCCGGCAGCACACGGATCAAACGACCGGCGCGTAGGTCTTCCTGCACCGTCAGTGCGGTGAACAGGCTGATGCCCATGCCAGCCAACGCGGCGGCGTACAACGCCGGCGTCGCATCCACCCGCAGGCGTTGCCCGGCCTCGACGCTCGCACTGGCACCGCGCGGCCCCTGCAACTGCCAGGGCGGCATTGACGGCGTGGGACTGAAGCCCAGCAGCGTGTGCTGCGCGAGATCCGATGCCTGACGCGGCAGGCCATGACGCGCCAGGTAGGCTGGCGCGGCCACCAGGATGCGAGGGCAGCTGGCCAGTTCACGTGCGACCAGCTGGCTGTCCGGCAACGCATGCGCGATGCGCAGGGCCAGGTCAAACGCACCACCGACGACATCGACCAGCTGATCATCGGCCGACAGATCCAACGAGACGTGCGGGTAACGCTGCAGGAACGACGGCAACCAATGCGGCAACTCCTGGCTGGCCACGACCTGCGGCACGCTGATGCGTACGCTGCCACTGGGTTGCGCCTGCCCGGCGCGGGCACGGTCGTCCGCCTCCTGCAGGCGGTCCAGCAGCGTTGCCGCCTCGCGGTAGTAGTCGCGCCCGGCCTCGGTCAATGACAGCCTGCGGCTGTTGCGATCGAGCAAGCGAACCTGCAGATGCTCTTCCAGCTGGCGCAGTTGCCGTGACATCGCCGAGTGGGTGGTCCCCAGGCGTTCAGCGGCCGCGGTGAAACTGCCCGCGTCAACGATGGCGCGCAGCGCACGCAGGGCGGCGAAGTGATCCATCGGCGGGCAGCTCCATGTGGCGGGGCCCACACGGCATGCGGGCCCCGCCAGCTTATCAAGCGCCGTCGCCGGCCTTGCGCACCGGCAACGCCAGGATCGCGTCGGTACTCATGACATCACCGAAGGCGTCTTCGATCTGCGCCAGCGAGGCATCGTGCAGCGCGCGATGATCGATGCGCTGGCCACCGGCCAGGTCCAGGTCACGACTGGCGCTGGCATCGGACGACACGATCACCCGGTAACCACGGGGTGCGGCCGCCGCGTCGCGCGCGGCACCGGCCACACAGGCATGGGTCTGCAGGCCGGTGACGATCAGGGTGTCGATGCCGGCATCCTTCAGCACCGTGTCGAGCACCGCGGCCGAGTTGCCAGCGAACACACTGACGTCGTCCTTCTGCACGACCGTCTCGTCCTTGCGCGGCTGCAGGTCGCGATGGAAGTCGGCATTGACGCTGCCCTGCGCGAACAGCGGTGCACCGGCCGGCAACACGTGCTGCACGTGGATCACGCGGATGCCGTGGGCATCGGCGAACGCGACCACCCGCTTGGCCTGGCGCAGTGCGGCCACGCCACCGGGAATGACCATGCGGCCACCGGCAAAGCCAGGCGCGGCCTTGGCATCGAAGTACTCGTTCTGGAAGTCGATCACCAGCACGGCGGTCTTCGCCGCATCCAGCGAGGTCGCGACCGGCGCGCCCGCCATATGGCGGATGGTGGGATGGGCCGGCTCGGCGGCAACGACCGGAGTGGTGGCGGCCATGCCGATCAGGCTGGCCAGGCCGAAGGCGGTGAGATTCATGGAGCGACTCCTGTGCAGTGGAAAGTGGGCACAGGATGCGGAGCGGATGGCGCACGAACCAGCCGTGCAACAGCACATGATCTGTGCGAGATACGCACAGACAACCCCCTGTAGAGCCACCCCATGGGTGGCTGCGGACCAAAGCCACGCCATCCACGCATGGCGTGGATCTACGAGTCAGCCCACAACGCAACGGGGCGCCCGAAGGCGCCCCGCTGTGGATCCAACCGAGGTCGACCGGCCGCTTACAGGCGGCTGGCGATGGCCTGGGCAAAGCTCATGGTGGTGCCGGTACCGCCCAGGTCGCCGGTCAGCGAATCCTTGGCTTCCATGGTGGCCACGATGGCCTTGCGCAGGCGCTCGGCGTTTTCCGGCTGGCCGATATGGTCCAGCATCTGCGCGGCTGCCAGCAGCAGCGCACACGGATTGGCCTTGCCCTGGCCGGCGATGTCCGGCGCGGTGCCGTGCACGGCTTCGAAGATCGCCGCGTCCTTGCCGATGTTGGCACCCGGGGCCAGGCCCAGGCCGCCGACGAGGCCGGCGCACAGGTCGGAGATGATGTCGCCGAACAGGTTGGTCGTAACGATCACGTCGAACTGTTCCGGACGCATCACCAGCTGCATGCAGCAGTTGTCGACGATCATTTCCTGGAACTCGATCTCCGGGTACTGCGCGGCCACTTCACGGGCGACGTTCAGGAACAGGCCCGAGGTCGACTTGATGATGTTGGCCTTGTGCACAGCGGTGACCTTCTTGCGGCCGGTGCTCTTGGCCAGCTCGAAGGCGTAGCGCACGATGCGCTCGGAGCCCTTGCGGGTGATGCGGGTGCCGGAGAAGGCGGTCTCGCCGTCGGCCGACACTTCCTGGCCTTCGGCCAGGTAGGCACCCTCGGTGTTCTCACGAACGGTGATCAGGTCGACGTTGTCGAAACGCGACTTGGTGTTCGGGAAGGTGTGGGCCGGACGCACGTTGGCGTACAGGTCGAAATGGCGGCGCAGGCTGACGTTGATCGAGGTGAAGCCACCACCGACCGGGGTGGTCAGCGGGCTCTTCAGCGCGACCTTGTTGCGCGCGATCGATTCCAGGGTCACCGCCGGCATCAGGTCGCCGTGCTTTTCCAAGGCCACCAGGCCGGCGTCGGCGTCTTCGTACTCCAGGCCAGTCTTGAGCTGGTCGAGCACGAACAGGGTGGCGTCCATGATTTCCGGGCCAATGCCGTCGCCGCGGATGACCGTAATTTTCTGCGTCATTGATCGATGTTCCGAACAGGGGGAAAAACGCCGTCCGGACGTGCCCGGAAACGCCGGCGCAAAGGAAGTTTCACCGGCAATTATGCCTGAGACGGGGCCGAGGTCCCAAATAGACCATGGTCCCAGTGCCCGGCTCAGGCAGAATTGCCCGCGCATTCTTCCTCTACCCCCGCCTGTCGGCGCGCCCCTTCAACAAGAAGGGGCTCCTGGGCTGCTGGATCGCGGGACAGGCCCCCTCGCGGGCCCGGTAGTGCCGGCCGCTGGCCGGCAATCTCGGCCAGGTCGAGTTCAGGCGATGCCGGCCAGCGGCCGGCACTACCCTCAGTGCTCGTGCGCTGCCGGAGCGCTGGCGCCGCCTTCCAGCTGGTCGAGGAAGTCGACCGCGCGGCGCAGGTGCGGGATCACGATGGAACCGCCGACCACCAGGCCGACCGAGAAGGTCTCGAAGAACTCTTCACGGGTCACGCCGGCGTCCTTGCACTGGGCGACGTGGTAGCTGATGCAGTCGTCGCAGCGCAGCACCATCGAGGCCACCAGGCCCAGCAGTTCCTTGGTCTTCACGTCCAGCGCGCCGGCCTGGTAGGTCTGCGTGTCCAGTGCGAAGAAGCGCCGCACCACCTGGTTCGGTTCGCCCAGGATGCGTTCGTTCATGCGCTTGCGGAAGTCGGTGAATTCGGCGATGCGGTCCTTGCTGCCTTCGTCGGCCGCGCTCATGCCTGGCCCTGCCCGGCCAGCAGCGGCTCGAGCTTGCCTTCACGGTGCAGGGCCATCATGTCGTCGTAGCCGCCCACGTGGACGTCGCCGACGAAGATCTGCGGCACGCTGGTGCGGCGGGTCAGTGCCATCATCTTCTCGCGCTCGGCCGGGTCCAGGTCGATGCGGACCTCGGTCCACTGCTGGCCCTTGCTCTTCAGGAAGTTCTTGGCGGCCACGCAATACGGGCAGACGGCGGTGGAATAGATGGTGATGGCGGGGGCGCCGCCGGCGGTCTGGGCTGTCACGGGAAACTCCACGATGGATCGACGGTCTACATATGGTACCGGTGCGCTGGAAATTCCACGCCACCGCCGCAACACTGTGGGTTAACGAATGGTTGCCCCCTGCCCTGCCACGCTTGGCGCGCCCTGCCCGAGGACCTTCCGCTTGCGAGCCCTGCTGCTGACTACCGCCGTTACCCTGGCCCTGGCCATGCCGCTGGCCCAGGCCCAGGAGAAGCTGCCCGACATCGGCTCCTCGGCCGGCGAGCTGCTGACCCCGGCGCGCCAGGCCGAGTACGGCGCGATGATGCTGCGCGAGCTGCGCAACTATGGCTACCTGCTGGATGACCCGCTGGTCAACGACTGGCTGCAGACCATGGGCACCCGGCTTGGCTCCAACAGCGACCAGCCGCGCCAGCACTACACGTTCTTCGTGATGAAGGACCGCCAGATCAACGCCTTCGCCACGCTGGGCGGCTATATCGGGGTCAATGCCGGCCTGGTGCTGACCGCCGAGCGCGAGGACGAGGTGGCTGCAGTGCTGTCGCACGAAATCGCCCACGTCACCCAGCAGCACGTGCTGCGCGGGGTCGAACGCGCCCAGCGCGACCAGATACCGATCCTGCTCGGCATGCTGGCGGCGGTGGTGGCCGCGCAGGCCAGCAACAGCACCTCCTCCGGCAACGCGACGATGGCCGCGATCAGCTCCGGCATGGGCCTGATGCAGCAGCGGCAGATCAACTACACCCGCTCCAACGAATCGGAGGCCGACCGCCTCGGCATCCGCACCCTGTCGCGCAGCGGCTACGACGTGGATGCCATGGCCGGCTTCTTCGAGCGCATGTCGGCGGCGATGCGCGGCAACGAGGGCGGCTACAGCGTGCCCGAGTTCCTGCGCACCCATCCGGTCAACATCACCCGCATCAGCGAGGCCAAGGCCCGCGCCGAGCAGATGAAGAAGGACACGGTGCTGCTGACCACCAGCACCCCCAGCGGCGAACGCAAGGAGCGGGTGAATCCGGCCGACCCGGGCCTGGCCGAGCCGCTGTTGCGCGGAAACAACCCCTTGCTGCCCAGCAGCGTGCTGCGCGTTCCGGTCGGCCAGCTGGCCCGTGGCGCCAGCGGCGACTTCGAGTGGGCACGCGAGCGCCTGCGCGTGCTGAGCGCCGATTCCACCGCCGAGCTGGAGCGCGAATACGCGGACATGGCCAAGCGGCAGAAGGACGGTCTCAACGACGCCCAGCGCTATGGCCAGGCGCTGGCGGTCATGCGCGGCGGCCGCAGCGGTGCCACGCAGGCCCGGCAGACCCTGGCCAGCCTGCTGCAGACCCGCCCGGACAACCTGTGGCTGGCACTGGGGCTGGGCGAGGCCGAATCGCGTGCCGGGCTGGGCGCGCAGGCCAACACCCGTTTCGAGCAGCTGCTGCGCGAGCACCCCAACAGCCGGCCCGTGGCCCTGACCTACGCCGAGATCCTGAACGAACAGGGCACCCGCGAGGCGGGCCAGCGCGCGCAGGCCATGCTGCGGCCCCTGCTGTCGCAAAGTGGTAACGATCCGGTCTTCCAGCAGCGATACGCCCGCGCCAGCGAGCTGGCCGGTGACAGCGTGCGCGCCAGCGAGGCCTATGCCGAGGCCGCCTTCCTCAGCGGCCGCCCGGAGCAATCGCTGATGCAGCTGCAGGCCCTCAAGCGCAACCCGGCGCTGGACTACGTGGGCCGGGCGCGGGTGGATGCGCGCATCGAGGCGATCACCCCCACCGTGCTGGAGCTGCGCCGCCAGGGCGTGCAGGACCCGGACCTGGACCGCCGCTGAGTGCTGCGTGACCGGTCGATGGCAATCCCGACCGGTTCCGGCCAGGCAGTCACAAACATGTCATCAAACCGTAGTCTACTGGCACCACTCCAGTAACCGAGCCCTACGGTGTCCTCGTGCAGAAACGCATCCTGATCGTCGATGACGAGCCCGCGATCCGTGAAATGGTCGCCTTCGCCCTGCGCAAGGGCGATTACGAGCCGGTCCACGCCGGCGATGCCCGTGAGGCCCAGACCGCCATCGCCGATCGCGTCCCCGACCTGATCCTGCTGGACTGGATGCTGCCCGGCACCAGCGGCCTGGACCTGGCCCGCCGCTGGCGCAAGGAAACGCTGACCCGCGAAGTGCCGATCATCATGCTGACCGCCCGCGGTGAAGAGAACGACCGCGTAGGTGGCCTTGAAGCCGGCGTCGACGACTATGTGGTCAAGCCGTTCTCGGCGCGCGAACTGCTGGCCCGCATCCGTGCGGTCATGCGCCGCGCCCGCGAAGACGACGAGGACGGCAGCGTGGCCGTCGGCCCGATCCGCATCGACGGCGCCGCCCATCGCGTGTTCGCCAACGACCAGCCGGTGCCGATCGGCCCGACCGAGTACCGCCTGCTGCACTTCTTCATGACCCACCCCGAGCGCGTCTACACCCGCGCCCAGCTGCTGGACCATGTGTGGGGCGGCAGCGTGTACGTGGAGGAGCGCACCATCGACGTGCACATCCGCCGCCTGCGCAAGACGCTGGAACCGTTCAACGCCGAGAACATGGTGCAGACCGTGCGCGGCGCCGGCTACCGCTTCTCCACCGCGACCTGAGTCTCGTCGTGCCGACGCCGCGCACCCGCGGGTGCCGGTGCCGGCAACTCTGCTATAACCCTCGGTTCACCCCAGTGAACCGCCGCACTTCAACGACGAGATCGCAATGCCCCGCCACATCCGCTCTGCCTGGTTGAAGACCCTGGCCACCGTTGCCGCGGTACTGCTGTTCTCCGGACTGGTGGGGTGGTTCACGGGTCACCTGTGGCTGTGCATCGCACTGGGCGCGCTGGCCACCCTGGCCTGGCATTACTGGCGGCTGCGCAGCGTGCTGCGCCGGCTGACCGCGCGCCAGCGCTGGGACACCGCCGAGGAAGGCACCGGCGTCTGGAACGAGCTGGACCGCCTGCTGTACCGCAACCAGGTGGAAATGCGCGTTCGCAAGCGCCGCCTGCTCGACATGCTGCGCAGCTACCGCGCCGCTGCCGCCGCGCTGCCCGATGCCGTGGTGGTGCTGGACCGCAACAGCCAGCGCGTGCAGTGGTTCAACGAGGCGGCCACCGCCCTGCTTGGCCTGCATCATCCGGGCGACCTCGGCGAGGCGCTGGTCGAACGCCTGCAGCCGATGCCGCTGGCGCACTGGCTGGCCGGCGGCCGCAACGCCGAGCCGATCCTGGACGTGCCCTCACCGGTCGATCCTGCGATCCGCCTGAACCTGCGACTGATTCCGTATTCTTCGGACTACTGGCTGCTGATCGCCCGCGACGTCAGCAAGCTGCTGCGCCTGGAACAGGTGCGCCGCGACTTCGTCGCCAACGTTTCACACGAACTGCGCACGCCGCTCACCGTGGTCCACGGTTACCTGGACATGATGGACCCGGAGGATTTCCCGGGCACCGGTCCGATGCTGGAAGAAATGCGCAAGCAGAGCCAGCGCATGGCCCAGCTGGTGGAAGACCTGCTGACCCTGTCGCGGCTGGAATCCCAGGAGCACAGCGAGGAAGAGACCGTCGCCATGCAGCCGATGCTGGCCACACTACGCCGCGAGGCCGAAGCGCACAGCCAGGGCCGCCACCAGGTCAGCATCGACGATCTGGCCGGCGTCGACCTGCAGGGTTCCACCAAGGAGCTGCACAGCGCCTTCTCCAACCTGGTCACCAATGCGGTGCGCTATACGCCGGCCGGTGGCCGCATCGCCGTGGAGTTCCGCCGCGAAGGCGATGGCGCGGTGCTGGCGGTGCGCGATTCCGGTTACGGCATTCCGGCTTCCCACCTGCCACGCCTGACCGAACGTTTCTACCGTGTCTCCAGCAGCCGCTCCCGCGAAAGCGGCGGTACCGGCCTGGGCCTGTCCATCGTCAAGCACATCCTCGGCCTGCACCACGCGCGGCTGGAGATTGAAAGCGAGGTCGGCAAGGGCTCGGTGTTTTCCTGCCATTTCGATGCCGACCACGTGCGCCCGCGCGAGTCCGCCCCCCTGACTTCCATCGAAGAATGACGCCATGAGCAGCCTCGGATCCCTCCCCCTCCCCGTGAGCCCGGACAACGATCCGTTGCGCGACCCGGCGCTCTACATCAACCGCGAACTGTCGCAGCTGGATTTCAACTTCCGCGTGCTGGCGCAGGCGATGGATCCGCAGGTGCCGCTGCTGGAGCGCCTGCGCTTCATGTGCATCTCCTGCACCAACCTGGACGAGTTCTTCGAGATCCGCGCCGCCGCCGTCCGCCACGCGCAGGAATTCGGCCTGCCACCGGCACCGGACGGGATGAGCCCGCAGGCGATCCTCAACGCCATCCACGACCGCGCGGCACAACTGGTCGACCAGCAGTACCGCTGCTGGAACGAGACGCTGCGCCCGGCGCTGATGGAGGCCGGCATCGGCGTGCTCGGCCGCCACTCCTGGACCGATCGGCAGAGGCGCTGGCTGCGCGCCTATTTCCGCAACGAGATCATGCCGGTGCTGTCGCCGCTGGGCCTGGACCCGGTGCACCCGTTCCCGAAGATCCTCAACAAGTCGCTGAACATCGTGGTGGTGCTGAAGGGTACCGACGCGTTCGGCCGCGCCGGCCATCTGGCCATCGTGCGTGCGCCACGCTCGCTGCCGCGCATCATCCAGCTGCCGGAGAAGCTCGGCGGGTCGCAGAATTTCGTGTTCCTGTCCTCGGTGCTGTCCACCTTCGTCGATGAGCTGTTCCCGGGCATGGAAGTCCAGGGAGCCTACCAGTTCCGCGTCACCCGCAATTCCGAGCTGGTGGTGGACGAGGAGGAGGTGGAGAACCTGGCGCTGGCACTGCGCGACGAACTGGTCGATCGCGGCTACCGGCCGGCGGTGCGGCTGGAAATCGCGCAGGACATGCCGCGCGAGATCGTGCGTACCCTGCTGCAGAACTTCGGCCTGACCGAGAACGCGGTGTACCGCATCGACGGCCCGGTCAACCTCAACCGCATCATCCAGTTGTACGACCTGATCGCACAGCCGGACCTGAAGTACCCGCCAATGACCCCGCGCACGCTGCGCGACAGCGACGGCATCTTCGAGACCGCGGCGCGCCAGGACCTGCTGCTGCACCACCCGTTCGATGCTTTCACCGCGGTGCTGGACCTGATCCGGCAGGCGGCGATCGACCCCAACGTGCTGGCAATCAAGCAGACCCTGTACCGCACCGGCAAGGATTCGCTGATTGTCGATGCGCTGATCCAGGCTGCGCGCAACGGCAAGGACGTGACCGTGGTCGTTGAACTGCGCGCACGCTTCGACGAAGAGGCAAACCTGGGCCTGGCCGATCGCCTGCAGGAAGCGGGCGTGCAGGTGGTGTACGGCGTGGTCGGCTACAAGACCCACGCCAAGATGCTGCTGATCGTGCGCCGCGAGGGCCGCAAGCTGCGCCGCTATGTACATCTGGGCACCGGCAACTACCACAGCGGCACCGCCCGCGCGTACACCGACATCAGCCTGATCACCGCCGATGCGGACATCGGCAACGACGTGCACCTGCTGTTCCAGCAGCTGTCCGGGCTGGCCTCGAAGATGAAGCTCAAGCGCCTGCTGCAGTCGCCCTTCACCCTGCACACCGGCATCCTCGGCCGCATCGAGCGTGAAACGCGCATCGCCGCCGCCGGCCGCCCCGCGCGGATCATCGCCAAGATGAACGCGTTGAACGAACCGCAGGTGGTGCGCGCGCTGTACGCCGCCTCGCAGGCCGGCGTGCAGATCGACCTGATCATCCGCGGCGCCTGCACCCTGCGCCCGGGTGTGCCGGGCATCTCGGACAACATCCGCGTGCGCTCGATCGTCGGCCGCTTCCTGGAGCACAGCCGCGTCTACTGGTTCGGCAACGACGGCGCACCGGAGATGTACTGCGCCAGCGCCGACTGGCTGGAGCGCAACCTGCTGCGCCGGGTCGAGACCTGCTTCCCGATCCTCGACCCGGAGCTGGCCAAGCGGGTCTACCGCGAGGTGCTGCAGAACTATCTGGACGACAACCTCAACGCCTGGGAACTGGATGCCGACGGCATCTACCACAAGCGTGCCCCGGCGCACGACGAAGCCCCGCATTCTGCGCAGATGGCATTGATGCAGGGCCTCTGACCCGGTGTGTCGACCAAGGTCGACACCTACCAAGAGCAGTAGGCACCGATTTTGGGCGGGATAGGATCAGTGCCGACCAACGGTCGGCACCCACCATCAGATCGCAGAAATCTGTCAAAGGCGGGGTGGGTCCGCCATCCCACGGATACCCCGCTTTTGACGTTGACGTTGACGTTGCCTCTGCGGGTGCAGGGCGCAGCCCTGCCGCACTCCCCTCTTCCAAAATGTGAAGGCCGCGCGGTGACGAGCACACCGCCCCTTCGGCTAACATTCGCCCATGCCGCATACCACTACGACTCCGCCCGCATTGCAGGATGGCGACCTGCTGGCCGCCATCGACCTTGGCTCCAACAGTTTCCACATGGTCATCGCGCGCTACACGCTCGGCCAGCTGCGGGTGATCGACCGCCTGCGCGAGACCGTGCGCATGGCCGATGGCCTGGATGGCAAAGGTGGGCTCTCTTCCGCCGCACGGCAGCGCGCGCTGGAATGCCTGGCCCGTTTCGGCCAGCGCATCCGCAATGTGCCGCCGCACCGGGTACGCGCGCTGGCCACCAACACCGTACGCCAGCTGCGCTCGCCGCAGTCGTTCCTGGTCCCGGCCGAAACCGCGCTGGGGCATGCCATTGAAGTGGTCAGTGGCCGCGAAGAAGCGCGCCTGATCTACCTCGGCGTGGCCCACGCGCAACCGCCCAAGCCTGGCCAGCGCCGGCTGGTCATCGACATCGGCGGCGGCTCCACCGAATTCATCATCGGCATGGGCATGCAGACCCTGGAGCGTGAAAGCCTGCAGGCCGGCTGCATCGCCAGCACCCGCCGCTTCTTCCCCGGCGGCAAGCTGAGCAAGAAGCGCTGGAAGGACGCGCTGGCCGAGATCGGCCGCGAGTTCCAGCCCTTCGCCAGCAAGTACCGCGCACTGGGCTGGCAGGAAGCGCTCGGATCTTCGGGCACGCACAAGGCAATCAGCGAGATCTGCGCGACCATGAAGCTGAGCAAGGGCGCGATCACCGCCGAGGCCCTGCCCCAGCTGCGCGACGAGCTGCTGAAGGCCAAGAAGATCGACGACATCCAGTTGCCGGGCCTGTCCAGCGACCGCCGCCCGATCATCGCCGGCGGCATCCTGGTGCTGGAGGCCGCCTTCCAGGCCCTGGGCCTGCAGAAGCTGCTGGTCAGCAAGGCGGCGATGCGCGAAGGCATCCTGTACGACATCGTCGGCCGTGCCGGTGAGAACGACCTGCGCGACGAATCGGTGGCCGCGCTCAGCCAGCGCTACGGCATCGACACGGTACAGGCCGACCGCGTGCAGGACACCGCGCTGTCGCTGCTGGAGCAGGTGCAGGAACGCTGGAAACTCGATGCCGACGACGCACGCATGCTCGGCTGGGCCGCGCGCCTGCACGAGCTGGGCCTGATGATTGCCCACAGCGGCTACCACGTGCATGGCAGCTACGTGCTGGAACACTCGGACATCGCCGGCTTCTCGCGGCAGGAGCAGCAGATGCTGGCCGCACTGGTACGCAGCCATCGCCGCAGCGTGACCAAGACCGCGTTCGACGCCCTGCCCGAGCGCCTGCTGCTGACTGCACGCCGGTTGGCCGCCCTGCTGCGCCTGGCGGTACTGCTCAACCGCGCCCACGAGGACGATCCGCTGCCGGCATTGGAATTGACCGCGGACGACAACCGCCTGTCGCTGATCGTGCCGCAGGCCTTCATCGATGCGCGCCCGCTGCTCCGCGCCGACCTGATCGGCGAGACCGACGGCATCGCCGGGCTGGGCATCCAGTTCCGGCCGTTCGTGGCCTGATCCCTACGGCCAGGGCGGCACGTCATGACGCGTCGCCATAGGCCTGTTCCGCGCGTGTTCGACAAGCTGTTGAAGCTCTACGACCCCGGCCCTTCGGAGCCGTGGTCTTTTCTGTTTCCGCGCAGGTTGTCGCTGCCTGCAATTGCCATGACGCTTTCAGTCCAGAGCCGGGACGAGGGTGCATCGTCCATCGCTCCGCCGTCGATCAGATCAATCGATTGATTCACTTCCGGTTTGTGCGGAAGCGTCATGCCGCTCCATGGCGATTTCGTCCTTTCCCCATACCTCTCCCTCTCCTCCTTCACTAGGTTCGAACAACCACCGCCTGCGGTGGCGTTGGCGCGGCCCGCTTGGCTGCGCACCGAAGACTTCGAAGACTGAGAGAGAGACACCCATGACCATCCGTATTCCCGCACTGGGGCTGGCGATCCGTCGTGCGCTTGCAATCACGGCGACCACAACCCTGGCCGTTCCGGCGCTCGCGCAGCAGGCACCGGAAGCCACCACGCTGGACCGCATCGAAATCACCGGCTCACGCATCCGCCAGGTCGACCTGGAAACCGCACAGCCGGTGCTGACCGTCAGCCGCGCCGACATCGAGCGACAGGGCTTCAACTCCGTTGCCGACATCCTGCAGAACCTGACCGCGACCGGCAGCCCGGCATTGAGCCGCGCCAGCCCGTTGAGCGCTGGCGAAGCCGCCGGCGGCAGCTACGTGAACATGCGTGGTCTCGGTGCCCAGCGCACCCTGGTGCTGGTCAACGGCAAGCGGCTGGGCATGACCACTTCGGGTTTTCAGGACATCTCCAGCATTCCTGCCGCTGCGGTGGAACGCATGGAAGTGCTCAAGGATGGTGCCTCGGCCATCTACGGGTCCGACGCGATGGCCGGCGTGGTGAACATCATCACCCGGCGCAACGTTCAGGGTGTAACCGCCAACGTCTATCACGGCCAATACAGTGAAGGCGACGGTGCCCGTACCCAGTACGACGTGGTTGCCGGCTGGTCCAATGACCGTGCTTCCATCAGCGTTGCTGCCGAGCATGTCGAAGAAAAGGGCGTCTGGGCCAGGGACCGCGGCTTCAGTGCCTATACCTATACCGACGGCCACGCGGATGACGGCTGGACCACGGTCGGCCAATGGGGTCGCATCACCGGCTTCAAGGGCCCCGGCTGCAGCAACAGCCGGGGCTGCAGCTATTCGCTCGACCGTGGCAGCCAGCCGGGCGGGCCGGACAGCTTTCACCTCAGCGACAACACACCGTTCACCGGCGATGTCAGCAACAGCAACGAGCAGATGCATCTGCAGACGCCGATCAAGCGCGATTCGATCTTCGTCGATGCGCGCGTGGAGCTGAACGACCAGGTCCGTTTCAACACCCAGCTGGCCTACAACCGGCGCACCACCACGCGCCAGATTGCCGGCTATCCCTTCCAGTCCGGCCCAGCCGGCATCACCCCGATGTCGGCCGACAGCTGGTTCAACCCGTTCGGCAGCCATCACGGCTACGACACGCCCAGCGATGTGCACTGGAACCGTCGTACCTGGGAGATTCCTCGCGTCAGCACCAGCGATCTGACCACCTGGCAGGCCGTCGCGGCACTCGAGGGCAACTTCGAATTCGGCGGTCGCGACTTCGACTGGGAAGCGGGTTATCAGTACAACCGCAGTGAGCTGACCCAACGTGCCACCGGCAACCTGCACAAGCAGCGCGTGGCCGATGCCACCGGTCCTTCGTTCTACAACCCGGCAACCGGCAAGGTCGAATGCGGAACGCCGGATGCGCCGATCGCAGGCTGCAAACCCTGGAACCCGCTGGTTCCGTATGGCCAGGACGATCCCTATGGCCTGACCGGCAACACGGAGCTCCAGGACTGGCTGTTCCCGGAAGAACTCACCCGCGGCCGCACCACCACCCGCAACCTGTTCGCCAACCTCAGCGGCAGCCTTGCCAGCCTGCCCGCCGGTGAGCTGGGCTTCGCCGTGGGGGCCGAGAGCCGCCGCGAGGACGGCCGCTTCATCCCCGATGCGCTTGCGCAGACCGGTGCCACCACCAACCTGGCGGCAGGCCCCACCGGTGGCGGCTACCGCGTCGACGAAGCCTACCTGGAACTGAGCGTGCCGGTGCTGCGCGACCTCGCCGGCGCCCGCGAACTCACCCTCAGCGCGGCGACGCGGTACTCGGACTACTCCACCTTCGGCGGAACCCTCAACAGCAAGTTCGGCTTCACCTGGAAGCCGATCGATCAGCTGCTGGTCCGCGGCACCTGGGCACAGGGCTTCCGTGCGCCGACCATCGCCAACCTGTACGGCGGCGGCTCGGAGACGTTCACCACCGGCTTCCGCGATCCCTGCGATACGGTCCATGGCGCAGCCGCAAGCAGTGCCGAGGTCCGCGCGCGCTGTGCTGCCGACATCGCCAACGCCGACACCTACCGCCAGCTCGGCCAGGGCAATGAACCCATCACCGGCAGCAGTGGGCAGACGCCCCTGCCCTTCACCAACGGCTCCAATCCCGACCTGCAGCCGGAAACTTCGACCAGCCGCACTCTGGGCCTGGTCTGGAGCCCGACGTTCGCCGAAGGGCTTCACATCGCACTGGACTGGTGGAAGATCCGCATCGACAACACCATCGTCTCCGACCATCCCAACGACATCCTTCGCGACTGCTACGAGCTGGGTATTGCCGAGCGCTGCAGCAGCTTCACCCGCGACCCGGAGCTGGGCATCGTCAACAAACTCAACTTCGGCAACCGCAACAGCGGCTTCCGCCAGGCAGAAGGCTACGACCTGGAGATCGGCCACAAGGTCGAAACCCGCTGGGGCAGGTTGAGCGCTGACTGGAAGTCCACCTATGTGGTCAACGCCGAAGAGAAGACCACCAACGAAGCCGGCGTACCGGCCATCCCCAGCAATGGCATTGCCACCAACGGCGGCATCGGCTTCCGCGTGCGCTCCAACGCGTCGCTGGGCTGGGAGCATGGCAACCTCGGCCTGACCTGGGGCCTGCGTTACTTCTCCGCCGTCAAGGAACGCTGCCTGGGTGCGGAGGATTATCCGAACGAGTGTTCCCACCCCGACCAGCGCGCGCCGTGGTTCAGCGGTACGCGCGACTACAACCGTCGTGGATCGGTCACCTTCCATGACGTGCAGGCGCGCTACAGCCTGCCGTGGGACGCCACCGTTTCAATCGGCGCCAACAACGTCTTTGGCCGCCAGGGCCCGGCCATGTACAGCCAGCCGAGTGCCAACTTCTCCTACTACGGTGGCTTCGACATCGGCCGTTTCATCTACATGAAATACCAGCAGCGCTTCTGATCCACGCACCACGCACGGTGCCCACCACGGCCCTTCGGGGCCGTGGTGGCGTACGCTTCCGGCCGCGTCATCTGCCGGTCGCAAAGCGGTCACATCGGCTACATCGCCAGGCCCGAGCATGCCGGAAACCCGGAGGCCCGCCATGCGCTATGCCATCGTCACCGAGACCTATCCGCCGGAAGTGAACGGCGTTGCCCTCACCGTGCAGGGGCTGGAGCAGGGACTGCGCAATTCCGGCCATGAGATCGACCTGATCCGGCCCCGCCAGGCCAACGAAGCGCTGGACTCCGCACCGGGCACCCTGTTGGTTCCCGGCGCCGCCCTGCCGCGCTACCCCGGCCTGCGCTTCGGCATGCCGGCACCGATCCGGCTCGGTCGCCATTGGCAGCAGCAACGCCCGGATGCCGTCTATGTCGCCACCGAAGGCCCACTGGGCTGGTCGGCGGTGCGCACCGCACGGCGCCTCGGCATCCCGGTGGCCAGTGGCTTCCACACCCGCTTCGACGAGTACCTGCCCGACTACGGCGTGGCCTGGCTGCAGGCCGCCGCGATGCGCTGGATGCGCCGCTTCCACAACCAGGCCGATGCAACCCTGGTACCTACCCGCGAACTGCAGCAGTTCCTCGGCGAACAGGGCTTCGAACGCGTGCGCCTGCTGGCGCGCGCGGTCGACAGCCAGCAGTTCGATCCGAACCGCCGTGACCCTGCCCTGCGCGAAGAGTGGGGCGTGGACGGCAACGGCCTGGTGGCGATCTACGTCGGCCGCATCGCCGCGGAGAAGAACCTCGGGCTGGCGGTGAAGGCCTTCCGCCGGCTGCAGCAGATCCGCCCCAGGGCGCGCTTTGTGTGGGTGGGCGATGGCCCTGCCCGCGAAAAGCTGGCGCATGAAAATCCCGATTTCATCTTCTGCGGCATCCAGCGCGGCGATGCGCTTGCACGTCATTTTGCCAGCGGCGATCTGTTCCTGTTCCCCAGCCGCAGCGAGACCTTCGGCAACGTGACCCTTGAAAGCATGGCCAGCGGCGTGGCAACGGTGGCCTTCGACTATGGCGCGGCGCGCGAGTACCTGCGCAATGGCGAGAATGGCGCCGCAGTGGACAACGACGAGCAGTTCATCGACGCGGCCGTGCAACTGGCCGCGGATGACGCGCAGCGCCACGTGCTGGGCAGCAACGCCGCACGCGCCATGAAGCGCCTGCATCCGCAGCAGGTGGTGGCGGAATTCGACGCCCTGCTGGCCGAACTGGCCCAGTCGCGGAGGACCGGCCATGCGCACAACGCGGCTTGAACTGCTGGCCGACCGCGAAGCGCGCCTGTGCCGGCGGGCCAACCACTACTGCCGCCGCCGCCGTGTGCGCCGCCTGTTCGCGGTCATCAGCCGGCTCGGTGATGGCGTGTTCTGGTATGTGCTGATGGGCGCCCTGGTGCTGCTTGATGGCTTCGACGGCCTGCGCGCATCGGTGCACATGGCCGCCACCGGCCTGGCCGCGCTGTTGCTGTACAAGGGCCTCAAGCGCTGGACCCGGCGCCCGCGCCCGTATGCCGCCGACCTGCGCATCCGTGCCTGGGTGGCACCGCTGGACGAGTTCAGCTTCCCCTCCGGGCATACCCTGCACGCGGTGTCGTTCACCATCGTGGCGCTGGCCTATTACCCGTGGCTGGCGCCACTGCTGGTGCCGTTCACCGCGGGCGTGGCGCTGTCGCGGGTGGTACTCGGCCTGCACTACCCGTCCGATGTGCTGGCCGCCACCGGCATCGCCATCGGGCTGGCCTCGGCCAGCCTGGCCTGGTTGCCGTTGCCGGTGTAGCCCCCGGGGTCAGATCCGTTTTCCTTCGGGGAGGGATCTGATCCCCACGATGCCGGCGGCGCTACCGTCATCGTTGATGCCCTAGAATGCCCGCATGACCACGTTGTTCATTTCCGACCTGCACCTGGACCCCAGCCGTCCGGAGATCACCGACCTGTTCCTGCGCTTCCTGCGCGAGCAGGCGCCCGGCGCCGATGCGCTGTACATCCTCGGCGACCTGTTCGAAGCCTGGATCGGTGACGACACTCCCTCGCCCGCCGCCGACGCAGTGGCCGATGCACTGAAGGTGCTGTCCGACAGCGGCGTGCCGGTGTACTTCATCCGCGGCAACCGTGACTTCCTGCTTGGCGAGGACTACGCGCGCCGTGCCGGCCTGCGCATCCTGCCCGACCCGTGCATGATCGACCTCTACGGTCGCCCGGTGCTGCTGCAGCACGGTGACCTGCTGTGCACCGATGACATTCCCTACCAGCAGTTCCGTGCACAGACGCGTGACCCGGCGTTCCAGGCACAGTTCCTGTCACAGCCGCTGGCAGCGCGTATCGCGTTCGCGCAGAAGGCGCGCGAAGCCAGCCAGGCCCGCCAGTCGGAAATGAAGCAGGGTGATCGCGCGCAGTTCGAGACCGTCACCGACGTGGCGCCGTCCGAAGTCGATGCCACGTTCGCGCGCCATGGCGTGGACACGATGATCCATGGCCACACCCACCGCCCGGCGATCCATTCGCTGCAGGCCGGTGGCCGTGCCTGCACCCGCATCGTGCTGGGCGACTGGTACGAGCAGGGTTCGGTGCTGCGCGTGGATGCCGGCGGCTGTTCGCTGGATACGCTCGCGCGCGAATGATGGGTCCGAGGGTGCCAACCAAGGTTGGCATCTACCCGGGCAGGTGCACGTGCCCGGGTAGACGCCGCCCCTGGTCGGCGCCTGGCCTCAGCGGAAGGCCGCGATGGTGGCCTTGGTATTGACCAGCACGCGCTGGTTGTCGGCGGTACTGGCATTGCCCATCGGGATGCCGTTGTAGCTGATGTTCGGGTTCGACCAGTAGTTCAGGCGCGGGCAGCTACGGGTGCAGTTGTAGGCCATGATCGTGCGCCAACCGGTGCCGGTGGCAGGCTCGTAGCGATAGCCGTGGCCATAGGCGTAGGGCGAGGTGCTCGAGTCGGTGGCGATGTCATGCCGCGCGCTCTGCAGATGGCCGATCTCGTGCGCGAACGAGTAGTAGCCGGTTGCGCAATCCCAGTACACCGCAGCGAACGCCGTCGACGCCGTCGAGCCGATCCCCGACGCCAGGCCGCAGTACGCCGTGTTGTTGATCAGCAGCACGCCCACGTCGGCCGCCGTGTTGTTGCGGCTGGTGTGGATGCTGTCCATGTAGCCGTCACTGGTGCCGCGGAAGCGCGCCAGATCGGTATCGAAGCTGCCGGACTCGGTGTAACTGGTGGTCTCGTAACCGGCCAGCTGCATGGTGATTCCAACGTTGCTGTTGACGTAACCCTGGTTGGACTCGGCCACCGCCAGCTGCACCAGCGACTGCATGTTGCCGCCATAGGCAGTGACCGCCGCATTGGTCGCCACCACCAGCACGCGGATGGTCGCCGGCGTTCCCGACGAGGCCTGCGCGATGCCGATGTGGTCGTTGTCGGCCATCGGGATCTTCGGCAGCTGGTTGTAGTCAGCCGGATGATCGGCTGGCATCCTCGATTCGTCGACTTCGACCAGCACGTGGCGGTTACCCAGTGGACGCAGGCGATAGAGCTTGCCGTCCTTGCGGATCGAACCGGTGATGGTGTCGCCCGAACGTACCAGGATCAACGAATTGCCCGGATCGTCCTGGCCGCTGGAGGTGGCGGCGGTCAACCGGTCGGACGGCGAACGGAACTGGCCGTACCAGATGCTGCCACCATCGGGCAGCGCCTCGACCTTGCTGCGCACCGCCTGCACCCGTTTGCCGAGCAGCTCGAATTCCAGCTGCGGCTGCGCCGTAGCCGCCGCGTCGACACGCACTTCCTGCACCGTCGCCGTGGACGGGGTGGCCAGCAGCTTGCCGAGTGCAGGCTCGCTGTTGGCCGATGCCCGGCTGATGACCGTCACCGGTTCGAACAACGGTGCCGCATGCGCGGCTGCCGCCACCGACAAACCCAACACCAGGCCACCTGCCGCTTTGCCAATCGATCTGGACAACATTGCGTCGCTCCTTGAATGATGTGAACAGCGTTGATGCAGCACGCCCGGGTTTGCCGGGTTTGGCCATATGGCCCGCGCGGGTCGTGTGAATTCAATAGAAGATGGGAATGAAAATCAGGAACTGTGATCGACCGCATCTGCGTTAAGTAAGGTCAAAAGCGTCACTACACTTCGCCAATACACCGCTTTCGCGCTACCGTGACGCGGCCACGACGGGGAATGCACATGGCACCAGCGAAGGACACGGACGAAGATGTCGGCTTGCTGCGGATCGGCCTGTTCTTCGACGGCACCCGCAACAACGCACACAACCTGGCGCGCGGCCGTCCGCAGGTTCCGCAGCCTCGACCGGCGCAGCTGCGCGCGGACGATGATTCGACCTACCAGAGCCGGCTGACCAGCAGCTACGACAACGGCCTGACCAACATCGCGCGCCTGCAGCAGCTGTATCCGGACAGCCGCCGTGATGCGATGGCCGCTCCCTCGCTGTCGATCTATGTCGAAGGCGTGGGTACCCGCGATGATGCCGACGACGATCTGATCGGGCTGGCCTTCGGCATCGGTGCCAGTGGCGTTCGCGCGAAAGTGCAGCGCGCGCTGCAGGTGCTGCTGCCGGCCGCGCTGGCGCAACTATCCGCACGCTGGCAGCGACCGCTGCATGGCGTGCAGCTGGACCTGTTCGGTTATTCACGCGGTGCTGCTGCCGCACGTGACATCGCCAACCAACTGCAGGGCTGGGACAGCGTGCGCTGGCGCCAGCTGCTGCAGGCCGCCGGCCTGTCCTGCACTGCGAACTTCGCCCCGGCCACGCCGGTGCTGCGCTTCATCGGGCTGTTCGACACCGTTGTCGCAGTCAATGGCGGCCGCGCCGATGAGCGGCCGCAGCTGGCCCTGCACAGCGGCATCGCCGGTCGCGTCGTGCAGCTCACTGCACGCGATGAACATCGCCAGCACTATCCGTTGACCAGCGTGGCACCGCCGTTTGCCGAGATCGCCCTACCCGGCGTACACGCGAATATCGGCGGTGGCTACAACCAGCTGGAAGAAGGTCCCAAGCTGCTCAGCCGCCCGCGCCGGCAACAGTTGCGCCGCCCCGCGGTTGCCGACTACCAGGTCCCTCCACTGGCGTTGCTGCGGGCCACCACGGTCTACGCCGAAGCACAGGCCGATGCCGAACGCTGGCGCCAGCAGCTGGGCGTGGGTGAGAAGGAGGTCTGGGTGGATGTCTGGCACCAGTGGCAGCAGCAGCGTCGCGCCGGCAGCCGCAGCGTGCTGTTGTCACCGGTGCTGTATGTGACTGCCGCGGTGGTGCTGCGTCGGCGCATCGACTGGCGTTACCAGCTGATTGCACTGCAGGTGATGCAGCAGCAGGCCATCGACGCCGGCGTGCAATGGACCGCCAATGCCGCCGAGGTTCCTGGCTGGGAGCTCCCGTCCCCCCTGCAGCCGATCGCACGGCGCCTGGTGACCGGACAGCCGCTGACGCAGACACAGGAGGCGCTGCTGCGCCGGCGTTACCTGATGCAATCGGCGCACTGGAACTTCGATGCACTGGGCGACACCGCACTGACCTACGCGGCCGATGCCGGCGTCAGCGAACTGCCCTACCGGCCGGGTCCCGGCCTGTTCTACATCAACCGGCCGACGGTGGATGGCAAGCGCGTGGTGTTGCCGAACGCCTGAGAAAAGGGGACGGAGGGGATCAAGTCGTTTGTGCCACAAACGACTTGATCCCCTCCGTCCCCTTTTCTTCAACCGGCCTGTTCGACCAGGTTGGCGAGCTCATCCGCATCGAAACCGGCCAGCAGGCGCGCTTCCATGTTGAACGGTCCGTGCAGGTAGCCGCCGGCGTACTCCACCAGCAGTTCCTTGAAACGTGCGCGCGGCTCGACGCCGGCGCGGTCGCAGTACCAGCGGTACCAGCGCGAACCGGCAGCCACATGTGCCACTTCCTCGCGCAGGATCACTTCCAGCACATCGGCGGTCTCGCCATCGCCGACATTGCGCAGTTTCTCGATCATGCCGGGCGTCACGTCCAGGCCGCGCGCTTCCAGCACGCGCGGCACCAGCGCCATGCGTGCCAGGCCATCGTGCGCGGTCTTTTCGCACATTTCCCACAGGCCGTTGTGCGCGGGGAAGTCGCCGTAGTCGTGGCCATGCACCTGCAGGCGCTCCCGCAGCAGCATGAAGTGCCGCGATTCGTCGTCGGCACAGCTGACCCAGTCGGCATGGAACGCCGGCGGCAGGCCGCGGAAGCGGTACACCGCGTCCCAGGCCAGGTCGATCGCGTTGAGTTCGATATGCGCGATGGCGTGGATGAAGGCAGCCCGTCCTTCCACACCGCCCAGTCCGCGCCGCGGCACTTCGCGCGGGTGCACCAGCACCAGCTGTGCCGGCCGGCCCGGCATGCGGATCGGCTCTGGCGGTGGCGCGTCGGCAGCCACCTTCAGGCGGCCGGCACGGAACGCAGCGGCGTAGGCCTGGGTCAGCGCAACCTTGCGCAGCGGGTCGGCTTCGGCCAGGCACTGCTGCGCTGCGCGCAGCAGGTCGCCAGCAACGTCGGGCACGTCAACCACGCCTGGTCCTCAGGCGCGGCGCTTGTGCTTGGCGTCGTCCGAACGCAGCTGCTGGATGCGCTCGAAGTAGCCCGGTTCAATGCCGGTCGGGTAGTGGCCGTTGAAGCAGGACGAATCGAAGTTGCGCAGCGCCGGATTGCCCTCGCTCACTGCCGCTTCCATGTCTTCCAGGTCCTGGTAGATCAGCCAGTCGCAGCCCAGGTGGGCTTCGATCTCTTCCACGGTGCGGTTGTGCGCGACCAGTTCCTCGGCCGCCGGCATGTCGATGCCGTAGATGTTCGGGTAGCGCACCGGCGGCGCGGCGCTGGCCAGGTAGACCTTGCGCGCGCCCGCGTCACGGGCCATCTGCACGATCTGCTGGCTGGTGGTGCCACGCACGATCGAATCGTCCACCAGCAGCACCACGCGGTTGCGGAACTCCAGGTGGATCGGGTTGAGCTTGCGACGCACCGACTTCACGCGTTCGCCCTGCCCCGGCATGATGAAGGTACGGCCGATGTAGCGGTTCTTGATGAAGCCTTCGCGGTATTTCACGCCGAGCACGTTGGAGATCTCAAGCGCAGCGTCGCGCGAGGTATCCGGGATCGGGATGATGGTGTCGATGTCGTGGTCCGGGCGCAGGCGCAGGATCTTCTCGCCCAGCTTGATGCCCATGCGCATGCGCGCCTTGTGCACCGACACGTTGTCGATCATCGAATCCGGGCGTGCGAAATACACGTATTCGAAGATGCACGGGGTGTGCTCGGCCGGCTCGGCGCAGATCTCCGAGAACAGCTCGCCACGCGCGGTGATCACCAGCGCTTCGCCCGGCTGCACATCGCGCACGCGCTGGAAGCCCAGCACGTCCAGCGCGGCCGACTCGGACGCCACGATGTACTCGTCGCCCTCGGCATGGCTGCGCTTGCCCAACACCAGCGGACGGATGCCATGCGGGTCGCGGAAGGCGACCAGGCCCAGGCCCAGCACCACGCTGACCACTGCATAGCCACCCTTGCAGCGGCGGTGCACGCCAGCCACCGCGCGGATCGCGGCTTCCGGGCTCAGCTGGCGCTGCTGCTCCAGTTCGTAGGCGAACACGTTCAGCAGCACTTCGCTGTCCGAATCAGTGTTGACGTTGCGGCGGTCCTGTTCGAACACCTGCTGGCGCAGCGCCTCGGTATTGATCAGGTTGCCGTTGTGGGCCAGCGCGATGCCGTACGGCGAATTGACGTAGAACGGCTGCGCCTCGTCCATGCCTTCCGAACCGGCAGTCGGGTAACGCACGTGGGCGATGCCGACGCTGCCTTCCAGGGTGGACATGGTGCGGGCATCGAACACATCGCGGACCAGGCCGGTGGCCTTCTGCACACGCAGGCGGCTGCCGTTGGCGGTGGCGATGCCCGCCGCGTCCTGGCCACGGTGCTGGAGGACGGTCAAGCCGTCATACAACTGCCCGGCGACGTTCTGGTTGCCGACGATTCCGACGATGCCACACATGGTGCGAGGTCTCCGCTGGGCTGTGCCCAGTTACAAGGAAGGTGGCCGTACCTGGCCGCGGTGGTCGCCGCGCCTGCGGTCGACATTGGCCGGATCGCCCGGCTCGATACTGTCCGGCAGTGCTGGGGCGTCCGGACGCACTTCGGCCGGATCGTAGGAATCGCCCTGTTCCGCTTTCGCAGGCCGCAGCCATCCGCTGCCTGCCACTACCTGGTTGAGGATGCCATTATCGCCTGCCGCGCCCGGCTTTCCCAACCCGGCGCCTGCGTTCTTGCCCAACTCCATCAATGCAGATGGGGACAGCGCGTCGGTCGGCAAGGCCTTGGGCAGCAGATCGGCCCCGGGAACCTCCCAGTGCGGCAGCTTGCTGTTCATCCAGGCAACGGTGGGGTTCAGCAGCGGGCGCACCGCCGAGCGCTGCCAGGAGGGCTCGGCAGTCAACGGGGTGAAACTGCCCAGCAGCAGCAGGATCGCGGCGATCAGGCCGCCCCGCACGGCGCCCAGCACCCCGCCCAGCAGGCGGTCCAGGCTGGTCAGCATGCTGCGGTGGACCAGAGCCTTGATGACCATGCCGATCACCGCGACCACGATCATCACGCCGATGCCGACCCCCAGGTAGCCACCGACGAAGTGTTCGCCACCGGGGGCCGCCGGGGCGGCCCACCAATGGGCGGCGTCATTGCCGAAGGCGAAGGCCGCCCACGCGGCCAGCAGCCACGACAGGGTGCCGATGACGATTCCCACGAAGCCGCGCAGCATCCCCAGCAGGGTGGAGGCGGCGATCACGATCAGCAGCACCACGTCGATCATGGCGCCCCGCTCCTTCGGCGGCGCTGGCAACGAGGCTGCGCGTGGGTCATGGGTGCGGTCGGACCATGCCGGCCACGCCGACCTTGGCGGCAACCTGCGCCTTCAGCTGCTCGGCATCGCCACGGTTGGCCACCGGCCCGACGCGGACGCGATGCAGGGTGCCCTTTTCGGTGCGCACCTGCTCGACAAAAGCACTGAAGCCGGCGGCGCGGACCTTGTCGCGCAGGGCGTTGGCATCGTTGGCCTGGCCGAACGCGCCCAGCTGCACGGCAAAGCCGACGCCGCTGGCGGCCGGCGCTGCCGGCGTGGCCGGGGCCGTTGCCGGCTTGCTGGCGGTGGCCTCCGGCTTCGGCTCGGGCTTCGGGGTTTCGGGCTTCGGCGCCGGCTTCGGCGGCTCGGGCTTGGCCGCCGGAGTGGTCGTTGCAGTCGGCGTACTCGGCGGCAGGCTTTCACTGCGCACCGGGTTGCTGCTGGCCGACGGCGCGGTGGCGGCGGATGGGGTACTGGCGCTCGGCGTAGCCGGTGCCGGGGTGGCTGCCACCGGGGCGCTGCTGTCCGCTGCGGCATCCAGGGTGATCACTTCGGCCTTCACATCGGCACGGATCTTCACCGCCTGCAGGCGGGCGGCCTCGGCCTGTGCACGGTCGGCGTACGGCCCCACGCGCACGCGCCATGCCTGGCGGCCGTTGATGGTCGCCGTTTCGGCGAAGCCCGGCAGCTGCGAGCGCTTCAGGTAGGCGATCACCGCATCGGCGTCGGCCTTGCTGCCGTAGGCACCGAAGGTAACCGCATAGTTGCCGGCGGCGACCGTCGGCGAGGTGTCCACGGTCGGCGGAGTGGCCGGCGTGGCGGCGTCCTGCAGCGGCTTGGCCTGCCCGGTCTGCAGGCCGGTGGCACCACCGGCCGGGGCGACCAGGGGCAGCTCACGGGTTTCGAACTGGCCATCGGCCGGTGCATCCGGCGCGGCGATCGGCACATTGGCCACGCCGCTGTCCGGTGCCGGCCCCTTGACCAGCATCGGCAGGAAAATCACGGCCAGTGCCACCAGCACGATGGCACCAATCAGACGCTGTTTCAGAGGCGTATCCACGTGAGGCAGGCAACTGTCCGGAGATTGGCATCGATTATACGGGTGCCGGACCGGACGGCGTCGGCGTTGGCTGAACGCGTATCAGGCATCGCCCTGCAGCCATTGCAGGGCGGCGGCAGCGGTATGGAAGGAGCCGAACACCAGCACGCGGTCACCGCGCTCGGCCTGGGCCAGCACCTGCGCCAGTGCCTGTTCGACGCTGTCAGCCAGCAGCGCCGTGGCGGCGGCGGTGCCGGCCAGGCGTGCCTGCAGCTGGACGGCGCTCTGCCCGCGCGGGCCTTCCAGCCCGGCCAGGGTCCACTCGCCCACTACGTCCTCCAGCGCCTGCACCACCCCCGCTGCGTCCTTGTCCTGCAGCGCGGCGTACACCGCCAGGGTGCGCCCGGCAGAGACCTCGGCCTTCAGCGCACGCGCCAGCTGGCCCGCCGCCTGCGGGTTGTGGCCGACGTCGACGCGGATCTGCACGCCATCGCGCTCGAATGCCTGCAGCCGGCCGGAAATGCGTGCCGCTGCGACACCGGCGGCCCACGCCGCACGCGGCACCGGCTTGTCCAGCGCGCGCAGCGCGGCGATGGCGGCACCCGCATTGGCCAGCTGGATCGGGCCGGCCAGCGCCGGGGTCGGCAGTTCCATGCGCAGGCCGACATCGCGCCAGCGCCAACGCTGCGCATCGATCGGCTCGTAGAAATAGTCGCTGCCACCACGGATCGCATTGGCGCCAACCAGGTAGGCACGGCGCAGCACGCTCGACGGCGGATCGGTCTCGCCCAGGATCACCGGCTTCCAGCCGCGGATGATGCCGGCCTTCTCGGTCCCGATCGCCTCGCGATCCTCGCCCAGCCACTCGGCATGGTCGATGTCCACGGTAGTGATCACCGCCACGTCGGCGTCCACGATGTTGACCGCATCGAGGCGGCCGCCCAGGCCCACTTCCAGTACCGCCAGGTCCAGCCCGGCGTCGGCGAACAGCTGCAGCGCGGCCAGCGTGCCGTACTCGAAATAGGTCAGCGTGATCTCGCCACGCACGGCTTCGATGGCATTGAACGCGGCGACCAGCGCGGCATCGTCCACGTCCTGGCCGTCGATGCGCACGCGCTCGTTGTAGCGCAGCAGGTGCGGCGAGGTGTAGGCACCGACCTTCCAGCCGGCGGCGCGTGCAATGGCTTCGATGAAAGCCACGGTTGAGCCCTTGCCGTTGGTGCCACCGACCACGATGGTGCGTTTGGCCGGCGCGCCCAGGCCCATCGCCGCGGCCACGGCGCGCACGCGCTCCAGGCCCATGTCGATGCTCGCCGGGTGCTGGCGTTCAATGTAGTCCAGCCAGTCGGCCAGGGTGGTCGGGGTGTTCGTCACGGCAGCGGTTCCAGCAGAAGCAGTTGATGCGGGGGATGGATCAGAGGGCGCGGTGCTTGGCTTCGCCGAAGAACGGCGTGTGGTGGGCGCAGTCGTTCAGGCGCACCACTTCCAGGCTGTCCAGGTCGGCGCCTTCGAGCAGGTTGAGCGTGGTCGGTGCCTGGCGGAAGGTCCACAGGCGGGAAAGCGGCAGGCCCAGCACCTTGCACAGGATCACGCGGTTGACCGCATCGTGCGCAACCACCAGCAGAGTGTCGTGCTCGCCGAGGCCTTCGGTGGCACGCGCCAGCCCACGCCAGCTGCGCTCCAGCACCAGGCGCAGCGATTCGCCGCCGGGCATCAGCACCGTATCCGGCTCCTCGCGCCAGGCCTGCAGGCGCGACGGATCCTTCTCGTGGATCTCGCTGGCGAGCAACCCTTCCCATTCACCGTGGGCGATTTCCTGCAGCTCCGGCTCGGTCAGCAGCATGTCGGCGCGGGCGGCGCCAAGCGCCAGCTGCGCGGTGCGCTGCGCGCGCGACAGCGGCGAGGCGACGGCACGGGTGATGTCCACCGAGGCCAGGCGGGCACCCAGTGCCTGGGCCTGGGCTTCACCGATCGGCGAAAGCGGAATATCGATCTGGCCCTGGTAGCGGCCTTCGGCGTTCCACGGCGTTTCGCCGTGGCGGGCAAGCAGGATGCGCATGCGTGCAAGGGGTCCTGGGGGGAGGAGGTTTCCGCGTTTCGTTCACATCCTGTGAAGTACGCGGAACAGGGATGATACCTGTTCGGCGCACCGGGCCGGGCCGGGCATGAAAAAACCCCGCGACGTGAGTCGCGGGGTTTCGGAAACTCCGGCTGTCTGGTCGAGGTTGCCGGCAGCGGCCGGCACTACCTCACTTCGCCAGGTTCAGTTCCTTCAGCAGCTGCGGCGCCGGCGCCACTTCCTGCATGATCCACTGCATGTAGCGGCTGTCGACGGCGATCATGCGGGTCATCACCGGGTCGAACACCCAGTTGGAGCTGACCGATTCCCAGTTGCCATCGAAGGCCAGGCCGACCAGCTTGCCGTTGGCATCCAGCACCGGCGAACCCGAGTTGCCACCGGTGATGTCCAGGTTCGACAGGAAGTTCACCGGCACCGAACCAAGGCGCTTGTCTTCCAGGCCGCCGTAACGCTTGGCCTTGACCGCATCGAGCAGCGCCTTCGGCGAATCGAACGGATCCTCACCGGTTTCCTTCGCCGCCACGCCTTCCAGGGTGGTGAACGGGGTGTACTTCACGCCGTCCTTGCCATAGCCCATGACGTTGCCGAAGGTGATGCGCAGCGACAGGTTGGCGTCCGGGTAGACGAACTCACCCTGGCTCTTCTTGTAGTCGGCCACGGCCTGCAGGTACAGCGGGCGCGCGGTCAGCGATTCGCCTTCGCGGATCTTCTTCTGCTCTTCCTGCTTCAGCAGCGCCGGCATGACGGCCACGGCGTACTGGATGGCCGGATCGTTGCTGGCCTCAAACGCGGCGCGGTCGGCCTTGAACCATTTCAAGCGTGCGTCCAGGCTGCCCAGCTCGGTGCCCGACAGCTTGCCCACCAGCGACTTCACCGCAGCGGCATCGCTGCCGGCCAGCCACTTGTTCAGCACTTCGTTGTCGCGCTGTGCGGCCGGCAGGGCCACGTACTGGTCCAGCCAGTAGGCCTGCAGCTGCTGGTCCATCTTCGCCACGTAGCGGCGGTCCATCTGCTTCAGGCCACCTTCGATGGTGGTCAGGTCGCGTTCCTGGTAACCGGCTTCGCGCTCGGCATCCGGCTTGCTGCGCTCGATCGACAGGCGGTACAGGGTGATCGCCGCGCCAACGGCCGAGGTGTTGTTGAACTGACCGACGAACAGGTCGCGTTCGCGGGTCGACTTGCTGGTATCCAGATGCTTGAGCAGCTGTGCGTGTGCGGCCAGCGCCGGCTTGCCGGCAGCGCCCTGCTTCTTCAGCCACGCCAGCACGGCGGCTTCTTCAGCCTGCTTCTGGCCAGCGGCGTCGATGCGCTTGAAGCCTTCCAGCTGGCCCAGGTAGTTCTTGGCCACGTTGTTCATGCTGGCGGCGGTGGCGGCGTACTTCACCTTGACGTCGGCGTCGGCCTTGCCGGCGTCGGCGATCATCTTCAGCACCGCGTTGTAGTGCTTGGCGATGGTCGGGTAGGTGAAGCTGGCGGTTTCGTTGAATTCACCGGCCAGTGCATAGCGGTTGGTGCGGCCCGGGTAGCCGGCCACCATCACGAAGTCGTCGGCACCCAGCGGCTGGTCGGCGAACTTCAGGAAGTGCTTGGGCTGGTACGGCACGTTGTCGGCGGCGAAGGCGGCCGGCTTGCCGTCCTTGCCAACGTAGGCGCGGTAGAACGAGAAATCGCCGGTGTGGCGCGGCCACATCCAGTTGTCGACGTCGCCGCCGAACTTGCCGACGCTGCCCGGGGGCGCGTAGACCAGGCGCACGTCCTTGATTTCCATGTTGCGGAACAGGCGGTAGGTGTTGCCGCCGGAGAAGCTGTACAGGCGGCAGCGGAAGCCGGCATCGGCTTCACAGGCGGCGACCTGGGCCTTGTCGAAGGCATCCAGCGCGCGGCTGCGGGCCAGCGGGTCGTTGCCGGCGGCAGCGATGGCGGCCTTGGCCTGGGTGGTGACGTCGGTGATCTGGTCGAGCACGAACACGCGGGCGTTCGGGCCGGCGCTCAGTTCGTCCTTCAGGGTCGGCGCGTTGAAGCCGTCCTTGATCAGGTTCTTCTGCGCGGTCGAATTCAGCTGGATGGCGCCATAAGCGCAGTGGTGGTTGGTGACCACCAGGCCCTGCGGCGAGACGAAGCTGGCGGTGCAGCCGCCGAGGGCGACGACCGCGCCCATCGGGTCGCCGGTCAGGTTGGACAGCTGTTCCGGGGACAGCTTCAGGCCGGCCTTCTGCAGCGGGCCGGCGATTTCCGGCAGCTGCTGCGGCACCCACATGCCTTCAGCGGCATGGGCGACCTGGGCCAGCCCGAGGCTGGCGACGATGGAGAATGCAAGCAGGTTCGAGCGCATGGAGCGGCCCCTGGTAGTGGAACCCTCGATTGTAGCCCGCCGCCCTGCCCCGGCCCGAACCCCGGAAGTCATGGGCCTACTTCTTGCGCTGCCATGCGCACCTCGGCCGCGCACATGGAATCGTCCAGAGCATCCTGGCCGGGACCGTTGGCGCCATGGGCCGGGCGCATGCGACTGGCGGGTTGGGCAGGACGCCCAACCCCGGTCTTGCCGTGTGCGCAGGACAGCGCGCACGAGCAAGGCGCCATCGAGCACCATGGATGGGCTTTTGCGTGTCCCGGCCAGGGTGACCACGCCCCCTCCCCCGGAATCAAGGAGGCGCTGCTGTTTGCGGCACGTTCGAAACGCCCGCCTGCGCACGCCTTTCGTTCCGCCACTGCACCCGCAGCGCAACATGGGAAATCCGCGCGGCACCCTATAATCCGCGCTTTCCCCCTGATGAGTTCCACCCCGATGGCGCAGCAAACGATGAAGGCCCTGGTCAAGCGTGAAGCGGCCAAGGGCATCTGGCTGGAAGAGGTTCCGGTGCCGACCCCGGGCCCGAACGAGGTCCTGATCAAGCTGGAGAAAACCGCGATCTGCGGTACCGACCTGCACATCTACCTGTGGGACGAGTGGAGCCAGCGCACCATCAAGCCGGGCCTGACCATCGGCCACGAATTCGTCGGTCGCGTCGCCGCACTCGGCTCGGCCGTGACCGGCTATGAAATCGGCCAGCGCGTCTCGGCCGAAGGCCACATCGTCTGCGGCCACTGCCGCAACTGCCGTGGCGGCCGCCCGCACCTGTGCCCGAACACCGTCGGCATCGGCGTCAACGTCAACGGCGCCTTCGCCGAATACATGGTGATGCCGGCCAGCAACCTGTGGCCGATCCCGGACCAGATCCCGTCGGAGCTGGCTGCGTTCTTCGACCCGTACGGCAACGCCGCGCACTGTGCACTGGAATTCAATGTGATCGGCGAGGACGTGCTGATCACCGGTGCCGGCCCGATCGGCATCATCGCCGCCGGCATCTGCAAGCACATCGGTGCGCGTAACGTGGTGGTGACCGACGTCAATGATTTCCGCCTGAAGCTGGCCGCCGACATGGGTGCCACCCGCGTGGTCAACGTGGCCAACCAGTCGCTGAAGGACGTGATGAAGGAACTGCACATGGAGGGCTTCGACGTGGGCCTGGAAATGAGCGGCAACCCGCGCGCGTTCAACGACATGCTCGACTGCATGTACCACGGCGGCAAGATCGCCATGCTCGGCATCATGCCCAAGGGCGCCGGCTGCGACTGGGACAAGATCATCTTCAAGGGCCTGACCGTGCAGGGCATCTACGGCCGCAAGATGTACGAGACCTGGTACAAGATGACCCAGCTGGTGCTGTCCGGCTTCCCGCTCGGCAAGGTGATGACCCACCAGCTGCCGATCGACGACTTCCAGAAGGGCTTCGACCTGATGGAAGAAGGCAAGGCCGGCAAGGTCGTGCTCAGCTGGAATTGACCCTTCGGGTCAATTCCCCCGCAGGTTTCCTTATCCCCGCGCCGTCGGCGCGCCCCCTTGAACAACAAGGGGGCTCTCCCCCAGCCGGGGTGAGGCATGCTGCTGGAACTGAAAAAGGCGCCCATTGGGCGCCTTTTTCGTGGACATCAGCGAAGGCGCATCAGTTACCGATCGCGACGCTCAGCATCACGCGGCTGTGGGCCAGCTTGCCGGAATTGTCACGGCCGTTGCCGTCGGTGCCGTAGTAGCCCAGGCCGATGTTGAACAGGCCGAACTGGCGCGCGACGCCGACGTTCCAGTCGGTGTAGTCCTTGGCGATGCCGTCTTCGAAGGTGCTGCGACCGACGTTGGCATTCAGGGTGAAGTCCTTCGGCAGGCCCCAGCTGCCGCCCAGGCCGAAGTACCAGCCATCGGTGCTGCTGTTCCAGACATCGTTGGTGTAGGCCACCGTCAGCTTGTAGGTGTCATCCAGCGTGGTGGTTGTGATCAGCTCGTTGTAGTTCTGGTGGCTGGACTTCAGGTAGGTGTAGCGGTTCAGCAGCACGTCAAAGTTGACGCGCTCGGTGACGTCCACGCCGTAGCCGATCAGGTAGTCGACCTCGGTCTTCGGGTCACCCGCACCAAAATCCACGCCCGAGCCCCACACGCCTGCGTACAGGCCAACCGGGCTGGTGTAGGTGAATCCGGCCTGCAGGGTCGGATCCTCGTCGGTCTGCGACACACCACGGAACAGGTAATCGGAAACAGCGGTGACGTTCCAGCTGTACGGCGATTCGTTTTCCTGGGCGCTGGCGGCGAACGGGGCGGCCAGGGTCAGGGCAGCGGCAATGGCGAGGCAGGCACGGGCGTGCTTCATGGGCGTCTCCGAGGGTGGCGGGGGCGGGAAGGGGGAGCGGGCAACCGGCGCCAGACAGGCGCGGTTCACGAATTTTTAACCCGTTTGCTATTGCGATGCAACATGTGTCACCCGTGGCGGTGCCCTGCCCGGCCCGGTCGAAGGCCGTCGTAGCCCGGTAGAATCAACGGTTTCCCCGTTCAGAGCCGTGCCCACGCCATGACCGACGCCTCCTCCGCCCTGACCCGCCACTACGCCGAGGAACTGGACGCCATCCGCGCCCAGGGCCTGTTCAAGTCCGAGCGGATCATCACCAGCCCGCAGTCGGCCGAGATCACCCTCGAGGATGGCCGCAAGGTGCTGAACTTCTGTGCCAACAACTACCTGGGCCTGGCCGACCATCCGGACCTGATCCAGGCCGCCAAGGATGCGCTGGATACCCACGGCTTCGGCATGGCCTCGGTGCGCTTCATCTGCGGTACCCAGGACCTGCACAAGCAGCTGGAGAAGCAGATCGCCGACTTCTTCGGCAAGCAGGACACCATTCTGTACGCGGCCTGTTTCGACGCCAACGGCGGCCTGTTCGAACCGCTGCTCGGTGAGAACGACGCGATCATTTCCGATGCACTGAACCACGCCTCGATCATCGACGGCGTGCGCCTGTGCAAGGCAAAGCGCTTCCGCTACGCCAACTGCGACATGGCCGACCTGGAAGCCCAGCTGCAGGCCGCCGATGCCGCCGGCTGCAAGACCAAGCTGATCACCACCGACGGCGTGTTCTCGATGGACGGCTTCATTGCCCCGCTGGACGAGATCACCGCACTGGCGAAGAAGTACAACGCGCTGGTGCACATCGATGAATGCCACGCCACCGGCTTCCTCGGTGCCACCGGCCGCGGCTCTGCCGAAGTGAAGGGCGTGCTGGAGAAGATCGACATCATCACCGGCACCCTGGGCAAGGCCATGGGCGGCGCACTGGGCGGCTTCACCTGCGCCAGCGCCGAGGTGATCGAGCTGCTGCGCCAGCGTTCGCGGCCGTACCTGTTCTCCAACTCGCTGCCGCCGCATGTGGTGGCCGCCGGCATCAAGGCATTCGAGATGCTGGCTGCCGCTGACGACCTGCGCGACACCTTGGTGGAGAACACCCGCTACTTCCGCGAAAAGATGGTCGCCGCCGGTTTCGACGTGAAGCCGGGCGTGCACCCGATCAGCCCGGTGATGCTGTACGACGCACCGCTGGCGCAGAAGTTCGCCGAGCGCCTGCTCGAAGAAGGCATCTACGCGATCGGTTTCTTCTTCCCGGTGGTGCCCAAGGGCCAGGCCCGCATCCGCACCCAGATCAGCGCTGCGCACAGCCGCGAGCACCTGGACCGCGCGATCGATGCGTTCACCCGCATCGGTGTCGAGCTGGGCGTGATCAAGGGTTGATCCCAGCGGTCAAAGCGTGCCGACCAAGGTCGGCACCTACCAGAGCTTGAGGGCGTGCCGACCGAGGTCGGCACCTTCCCGGCATCACTTCTTTTTCTTCTTGCCCTTCGGCTCGTCCTTGCTGGCCACCACCACCGGCTTGGCGGCAGCGTCCTGGCCGTTGCCCTTGGCAACGCGGATGCCGTTGGCCTTCATCCAGGCATCGAACTCGTCGGCGGTCATCTTCTTGTCGCCGTTGCTCATCAGGAAGCGGTAGCTGCCGCGGCCATCCAGCTCCGGGGTCTTCACTTCCACCACCGGGGTTTCGGCCGGCGTTTCTGCCTTGGCCACCTTCTTGTGGCCACCACAGGCGGTCAGCAGCACCATCGGCAGCAGCAGGCCTGCGCAGCGCAGGGTTTGGTTGAGGGTCGGGTGGTACATGGGCAGGCTCCGTTCGGGAAGTTCAGCAACCAGGCGCCCCCTACGCCTGGAACGGTGGCCGGCAACCGCCGGCCGCGGGCGATGATCAGCCCGGTGCAGCGGCCCCCAGCCGCTGCTGGTCATTGACCTCCAGCATCCGCCACTGACCCTTGCCGAGATCGCCGAGCTGCAGCCCGCCGATCGCAACCCGGACCAGGCGCAGCACCTGCAGGTCGAAGGCCGCCAGCAGGCGGCGGATGTGGCGGTTGCGGCCCTCGTCGAGGACCACCTCCAGCCACGCGGTCTTGTCGCCGCTGCGCAGCACGCGCACGGCCTGGGCCACGAGGAACTCGCCCTCGTCCTCCACGCCGGCCTGCAGGGCCGCCAGCGTGGCGTCATCTGGCAGGCGGTCGACCTGCACGTGGTACGTCTTCTGCGGACCCGTTTCCGGATCGGTCAGGCGCGCGGCCCACTGCGGATCGTTGCTGAACAGCAACAGCCCTTCACTGGCCTTGTCCAGGCGCCCGACCGGCGCGATCCACGGCAGCCCTGCACCATCGAAACAGCGGTAGACGGTGTCGCGGCCACGCTCGTCCTGCGCGGTGGTCACCACCCCGCGTGGCTTGTTGAGCATCAGGTACAGGCGCTGCGGCGCGCCCATCGGCTGGCCATCGACCTCGATCGGCGGCGCCGGCTGGCCAATCGGGAACTCGGGATCCCGCACGATGCGGCCGGAGACGCGTACGCGTCCGTCGGCAATCCAGCGCGCGGCCTCGCTGCGCGAGCACACGCCGGCCTTGGACAGCACGCGCGCCAGGCCATGACGGACACCGGCGGCGGTGGCAGCGGGAGTCGCACGCCCACGCGATGCGTGGGAGCGGGCGGCGGGGGCGGCAGGTGGGCGGCGCGTGCGCAAGCCTCTGCTCCCCGCGGCGCTTACTTCTTGTCGACCGGCTTGGTCTCAGCCGGTGCTTCGGCCGGGGCCGGAGTGGCGGCCGGAGCCGGACGCGCCTTGACCACACGCACGCCACGCGCCTTCATCCAGGCGTCGAACTCTTCGGCGGTCATGCGCTTGCCGTTCTGGCTCATGTCGAAGCGCCAGGGCGTGTTGTCGAATTCGGTCTGCGGCTTGTAGGCCGCCGGATCGTTCGGCTTCACCGCCGGTGCGCTCGGAATGGCCTTGGCGATGTTCTGGCAGCCATCGATGCGCAGGCGCTGCAGCACCTGGTCCAGCGACTGCGACGGATCGTAGTTGCTGCTCAGCACGCCGGCCGGCATGCCCAGCTGGTTGCCACGGATGTAGAGCTCGTCGGCCACCGGCGCGATGGTCGTGGCCGGCAACGGCAGCGGCGAGGCGCTGGTGTTGACCGAGCAATCGACCGCAGCGTGGGCGGCGGGAACCAGGGCCAGCGCCAGGACGGCGGCCGATGCAGAGCGCAGCATGAAGGGCATCCAGGAAAGGAAGTGACGCGGCGAGTTTAGCAATGCCGCGACAGCTTTCAAGCGCCACTTTCAATGAATACGGCAACCCATTGGTTTTACGGACAAAAACCCGACGAACGGTTACCCTCGGACCGGCAGGCACCGGATTCCGGGCCGCAGAAACAACAAGACCCGGCCGAAGCCGGGTCCTGCTGTGTCCTACTGGCAGAGCGTCAGAACTTAGTTCTGGACGTTCAGCTCGGTACGACGGTTCTTGGCGCGACCTTCCGGGTTGTCCGAACCATCCGGGTTGGTGTTCGGAGCAATCGGACGGCTCTCGCCGTAGCCGATCGGGCCGACCAGGCGACCGGCGTCAACGCCGTTCTTGGTCAGGTAGTTGTACACGGCGGTAGCACGACGCTCCGACAGCTTCTGGTTGTAAGCGTCGGTACCCTTCGAGTCGGTGTGACCGGCGACTTCAACGCGCAGATCCGGGTAACGCTTCAGGATCTCGGTGGCTTCGCTCAGGATCGCCACGGCGTCCGGACGCAGGTTCGACTTGTCGAAGTCGAAGTTGACGCCCTTCAGGTCGATGGAGACCGGCACCGGGCAACCGTCCGGACCGATGGTCTGACCCGGCTGCGAGTTCGGGCACTTGTCGTCGCAGTTGTTGACGCCGTCACCGTCGTCATCCAGGTCGGCGCAGCTCGGGGCAACCGGAGCCGGAGCCGGAGCAGCCGCGACCGGAGCCGGGCCCAGCGGGATCACGACGCCGACCGAAGCCAGCACGTCGCCGAACCAGCTTTCATCGTTGCCGGCACGCTTCGGGTTCACGCTCTGGTCGTCGAAATCAGCGCGGTAGGCGACTTCGGCACGGACAGCAACGCGCTTCTCGAAGGTGGTCTGCAGACCGACGCCGACCTTGGCGGCAAAGTTGCCGTCCTTGCGGTCAGCCAGGCCACCGCTGATCGGGTTGTACTCTTCTTCCGACTTCTGGTAGCCCAGGCCGGCCAGCAGGTACGGGTTCCAGCCGCGGCCTTCCTTGATGAAGTGGCGACGCAGGTCCAGCGAGACGCCGTACTGCGACCAGTTCATGTCCTTGTTGGCGTCGAAGTTCGGGTTCTGGTAGTTCAGCTCACCGTCCAGCGACCAGTTCGGGCTGATGAACTTGCCCAGGCCCAGGGTGACGAACGGAGCGTCATTGGTCAGGCGGTCGCTGTCCTGGAAGTTGAAGCCGGCCGAACCGGTCAGGTACCAGCGGTCATCGAACTCCTGCGCGGACGCAGCCTGGGCGAAAGCCAGACCACCCAGCAGCGCGGCAGTAAGGATCTTCTTGTTCATTGAGTACAGCTCCTATTTCGGGGGTATGAAACCGGTAGAGGCATGGGCCAGCACTAGTGCGTCGATGTTCGACAGCCGATTCAGCACGCCACCGCCGCGAACATTATGCTCAGGCGGGTGAAGGTCATGTTAACAGTCCCGTAACATGTGAAGTATCGCGCCCGACCCTCCACCGGTCCGACGTTGAAACCCTATACAGGATGATGAAAATCCGCAAGACCCTCACGCTGCAAGGGTTTGACGGGGTTTAAGTGCGGAATACGACATATTGCGCAACAGCTTGCTCCACCCGATTCAGCGTATCTGCTGAAACGTGAGGAACTCTATGATGGAGCCACGTACCCAGCCGGAGCCGAGATGAAAGCCGTCGCCCTGAGTCGTGAATCCGCCCCCGCCCTCTGCGATATCCACCTGCCCCCGCCGCTGCCTCCGGGTGGCCGCGACCTGCTGATCCGGGTCGAGGCCGTCTCGGTGAACCCGGTCGACGGCAAGCAGCGGGCGGCCACCGATCCGGCCACGCTCGAAGCACCCCGCGTACTCGGCTGGGACGCCGCCGGGGTGGTCGAAGCGATCGGCGAGGACGCCAGCCTGTTCGCGTCCGGCGACGAGGTCTACTACGCCGGTGATGTCACCCGGCCGGGCTGCAATGCGCAGTTCCATCTTGTGGACGAACGGCTGGTAGCGCGCAAGCCGACCACGCTCGACTTCGCCGAAGCGGCCGCACTGCCACTGACCACGCTCACCGCATGGGAACTGCTGTTTCAGCGCATGCCATTGCAGCTGGATGATCGCCGCCATGCCGGCCAGCACCTGCTGGTGATCGGCGGAGCAGGCGGTGTTGGATCGATGGCGATCCAGCTGGGCCGGCATGCCGGATTCGAGGTGATCGCCACCGCCTCGCGTGAATCATCGATCCACTGGTGCCGGCAGATGGGTGCCCAGCATGTAATCGACCACCGGCAGCCGCTGCTGCCCCAGCTGCAGGCATTGGGCATCGACGCAGTACAGGTCGCGCTCAACCTGGCCGACACCGACCATTACTGGGATGCGTTGGGTCAGCTGCTGGCGCCACAGGGCCATGTCGGCCTCATCGTCGAACCGCGCGGCGCGCTGCGCATCGGTGATCCCTACAAGGCCAAGTGCATCGGCATCCACTGGGAGTTCATGTTCGCGCGTTCGCGCTTCGCCACGGCGGACCGCATCGAACAGCACCGCATCCTCAGCCGCGCGGCCAGCATGATCGACGCTGGCCAGCTGCGCGGCACCCTCAGCGAGACACTGGGCGCGATCAATGCGGCGAATCTGGACATCGCGCATCAGCGCTTGGCCAGCGGGCGCACGGTGGGCAAGCTGGCGCTGGCCGGCTGGGGCGACTGAGCCAGGCTGGAACGCCAGTGCAGTGCCGAGCCATGTTCGGCTGGCGGTGCCAGGCAAAGCAGCCGGAGCATGGCCCAGCTCCACAGAACGGCCCATACGCAGGATCGACGACTCCTGTAGCGGTGGATCGGCCGGCATCTGTATCTATGGGAGTGACTGAATCGGGATTACGGTGGAAACAGCCCCCCCCCCTCTCCCCGAGCGCCACCATGCCCACCGCCCTGCCCCTGCGTCTGCTGCAACTGATCATCGGCCTGTTCCTGTACGGCTTCGGCGCCTCGCTGATGATCCGTGCAGCGATCGGCGTGGCCCCCTGGGACGTGTTGTCGCAGGGCATCGCCGCACAGACGCCGCTATCGTTCGGCCTGGCCACCAATGTGATCGGTGCACTGGTGCTGCTGCTGTGGTGGCCATTGCGACAGAAGCCGGGCGTCGGCACCGTGCTCAACGTGATGTTGATCGGTCCATCCGCGCAGTTCGGGCTGTGGTTGCTTCCCCCGGCGGTCGGCCTTGGCTGGCAGCTGGCGATGTTCTGCGCCGGCATGCTGCTGGTCGCCCTGGCCACCGGCCTGTACATCGGCGCCAAGCTCGGGCCCGGCCCACGCGACGGCCTGATGACCGGCCTGCATGCCCGCACCGGCTGGCCGATCTGGAAGGTGCGCAGCCTGATCGAGGGCAGCGTGCTGCTGCTGGGCTGGTGGCTCGGCGGCAATGTCGGTGTCGGCACCCTCGCCTTCGCCCTGCTGATCGGCCCCCTGTGCGGGGTAACGCTGGGCTGGTTCGGAATTGGGCGTCCCCCGGTAGTACCGGCCGCTGGCCGGCAACCGCAATCACCCTGAGCTGATCGGGATGCCGGCCAGCGGCCGGCACTACCGCCCCCGAAGTTCGGGGGCAGCGCCGCAGGCGCGGGGGTTGGAGGCCGGTAAGTGGGGCCCGCGGTTCGCGCAGCGAAATGCGGGAGCGACAGCACGCATGTGCCGAGCGTACCCGGCCAGCGGCCGGCACTACCGCCCCCGGAGTTCGGGGGCAGCGCCGCAGGCGCGGGGGTTGGAGGTCGGTGAGTGGGGCCCGCGGTTCGCGCAGCGAAATGCGGGAGCGACAGCACGCATGTGCCGAGCGTACCCGGCCAGCGGCCGGCACTACCGCCCCCGGAGTTCGGGGGCAGCGCCGCAGGCGCGGGGGTTGGAGGTCGGTGAGTGG